>NZ_MRWE01000019.1 GCF_002093665.1 Rouxiella badensis | reverse complement strand
CTAATAACATGACGATTTGCGATAAAATATAACCATTACAGATAGTTGAGACAGGCAATGAAATAGCATTGCGGCTTTAAATAACAGGTACAACTAATGATTAAAAATAATCATTAATTTTTAGAAAGTAATTTGAAGTCATCTCGGAAATTTGCTCTTATATGTTTCTCAATGCAAAGGTTAATAATCGATTGACTTAAACGATCACGTGCCAGCTCATAATACAAGGGAGCAATTATGCTTTTACGGAAAGAAGATTGGCATCACGCGGATATTATCGCGTCGCTGCATAAGCAACGCACCACTCTGGCAGCTTTATCACGCTCTGCCGGATTAAGTTCTTCAACGTTGGCAAACGCGTTATCGCGACCGTGGCCAAAAGGAGAGTGGATAATCGCTAATGCCTTGCAGCTACATCCTTCAGAGATATGGCCAAGTCGCTATTTCGACCCAAAAACCGATGAATTAATAGAAAGAAAAATGCGCAAACACACTCAGCAGATGCCTAAGCCTGACCTCGCGGGGGATTAACGTATATTGTCCTAACAAGACAGCCGCTGAAGATTAAACAATAAAACCGCCGGAGGGATCCCCGGCAGGTTTTAAAATATTAATAGGATAGGCAGGTAATATTATTCTCGTAAATAACTTATGGTAAATCACGGCATCAAACTTATTAATCAATGCGTTATTATTCCGTGTTTGATGAGAGCATTTTTCAGACACGGTTTCAAAATGATCACTTGTTGACGAACTGCTCCCCAAGTTCGATATCTTTATGCAGTACGGAAAGCATGGCATCAAGCGCCTGCTTTTCGAATGCGCTTAAATGACCGATCTCCTTAAATTCTGCAATACCATTTTTGCCCAGCAATACCGGCTGTGCAAAGAAGCGCGCATATTCACCGTTCCCCTCGACATAAGAGCATTCAACCACGCCGGATTTTCCCTGGAGAGCATTAACCAGTGAAAGTCCTAAACGCGCGGCCGCCTGTCCCATGGAAAGCGTAGCTGAGCCGCCACCCGCTTTAGCTTCGACGACTTCGGTGCCTGCGTCCTGAATATGCCGGGTCAAGCTTTCGACCTCACTGTCCGAGAAACTGACGCCGGGGATTTGGGAAAGCAAAGGCAGAATAGTGACGCCCGAATGGCCACCAATCACCGAGACCTCGACCTCTTCTGGTGACTTGCCCTTCAACTCTGCGACAAAGGTATTTGCCCGCAGCGTATCAAGGGTGGTCACACCAAACAGTTTGTTCTTGTCGTACACGCCTGCTTTTTTGAGTACTTCCGCGGCAATCGCAACCGTACTATTCACCGGATTGGTGATAATACCGATGCAAGCACTTGGACAGGTGGTGGCAATTTGCTGTACCAGGTTTCGAACAATACCCGCGTTTACATTAAAGAGATCCGAACGATCCATACCGGGCTTACGCGCTACCCCGGCCGAAATCAGCACCACCTCCGCACCTTCGAGCGCAGGGCGTGCGTCTTCGCCGCTAAATCCTTTAATTTTTACTGCCGTTGGGATATGGCTGAGATCGACCGCCACGCCCGGCGTAACGGGTGCGATATCATACAGAGAGAGTTCAGAGCCTGACGGCAATTGCGTTTTGAGTAGTAGAGCGAGGGCCTGACCGATACCGCCTGCGGCACCAAGGACTGCAACTTTCATCCTATACTCCTTTTTAAATGACGTTAAAAAACACCGCGCATTCATTTACTTAATAACCTTAGTAAACACCTGTATTAAAAACAAACAACCTATTTAGAGATTGCGACGTAGCGCAGAAATTAAATTGTTAAATCATTTTGGTTTATTGAGGTGTTTTGTTTTCTTATCATTGAGATAAAAAAGTTCAGGAATAAAAAATAAAGCGGGGGCATCATGCGAGGATAAAAATTAATAAACAACTATGCGGTTTAATTATCAAAAAAAAATTAATTTTATCCATATTATTTTAAAGTTTAAAAATTAAAAAATTCATAGATTCGGCATATCCATTTCTTGTATTGGGCAGATGGATGAGCTTTATCCCTAAATTTTAACTGTTTCTTCATTATTTGAGGGGAGTTTTATTGCATAAAAATGCAAAATTATGCATAATCAACGAAACTAACATCGTGATGCTATGGGTGCAAAATGCGTAATCCTGCCAAACAGGAAGATTTAATCAAAGCTTTCAAGGCCCTCTTGAAGGAAGAGAAGTTCAGCTCTCAGGGTGAAATCGTTCTCGCACTACAGGATGATGGCTTCGAAAACATCAATCAATCCAAAGTCTCTCGCATGTTGACCAAGTTTGGCGCGGTCAGAACGCGTAATGCCAAGATGGAAATGGTCTATTGTCTGCCAGCAGAGATTGGTGTGCCAACCACCACCAGTCCACTGAAAAACCTGGTGCTGGATATCGACTATAACGACGCTGTGGTAGTAATTCGCACCAGCCCGGGTGCCGCTCAGCTCATCGCTCGCCTGCTTGACTCACTCGGCAAATCCGAAGGTATTCTCGGTACTATCGCCGGTGACGACACCATCTTTATAACACCCGCGCGCAAGTTTACCGTTAAACAGCTTCACGACGCTATTCTCAGCCTGTTTGAGCAAGAGCTTTAACCCGTTTCTGGTCAGCAGACGTAGCGCTGCTGACCCGCCTATCACCAAACACTTCCCTATTCACTTCAACTTTATATACATTTTGTGCGCCCCAATGCACCCTCGCCAGCACGATCCCCTGATAAATACCGCACAGATAGCTCATTTATACTAATTCATTGATTTGTAAAATCTTTAACAAGAAATGAACAATAAACCATCATTTTTTATTCTTTTCGGTTATTAAAAATTCAGTAACGCGGCTTATTGCTCAATAAAATACTATTAGCAAACTATTAATTTTTGCCGTTATTAGACGTATAATTATTTTCGTGATGAGAATCACAGTTCGTGAGTAGATCGCCCAAGGTTATTGGCGTTTGGCGTTCTCTGAAAAACACGAATTCCGTAAGACGAGATTTGAATATCAATTCAAATGCCGCCGATAAACCGGATTTATCGCTGCAAAAACTGATGCATTTTGTTCGCAAACTTTGTTAGCACGGAACGCGCGACGATGTTAATGCATAATGTCCTTTTCAGTCCTGATGAATCCATTAATTAATCTGCGCTCAGCCTGCACACAGCCATTGTCTGCACGCGAAAGGATGCGCAAAGGTAATTGAGGAAATTATCATGAAAATCATTACTGCTATCGCCGCTCTGGGTTTACTTTCAGCTGTTTCATTCGGTTCTTCTGCTGCACAGTTGGTTAATAATCAACAGGCCGAAAATCTGCAACCTATCGGTACCATCTCCGTAAGCGGTATTGATGGCGTGCCAAGTGATATTCGCCAACAGCTGTCACAGAAAGCAGACAGCGCCGGTGCATCATCTTATCGCGTAATTGAAGCACGCAATGAGGGTAACTATCACGCTACCGCCGAGATCTATAAATAAGAATTCGGATCCTACTCGATCACTGCGTTTTATTGCTTTACCGAACCCTCGTCGTCCTGTCCGACGACACCCTTTTGCCCTCGCTTGCGAGGGCTTTTTTTAAGGGTCAAAAACTTATTTCTTGCCGCCTTCCTGCGCTTTATGTTCCAGCGCGGCTAACAGTTTGCCGTGGATCCCACCGAAACCGCCGTTGCTCATCACCAGAATGTGATCGCCCGGCTGTGCGGTTTTGGCAATCATCTCAACCAGCGCGTCAACGTCAGCATGCCAATGCGCAGGCTGAACGCAGCGCTCAGCAACTTCTGCGACCTGCCAAGGAATATTGTGCGGCTGCAGCAGGAAGACTTCATCGGCACGTCCCAGTGAAGGCGCCAGCTCATTTTTACTCATTCCCATCTTCATGGTGTTGGAGCGCGGCTCCAGCACGGCAAGAATGCGCGCGGTGCCGCCGACTTTGCTGCGCAGGGCAGCCAGCGTGGCGAGGATGGCCGTAGGATGATGCGCGAAATCGTCATAGACAGTCACACCGTGGGCTTCACCGCGCAGCTCCAGGCGGCGACGCGCGTTGATGAAGCTGCCTAATGCCTTGCAGGCGTCGGCTGGCGTAACGCCCACGTGGCGCGCCGCGGCAATCGCCATCAGGGCATTATGCATATTGTGCTCACCCACCAGCGACCACGACACTTCACCGGCCACTTCTCCGTTGAGGTAAACCTGGAACTTGCTGGCATCCGGCGTGGTTTTCTTCGCATTCCAGGTGCAGCCTTCGCCAGTGTGCTCCTGCTCGCTCCAGCAGCCCATCGCCATCACCTGCTTCAGCGGAGTGTCATGTTCAGGCAGAATAATTTTCCCCTGTCCCGGCACCAGTCGCACCAGATGGTGGAACTGTTTCTGAATCGCTTTCAGGTCGTCAAAGATGTCAGCATGGTCAAATTCGAGATTGTTAAGCACCAGCGTGCGTGGGCTGTAATGCACGAATTTAGAACGCTTGTCGAAGAACGCACAGTCGTATTCGTCGGCTTCAAGCACGATGAACGGGCTATTACCTAGACGTGCAGAAACGTCAAAGTTTCCTGGTACGCCACCAATCACAAAGCCCGGCTCATAGCCGCAGGCTTCCAGAATCCAGGTAACCATGCCCGATGTGGTGGTCTTGCCGTGGGTACCGGCAACGGCAATCACCCAGCGCCCTGGCAGCACGTGATCATGCAGCCACTGTGGGCCCGAAACGTAGGGAATACCCTGCTCCAGAACCGCCTCAACGCAGGGATTGCCACGCGTCATGGCATTACCGATAACCACCAGATCGGGCTTGGGATCCAGCTGAGTCGGCGAGTAGCCCTGAATCAGCTCAATCCCCTGACTTTCCAATAACGTACTCATCGGCGGATAGACATTATCGTCCGATCCAGTCACCTGATGTCCCTGTGCGCGGGCCAGCATAGCCAGTCCGCCCATAAACGTGCCGCAAATCCCAAGAATATGAATGCGCATAAATTTTCCATTATTGCTCTTAAGTCAGTGGCTATTCTAACGCTCAGATTCCTCCAGAAGAAATGGATTTGCCTATGATCCGTCCATATATTTGGGCTAAACTGCATTCGCTTCTGTAAAAGATTTTTTATAAATCCGTTACTCATCCTAGGATTCAGGGAACGTATCATGAAAACGTTAGGCGAATTTATTGTTGAAAAGCAGCAAGATTTTCCACATGCCACAGGCGAGCTTACTGCGCTGCTCTCGGCAATTAAACTTGGTGCTAAGATTATTCATAGGGATATCAACAAGGCAGGTCTGGTAGACATTCTCGGTACCAGCGGCGTTGAAAACGTTCAGGGCGAAGTTCAGATGAAACTTGACCTGTACGCGAACGAAAAGCTTAAGGCAGCCATGAAGGCGCGCGGCGAGATTGCCGGTATTGCGTCGGAAGAAGAAGACGAAATTGTTATCTTCGAAGGCGAACGCGCCAATAATGCCAAATATGTCATTCTGATGGACCCACTCGATGGCTCATCAAACATCGACGTTAACGTGTCTGTCGGCACCATTTTCTCGATTTATCGCCGTACTTCTCCTCTAGGTCAGCCGGTTACCGAAGCAGATTTCCTGCAACCGGGCAGCCAGCAGGTTGCTGCAGGTTATGTGGTTTATGGTTCTTCAACCATGCTGGTTTACACCACGGGTGCAGGCGTTCATGCTTTTACCTATGACCCTTCTCTGGGCGTATTCTGCCTCTCTCACGAGAAAGTCATGTTCCCGCAAAAGGGCTACATGTACTCCATTAATGAAGGCAACTACATCAAATTCCCACGTGGTGTGAAAAAGTACATCAAGTACTGTCAGGAGCAGGACGAAGCGTCCGGTCGCCCTTACACTTCACGTTACATCGGCTCACTGGCGGCAGACTTCCACCGCAACCTGCTGAAAGGCGGCATTTACATTTATCCAAGCACCGCGAGTCACCCTCAGGGCAAGCTGCGTCTGCTATATGAGTGTAACCCTATGGCCTTCCTCGCGGAGCAGGCAGGCGGCAAAGCCAGCGACGGTAAAGGCCGTATTCTGGATATCGTTCCGACCAAACTGCACGAACGCGCACCGTTCTTCGTTGGCAACAGCGATATGGTCGAAGACGCCGAACGTTTTATCAAACAGTTCCCTGACGAATAAAAACCCCTACAGGGCTGTTTGCTAACTTACTTTTAGTACCCAAATTCTGGGGTGGCATCGCGCCACCCCGCTTCATTTTAGGAAAAAACGGTCCAGGAAAAGGCAGGAATTCCTGTCGGAGTTGGCTATAATGTCCGGCATTCCATTTCTGGTTCAATAAAGGAAACCAACAATGAGCTTAATTAATGTACCGGCTGGCAAAGATATGCCAGAAGATATCTATGTTGTTATCGAAATTCCGGCCAATGCCGACCCAATCAAATATGAAGTAGACAAAGATACCGGTGCACTTTTTGTTGACCGTTTCATGTCAACCGCAATGTTCTACCCGTGCAACTACGGTTACATCAACCATACCCTGTCTCTTGACGGTGACCCGGTTGACGTTCTGGTTCCAACCCCATACCCACTGCAGCCTGGTTCAGTAATCCGCTGCCGTCCGGTTGGCGTTCTGAAAATGACTGACGAATCTGGCGAAGATGCGAAAGTTGTTGCGGTTCCACACACCAAGCTGAGCAAAGAATACGATCACATTAAAGATGTGAACGACCTGCCAGAGCTGCTGCGTGGCCAAATCACCCACTTCTTCGAGCAATACAAAGCGCTGGAGAAAGGCAAATGGGTTAAAGTTGACGGCTGGGATAACGCAGAAGCAGCGAAAGCTGAGATTGTGTCCTCATTCGAGCGTGCTAAAGCGAAATAAGGCCTGCGCCTGTTTTGTTTTATCGCAAAAAAAACACCGCCCATTGGGCGGTGTTTTTTTACTGACTCAGACGACCTTTATTTTATTCTCACTTCTCTTCTTCCGCACGTTTGACCCAATCCCCACCCTCAATACGTTCCATGCCTTCCAGAGAACGAATATACAGGTAGATCCAGGCACTGCCGTACGGCGTAGAGATTAGCTCTCGACGGTAATCTTTTGTGTTACTTTTCAGTTCGTCAAGCTCAGCCATGATGGATGAGTTGATGCGGTAAACTTCGCAGTAGATCTTCCCTTCTCCGGGGATTGCTGCCGGATAGTGCCCCAGATCATACAGGGCATAGCCGTCAAGCTCGTGGTCACCCAACCACTGAGCGTTTGTCATCCAGTGACTATTACCTTGCTTGCGTCGTAAACTGCCGTAGACAATTATTCGCATGGTTAAAACTCAAACTGATAGAGCAAATCTAATGCCTGGTCGATGCCAGACACCGCTTCCAGATACAATTTAGGCATCAAACGATAGCGCAGAGTCAGGGTCGCCAGCGAGTCAAAAATACCCACCCCGTATTTAACCTGCAGCCCAGGGAGGACATAACCACTGACCACTACCTGAGAGCTGTCCCCAACGCCTTGCGTATCAAGCGACAGATTACTGACGCCAAATGCCTCACCGATTTTACCCACAAGTTTGCCACTTTGTGCAACCCCCATGCCGATAAGCATTGAGGTCATGGCGCTGCTGTCGGCCCCCGAACTGTCCAGCCCCTGTCCACGTAACAAATAGGACAGCGCTTCCTGCTGCGACATGGTCGGGTCAGAGAAAACCTCCAGCTTAGGCGCATCTGCATCACCGGTCACCCGCACGCCTGCCACCACGTCATTCTCGGTGGAATCCGGATTACGGATAGCCTCGATGTTGAGCAGCGGCTGGTCAGCAGGGCCTGAGAACAGCAGTTGGCCTTTTCTGACGATTAAATCTTGTCCGTAGGCATGGAACCGGCCTGAAGGGATATCAATCTGGCCGTTTAATCCCAACCCACGTTTGTCCTGTACGACCTTGAGCGCGCCTTTCAGACGAGCCTTAAGACCAAAGGCATCAAGTCGAACATCATCTCCGATGTTCACCACAAGGTTAGTGTTGATAGGTATCGAGGTCGACGCTGGTGCGATCGGCTGACGCTGATCGTTTAGCATAACCTCATCGGACGATACCCCAACCGCGCTCTGCGGAAGTTCCTGAACCGTGATACGTGCCCAGGGAATATCAACCCTACCGTTCAACGAAAACGCCTGCGGTGTAGCATCAAACACTAGATCAGGCGAGACATCAAGCCGAACCATCGGTGGAACCGATACCCTCACCTTATCTCCCTTCGCAGCGATGCGCGCACGCCAGTTATTGGGGTCATTCCAGTCCGCATTGCCGTTTAACGCCAACTGACCGTGCGGGGTCTGAATCACACCGTCGAGCAGCGAGGACATACCGTTAAAGTTGATATTAAGATTAGCATTGGTGATGTCAAACGGCATGAATTGCGCATCGATATCGACATTAGTCAGCGCGAGTTTGCCATAGACCTGCGGTTTTTGAGCGTTCCCCCCCACGCGCAGATTGGCGTTAAGGATCCCCGAGGCCTTCTCGCCGTCCATCAGCGCCGGCTGAAGCAGTGCCATCGAGATACGGGTCAGGTTGACGTTGCCGCTCAGATTACGTCGGCCCATCGGGTCCGCGATTTGAAGATTACCGTCAAGCTGCCCGTTGTTGGCAATCTTGATCATCCAGTCAAGATTCGCACGACCGTTTTGCAGCCCGGCGTTTACGTTGAGCGTATCAAAGGCAACCGGCAGAGGGTTACCCTGCACCAGCTGCTGTACCTTAACGCCTTTACCCACCAGTGACACACTCGCCTGCGGCAATCCCCCCTGCGCTTTCCACGCGACGTTAGCCTTGCCGCTAAACTGTCCTGCAAGCTGGGTATCATCGGTCAGGAAAGGTTTGAGCATCGCCAAATCGAAACGATTGAGGACAATGCTGGCCTGTCCGCTGGTGCCCGCGTCGAGGGTAGTCGGCACGCAGACGTCGGCGTTCGGGTTCTGCCAGCAGTGGGGGCCAACGGTGACGCGCTGTTCGGTGTTGAAATAGGTCAGCGCAATCGGCCGCGTCAGACGCCAGTCACCTACCGGGGTATTGAACAACGTATTGCTGATGTTGCCCTTCCATTGCTGTGTCTTGCGGTCGAAGCTGCCGTTCACGGCCAGATGTCCCCCGACCGGCTTACCGGAAATATTCAGGTTGAGCTGATGCTGCTTCTCATTGCCCTTGGCATCCAACGTGATGTCGCTGATGTCCAGCGCATCCTGCTTCAGCTGCTGAACCTTCACCGCCAGCGTGCCCTGAATCTGGTCGCTCGAGGTCACATTGCCCTTGATGCTCACCCGGTTCACGCTCATCGCCTGCCAGCGTACATTGCTGGCTGTCAGGTCGGCCAGCAGCTGAGGTGCCTTGAGGTCACCACGTACCTGCACCAGGCCTTTAACTACGCCGCCGAGCCCCGGCAGCGCGCCGTCAAGATGTGGCGCATCGATGTTGGCATCCAGCGCCCATTTGTCGGCGAGTTTACCTTTAACATCGAGATTGTTGCGGCCCAGCTCAAGATGAAGCTGTGGAATATCCCACTGGCCGTAGCTATTACCGCGCAGATTACCGCGCGCCTTGACCAGATTCTTTTTAACGTTGCCGTCCAGCTCCAGCGTCGGTACCTGCAACTGCCACGTCCCGCCATAGAGACTGCCGCGCATGGCAATTTTACCGGCCAACCTGGCTGGCCACTCTGGCCATTGTTTCGCGGTGTCGATATTGCTTAGCGTCAGCTGTGTGTTCCAGCTCACCGCCTTGCTCCAGTCAACCACGCCGCTGAGGTCGGTATTGCCCTGTAGGGCCGCCAGGTGCATCAGCTTGAGCTTGAACTGCTCAAGGTTACCGGTGCCGTCGAGCGTTAACGATGCCGGGGGCAGCTGCTCGCCGGTGAAGCTCGACCGCAGCGACAGCGCATAGTCGGTCGCCTTGCCGCTGAACTTCATATTGAAGCCTTTTATCTGATACTGCGGGGTACCGGTCAGCGGCCATTGTAGGGCCTCACTTTGCAGGGTGAGGTCCAGAGGCAGTCCCACCTCCGCCAGTTCGGTTTGCAGCGCCAACTGAGCACGCACCGGCCCAGAGAGATTCACACCGACCTTCAGTTGCTTACGCAGCTCACCCCCCACGGTCAGTTTCACCTTCTCACCTTTCAGCGGGTCGATGTTCACTGCGGTATTGACGGTCATATTCACCGGCCAGCTGTCGGTCAATTCAGCCTGACCGATACCATCTATGGATCCCTGCGGTGAACGCACCTCGAGTTTATCCAGTCTAACCCGCTGATTTTCAGTGGTAACTTTCAACAACAGACGATTGACCAGCAGGTCGGTATCGCCGGTCAGACGCAGGTTTTCGCCGGTAATCTGCTGGATTGTCAGGTCCAGCGGCAGTGTAAAGTCCGGCAGATTCGGTAACAGCGGCTTGTCAAATATCGCCTTCAGCGTATCGCCAATCGGTGGCTCCGGCGTGGCAGGCTTCGGCGCTTCTGCCGGTTTGCCGGTGACCTTTTCACTCACCTTGGCGACAGCCTTGTCCGTCGCTTCCTGCACCACCGGCGGCAGCGGATGCTGTGGCGTCTTTGGCAACGCCACCAGCAAACCGTTGATCTGGGTTGGCAGCATCGTTAGCGCACGGCCTTTCCACTCGATACCGGTGCGAAATTCGGCTAGCGATACCGTCTCGTCGTCAATAGCGACGCTGACGTTGTTAAGCGTGAGTAGACGTAGCCTGATGGGATAAGGCGTGCTGAGGTTGGTCAGCGGCTCGCTGGACTCGGGCTCCGTCTTCGTTGACGGCGTCATCTCGTTGGTTTTTACCACCACGCTGACGTCCTGCGCCCGCACGGCATTGATGCAAAGCTGGCTGTGACGCAAGCACGACAAGTCGACCGACAGGTGGAACTCGCCGGCCTTCACGTCGACGCCCGGCATTTTATATTCCACACCTTTCAGCGTCAGACTCCGCCAGCCACCGTCAACGTTGGCGATGGATAATCCCGGCACAAAGCGCTGCGCGCCGTTGAGCACCAGATGCAAGCCGGTTTGGGTGCCGACCAGAAACGCAACGGCACCCATCAGCAGCAGTAAAATAATCAGAAATGCCAGGCAGATCTTTTTAAACAAACTCATAATTCTGGACCCAGGCCGATGTAAAATTGCACGTCATGATTGGTTGGATTGCCTACTGGCGTCGCGATATCCAACTTAACCGGGCCAATAGGTGACGCCCAGCGCACGCCCACACCGGCCCCGGTTTTGAAATCGCTTTTGGAGATGTCATTGACCGCTTCACCGCTGTCGACGAACACCGCACCCCACCATTTTCCGGTGACGTTATACTGGTATTCCACCGAGCCGGTCGCCATTTTAGAGGCCCCCGTCAGCTTGTCGTCGCTGTCTCTCGGCGAGATGGACTCATATTTATAGCCGCGAATGCTGCGATCGCCCCCGGCAAAGAAGCGCAGCGACGGCGGCACTTTCTCGAAATCGTTAGTCTCAATCCAGCCAACGTTGCCCCTAAACACGAAACGGTTTCGGTCGCCTAACATACGGATCCAGACGTTTTGCGCCTGAATAATCGCAAAGTCGATATCAGAGCCCCAGGCGGTATCGGAAACGTCGAGAGAGTAGCGCTGCGAATCACCCCAGGTTGGCATCAGGCCACCGCGTGAGCGGGTACGGCTGAGCGTGACGCCCGGATAGATAAGCATGGTGGTATCGGTAACAGTACCCTGGGTAAAGTGGTCAAGACTCCAGCGCAGGTTGACGGAACGTTGCCAGCCACTGTTGCTGTCCCAGTAGCGCGCTACGGTGGCGGTGCTTGAGTCAGACTTGGTGTCGTTGAGATCGATACGCTTAAAGCCGCCACCGAGGGTGTAATACTGCTGAAGCGGATCTTTAAGCAGTGGGATCTTATAGGTGAGATCCAAGGTCTGCTCTGGTGCAGAAAGGCTGATCGAACTCTCAAGGCTCTGCCCACGGTCGTTCAGCCAGGGTTTCTTCCAGTTGGCCTTCACGCGTGGGCCGACGTCGGTCGCATAACCGCCCCCCAATTCAAGGGTATTACGCGTGCGCGGCGTCACCACTGCGTTCAGCGGCAGCGTCTTGCTGGCTTTCACCTCTTTACTGTCGAATTCGGGAGACACCACCACCGAGTTAAACCAGCCGGTGGCGGCCAAACGACGGTTCAGCTCGGCGAGCTGCGCGGAACTGTAATAGTCGCCCTGATGAAAGGGCACCACGTTTTGCAGATAATCTTCGCGGATCTGCGAACCGTTGAATATCACCTTACCGAAGCGATAGCGCTGTCCGCTGTCGAAATCAATGTCCCAAAAGGCCTGATACTTGTCTTCAATCACGCCAAGCTGGCTTTTACGCATGTTGGCGTCAAAATAGCCTTTACGCAGCGCGAGGCCGCTCAGCGCACTTTTGAAGCCGTCGTAGGTGCCGTGATTGAGGATGGTACCGTTAGCCGGCACTTTGGTCTTCTTAAGTGCTTCAAATTCGGTATCGTCTTTCGCCTGCCCTTCGATAACCACCTGGGTGCCGGCGATTTTAACCGGCGTGCCTGCGGATACCTTGGCAATCAGAACCGGACGACCCGGCGGTGGCGTCTGGACAAAGTTGAAGTCGATGGTGGGCTGATAATAGCCCAAAGGACGCAGCCCAAGCTTTATCGCATCGCTGACTCTTGCGCGAAAACGCCCGTCGGCAGACACCTCATCACTCCCAATGGAAGAAAGGCGCACGCGTACGTTTTTTTCGAGATCCCCACTCAGTCCTTCCAACTGAAGCCGCACTTTCGCAGCGTAGGATAACGGGGGTGCCAGCAGTACGGCTAACAAACAAAGTTCACGGTATCGTGGCACAAGCTCTCCTGCTATGTTTCATTATCCTGGTAAAATATCTATCGAAATCGTTGCAATTATACGATGTGCATAAGGTGCTATTGTGTGCAAAGTCAGTTGCAGATACAACCAACAAACCTGATTGAATAATATTAGTGGAGTCTTTCCGTGGTTCAACTCTCCGATAAAACACAGGCAATTAGCAAAGAAGAAGCGCTGCCTGGCCGCACTACCCCGATGCCGGTCGCGACACTTCACGCGGTTAACGGCCATTCGATGACCCACGTGCCTGACAACATGAACGTCGCCATTTTTGCGATGGGCTGCTTCTGGGGCGTCGAACGCCTTTTTTGGCAGTTGGACGGCGTCTACAGCACGGCCGCCGGCTACTCGGGTGGTTTTACGCCAAATCCGACCTACCGCGAAGTGTGCAGCGGCCTCACCGGCCATGCAGAAGGGGTACGCGTGGTCTTCGACCCGTCGATCGTGAGCTATGAACAACTGCTGCAAACCTTCTGGGAAAACCACGACCCGGCGCAAGGGATGCGTCAGGGCGGCGACATCGGCACGCAGTACCGCTCTGCCCTGTATGTCCTCAGCAAGGAGCAGCAAGACGCCGCACAGGCCAGCTTTGCGCGTTTTCAGGACGCCATGCGGGCCTCTGGAGATGTACGCCATATCACCACCGAGATAAGCGAAGCGCTGCCCTTCTACTATGCGGAAGACGACCACCAGCAGTACCTGTTCAAGAATCCCGAAGGCTACTGTGGGCTAGGCGGCATCGGCGTTTGCCTTCCTCCGCAGTTGACCCCTTAAAACGCCTATAGATTCAGCAGTGGCGATTACATCATTGCCACTGCTATACTATCCGGGCTGCATTCGCGGCCCGGTAATTACGTTTCTTGCTGTTATCTTGGCTTTTATCACCTTAAAGTGATTTTTCTATTAACAAAAACCAAACGGATTACCTTTCCCTGTCGGCCTTAATGCCGGTGTTAAACGGATAGATTATGTTAAACAGTATTTTACTGATTCTTTTACTCATCGCGATCAGTGCATTCTTCTCCTTATCGGAGATATCGCTGGCCGCTTCACGCAAAATCAAACTTAAACTTTTAGCAGATGAAGGAAACATCAACGCCGCTCGCGTACTTAAACTACAAGAAACCCCCGGCCTGTTCTTTACCGTAGTACAAATTGGACTTAACGCCGTCGCCATCCTCGGTGGTATCGTCGGTGACGCCGCATTCTCCCCGGCATTTCAGGTATTTTTTGGTAAATTCCTGTCTCCCGAGCTCGCCGATCAGGTCAGCTTCATCTGTTCCTTCGTGTTGGTCACCAGCCTGTTTATTCTGTTTGCTGACTTGACTCCGAAGCGCATCGGTATGATTTCACCCGAGATTGTTGCCGTTCGGATAGTCAACCCGATGCGTTTCTGCCTGCTCGTGTGCCGACCAATGGTCTGGTTCTTCAACGGCCTGGCAAACCTTATCTTCCGTCTGTTCAAGCTGCCTACCGTGCGTAATGACGACATTACCTCGGACGATATCTATGCCGTGGTGGAAGCCGGTGCGCTGGCCGGTGTACTGCGTAAGCAGGAACACGAGCTGATTGAAAACGTATTTGAGCTTGAATCACGTACCGTACCGTCGTCGATGACCTCGCGTGAAAGCGTGATTTACTTTGACCTGCGCGAAAGCGAAGAGAGCATCAAGGACAAAATATCCACTCATCCGCACTCCAAATTCCTGGTCTGTGACGGACAAATCGACCAGGTAGTCGGCTATGTCGACTCAAAAGACCTGCTGAACCGCGTACTGGGTAATCAGAGCTTGATGCTGAGCAGCGGCGTGCAGATTCGTTCAGCGCTGATTGTCCCCGACACCCTGACGCTGTCCGAAGCACTGGAAAGCTTTAAAACGGCAGGTGAAGACTTCGCAGTTATTCTTAACGAGTACGCGCTGGTGGTCGGCATCATCACCCTTAACGACGTGATGACCACCCTGATGGGTGACCTGGTAGGTCAGGGTATGGAAGAGCAGATTGTTGCCCGTGACGAGAACTCATGGCTTATCGAGGGCGGTACGCCAATCGAAGACGTGATGCGCGTGCTGCATATCGAAGACTTCCCGCAGTCCGGCAACTATGAAACCATCGGCGGCTTCATGATGTTTATGCTGCGTAAAATTCCTAAGCGCACCGACTTTGTGAAATTCTCCGGCTTCAAGTTTGAAGTGGTTGATATTGACAGTTATAAAATCGATCAGTTGCTGGTCACGCGCATTAGCGATAAACCGGTCGCTTCTCTGCTGCCGAAAACTGCCGAAGATTCACCAGCATAATATTGGCGGAGGTTGTTTGCATTATCAGCAACCTTCGACCACGCCCAATAAAAAAGGCCGCGATTTAATTGCGGCCTTTTTTATTCAACGTAAAAGCTATTTAGCATAAATGCTCTATTCCATAGAAAGCTGTATTAGCGTTTACGCTTCGAGCTGCAGATGATTAACCTGCTTGTTCACCTCAGACATCACGCTGAAGTGGCGCTTGTCGCGAATTTTTGGCAACAGGATCTTGCCTTGGTCAAACTCAAAAGCCCCGACGTCTTTGATATACAGACGGCCTCTGAACAACGTTTTCACGTATTTCGCCACAATCAGTGGGTTATAACGCTGGAAAATCCTCATTTTTTTTCACTTTCCTCCCTTTAAGTATCTCTCTTCCCGGACGGGTAATTGTTTAAACATCGTCCGAGTCCTACTGCTATTACACTGAATAGACCTAAAAGATAGCATTCAGTTCCCATCCAACCAGTCTAATTCACTACTTTTACACAGGTTGACGATACTGAAGTTCTCTTTCAAAACGCTGTGCAGTATATCCCTTCAATATGTACCGAATATGACAGCACATTAAGTTTTACCTATATTACAGCCCGAGACTATCAGACAAAATCCAAATTTCTGCTAAGGACAGCACATTGTTGACATTCCAACAGGACAGACCACTTCAAACAATCCTATGCTTAAGCCTTTCCGTGACCTGACCTTTCTCAGGAGAACACATGATTGTTAATCGTTTGTTAATTATAGCCTGCCTGTTTGCGCCATTTATGGCGTCAGCCCACATTTTAGAGATAGGGAGCCGTGTTCCAGCCGTTGGCGTTGAAGATAAAGGAGAACTTATCTACAGCAACGGCGAGTTCAGCTACAGCAACTGGAACAGCGCCAAACTGCCGGGCAAGGTGCGCATCGTGCAGCATATGGCGGGAAGGACCAGCGCCAAGGCGATGAACGCCTCGCTTATCGACGCTATCCGTCAGGATAATCTGCCGCGTGACCGCTACCAGACCACCACTATCATTAACACCGATGATGCGATTATGGGCACCGGCATGTTTGTGCGCAGCAGCATCGAAAGCGGCAAGAAAGAGTTTCCATGGTCGCAAATTGTGGTCGACAGCAACGGCGCAGTGTTGAAAGCCTGGAGGCTCGAAAGCAAAAGTTCGGCGATTATCGTGCTAGATAAGGGCGGTGTGGTGAGATATGCCCAAGAGGGTGCGCTGTCGCCAGAGGAAGTGCATAAGGTGATTGAGCTAGTTAATCAGTTAGTGAAGGAGTAAAGCCACCTCGTGGCGCTTTACTCCCCTTTTAATCAGGCCGGCTTAAAACAGCGAGACGCGAAATCCTGGGTTCAGGAAAGATTCACGCGGTGTATAGGTCAGCGTCTGGCCCTGCCAGTCTGTGACGGTCGCACCGGCGGCGCTGGCTACGGCGTGGCCAGCGGCCGTGTCCCAGACCGAGGTAGGCCCGAAGCGCGGATAAAGCTGTGCCGATCCTTCGGCAACCAGACAGAACTTCAGCGAAGAACCGATAGTCACCGTCTGATGTTCACCCAACTGCGCCAGATAGTCCTGCAGTTCCTGATCACTGCTGTGAGAACGGCTCACCACCACCAGCGGCGGGTGAGCTTCGCGGGCGGTAATTTCAACCCTATCTCCGTTTTCTTCCTTCCATGCCTTACCGTCTGCCGCCGCGTACAATACGCCGGTAACGGGCACGTAAACCACGCCAAGGACCGGAAGCCCGTTCTCAATCAGCGCGATGTTAACCGTAAATTCACCGTTGCGTTTAAGGAACTCCTTGGTGCCGTCCAGCGGATCGACCAGCCAGAAACGCGTCCAGTTCTGGCGCACCGCCCACGACGGAGGATCTTCTTCGGAAAGCAGTGGCGTTTGTGGGTCGAGAGCGAGAAGTCCTTTCTTGATAACGTTGTGCGCCGCGATATCGGCTGCCGTTACCGGCGAGTCGTCATTCTTCTGCCGCGCATTCAGCGGTTGCTCGCCGTCATAGACTTTCATAATCGCGTCGCCTGCGTCGCGCGCGAGCTGGCAAATTTGTTCCAACATCATTCACCTCAGTTATTCTTTAATATTCTTACCCTATCAATAAAGCCTAGTTTTTTTTGGCGGGAATAGCTATCCCGTATTTGTATTATGTAATCCTCTGACGGAGCCAGTGCCATGTTTAAGCATCACCTGAGACTTTCTACGCTTGCCCTTCTCGTTGCCGCCGGTACGGCCAACGCGGTAACGGTGGATTTACGCATCATGGAAACCACCGATCTGCACAGCAATATGATGGACTTCGATTACTACAAAGATAAACCCACCGACAAGTTTGGATTAGTGCGTACCGCCAGCCTGATTGAGGCGGCGCGCGCAGAGGTCAAAAACTCGGTGCTGGTTGATAACGGTGACATCATTCAGGGCAGTCCGCTCGGTGATTACATGGCGGCCAAAGGCCTCAAAACCGGCGAGATTCATCCGGTTTACAAGGCCATGAACACGCTGGACTATGCGGTCGGCAATCTGGGGAATCACGAGTTCAACTACGGTCTGGACTATCTTCACAAGGCGCTAGCCGGGGCCAGGTTCCCGTACGTTAATGCTAACGTGATTGACGACAAAACGGGCAAGCCACTGTTCACGCCGTTTATCATTATCGACAAACAGGTCACCGACAGCGAGGGGAAAACCCATACCTTGCGCATCGGTTACATCGGATTTGTGCCTCCGCAGATTATGGTCTGGGACAAGGCCAACCTGCAGGGCAAGGTGACCGTTGCCGATATCACCGAGACCGCCAAAAAATGGCTGCCCGAGATGCGTAAACAGGGTGCCGACATTATTGTCGCCATTCCGCACTCAGGCCTTTCCGCCGAACCTTACAAAACTCTCGCCGAGAACTCGGTCTACTATCTCAGCCAGGTCAAAGGCATCGATGCCATCATGTTTGGTCACGCACATGCGGTGTTTCCGAGCGATGAATTCGCCAATATCAAAGGCGCAGATATTAAACAGGGCACCCTCAACGGCATTCCGGCGGTGATGCCGGGCATGTGGGGAGATCACCTTGGCGTGGTGGATCTGGTATTAAGCAACGACGCCGGTGGCTGGAAGGTGACCCACGCCAAAGCGGAAGCCCGGCCCATCTTCGACAAAATCAATAAAAAGTCGCTGGCGGCAGAAGATCCTAAACTGCTGAAAGTGCTGGCAGCGGATCATGACGCTACCCGCGAGTTTGTCAGCCAGCCGATCGGTAAGTCGACCGCTAACATGTACAGCTATTTGTCGCTGATCCAGGACGATCCCACCGTACAGATTGTGAATAACGCGCAAAAGGCCTACACAGAACACTTTATTCAGGGCGATCCTGATCTGGCCGATCTACCCGTTCTCTCGGCGGCTGCGCCATTCAAGGCCGGTGGCCGTAAAAACGATCCTGCAAGCTTCGTCGAGGTTGAGAAAGGTCCGCTGACCTTCCGTAACGCCGCGGATCTCTATTTGTATCCGAATACGCTGGTGGTCATGAAAGTGACCGGGCAGGAGGTCAAAGACTGGCTGGAGTGTTCAGCAGGTCAATACAACCAGATTGACGTCAACAGCAGCAAGCCGCAGTCGCTTATCAACTGGGACGGCTTCCGCACCTATAATTTCGACGTCATCGACGGCGTCGATTATCAGATAGACGTTACGCAGCCCGCACGCTTCGACGGCGAATGCAATCTCATCAACAAGAATGCCGAACGCATCAAGAATCTGACCTATCAGGGCAAGCCGATACGTTCCGATGCGGTATTTTTGGTCGCGACCAACAACTATCGCGCCTACGGCGGTAAATTTGCCGGTACCGGCGACAAACATATCGCTTTCGCTTCACCCGACGAAAACCGCGCGGTGCTGGCCGCCTATATTAGCGCTGAAACCAAAAAACACGGTGCGGTAACGCCAAGCGCAGACAACAACTGGCGTCTGGCTCCCATCAAGACAAAACTGCCGCTGGATATTCGCTTTGAGACGTCGCCGGACACCAAAGCCGCCGAGTTCATCAAGACCCAGGCCCAGTATCCGGTGACGCGAAAAGGCACCGACGCCGTAGGCTTCGCCATCTACCAAATAAACCTGCAAACCCAAGGCTCCTAAGCCCGATTGCGGCCAAAAAAAGGCGCCCTGGGGCGCCTTTTTTAAATTCTGTCGATCGCGGGGCGATTACAGGATTTCCAGCAGCTCAACTTCGAAAGTCAGTGCGCTGAATGGCGGGATAGATGCGCCGGCACCACGCTCGCCGTAAGCCAGGTTGTGAGGAATATACAGCTCCCACTTAGAACCTACTGGCATCAGGGTCAGAGCTTCGATCCAGCCAGCGATAACGCCGTTTACCGGGAACTCTGCTGGCTCGCCGCGCTGCACGGAGCTGTCGAATACGGTACCGTCGATCAGTTTACCGGTATAGTGAACGCGAACACGATCCTGACGACCTGGGATAGGACCTTCGCCCTGCGTTATCACGGAGAATTGCAGACCAGACTCGGTGCTGGTCACGCCTTCGCGCTGTGCGTTGGCAGCCAGGAATTCCTGACCTTCAACGGCCAACGCTTCCTGACGCTGACGACGAACGGCATCGGCACGCTCGTGAACTTCGCGCAGTGCACGATGAACCACGTCAACGGGCACAGCAGGGGTATTCCCTTCCAGCGCATCGCGTAAACCTGCAAGAAGTGCATCAGGCTCCAGGCCTTCTAAACCAGATTCCTGCAGCTGTTGACCGACCTGCAAGCCGATACCGTAACTTGCCTGCGCTTCAACGCTGTCAAATGAAGGGGTTGTCATGGAATTTCCTTTAATCATAAAAAGTCGAAGACGCAGCATAACAGCGCAGGACTTTTGGGTAAAATGTTACGATAAAATTCGAGGTACAACGCCAGATTTCGAGTGATTAAGGGGATATCCTCGAATGCAGTTAAACAGCTATACTTAGGCCCATTAACACGCTGTATCTTTTACGTCTGATTTTATTGGCATTACGTGCAACAAGAGAGGTTGTCATGGGCAAATACCCGCCCAGGAGAAGGAAGGCCACCCGCATTTATCAACCGATGTTGAGATCCTGGATTTCGATTATGCAAAAGCCGTTGCAGAAGAAGAAACCCGAGACGGAAACAGAGGCAGACATCGCGCAGGATGAGGCCGTTGAAGCCAACGCGATTGAGCGCCCGGTAATGAAGCCAAGAGCGCCTACGCTGTTTAACAAGATTTGGCATCTCAGTGATGATTTTCACTGGATGGAGCCGCTGCCCTATTTCCACCGCCGCTGGATTATTGTCAGCGTTATCGTGGTGCTGCTTGCCTTGCTCTGGCCTTATTCGCCGGAGAATACCTATGCGCCTTCCGATCAACCGACCTCTATTCCGATGCAGGCCGATTTACGCAACGAACAGGGCCGCTCTACGCAGATGCAGCCTGACGATTCGTCTCAGCCGGTTTCTCAGAATCAGGGCAGTTGGAGAAACTATCAGATTCAACAGGGGCAGACGCTGGCACAGCTGTTCCGCGACAATAATCTGATGGTCAACGACGTCTTTGCGATGGCACAGGTGGAGGGGAACGACAAGCCGCTGAGCAACCTGCATGCCGGTCAGCAGGTGAGAATTCAGGTCAACGCACAGGGTGTGGTGACCGCACTTCAGGTGACCAACGATCAGAACAATACCGTCGCCTTCAGCCGCCAGTCAGACGGTAGCTATCGACGTCTGCGTTAATCAAACGCGCCCTCCTCGCATCGCCGTATAAAACACGGTTTTTTAAAATGCAAAACGCCGGCACAAGGCCGGCGTTCTGACGGATTACTAAAGCGAATATTACGCTTCTGCAACCACAACTACAGTCAGCTTAGCGAATACATCGCTGTGAACCTGGAAGTCCACTTCGTGTTCGCCCAGAGTGCGCAGAACGCCTTCTGGCAGACGAACTTCGCTCTTAGCAACCTGAACACCGGCCGCAGTTACTGCGTCAGCGATGTCACGGGTGCCAACAGAGCCGAACAGTTTACCTTCGTCGCCTGCTTTAGACGCGATGGTAACGGTGCCCAGTTCGTTGATGCTGTTTGCGCGAGCTTCAGCGGCGCCCAGAACGTCAGCCAGTTTGGCTTCCAGTTCTGCACGACGTGCTTCGAAATACTCAACGTTTTTCTTGGTAGCAGGTACTGCTTTGCCCTGTGGTACCAGGAAGTTACGAGCGTAGCCCGCTTTAACGTTAACTTGATCACCCAGGCTGCCCAGGTTTGCTACTTTATCAAGCAGAATAACTTGCATTACCTAATCCTCTCTAGTCGTTAATGGACTGCGGCCGATTACTGATGACGATCAGTGTACGGCAGCAAAGACAGGTAGCGTGCGCGCTTGATACAACGAGCGAGCTGACGCTGGTATTTTGCACGAGTACCGGTAATACGGCTCGGGACAATTTTACCACTTTCGGTAATGTAGTTTTTCAGCGTAGCGATATCTTTGTAATCGATCTCAACAACGCCTTCCGCGGTGAAACGGCAGAACTTGCGACGACGGAAATAACGTGCCATTAGGCTAGTCTCCAGAATCTATCAATTCAATCTGCTCGGCATGTAACACCACCTTGTTGAGCCCATTGCGACCTTGATGGCAGCTAATGAATCCAGTGACGGTGAGTTGCGTGCCGACCGTTATACTGTGAGTTAAAACTTGTGACTGATGTCCGCTAACAACCACAGGCATTCTGCACCATGCTTGTCGGCTAAATCCGGCTTCCTGCTGCTGTGATCTGTGCTCTAGCACAAACTGACAGTGAGGAATGCCCGATGGACTGACTTTACGAATGGGGGTCTTGCACACTGTGCCAGACAACACCAGGCGATTAGTCGTCACAAAAATTACTCTTCAGAATCCCCAGCTTCAGAATCATCATTGGCTTCGGCGAAATCTTCACGACGCTCACGGCGTTCGTCTTTCGCTTTAACCATTGGTGAAGCTTCAGTTACCGCGTGTTTAGTACGCATAACCATGCTACGGATAACGGCGTCGTTGAAGCGGAAGTTAGTTTCCAGCTCATCGATCGCTTCCTGCGGAGCTTCAACGTTCAGCAGAACGTAGTGAGCTTTGTGCAGTTTGTTGATCGGATAAGCCAGCTGACGGCGGCCCCAGTCTTCCAGACGGTGAATCTGACCAGCAGCGTTAGTGATTACAGCACTGTAACGCTCGATCATGCCCGGAACCTGTTCGCTCTGGTCAGGGTGGACCATAAAAACGATTTCGTAATGACGCATAGAATTGCTCCTTACGGATTATTCAGCCTCCTGTCAGGGTCAGCCGTGGCCCATGGAAGCAAGGAACGTGTTATGTGTACGGCTGAAAAAATGACGCGCAATTATATGCCCGGGGAATAATAAACTCAAGGACCCAGGCTGATTAATTTTTCGACGTCGTTTGCTCAGCCGTTCTGGCGGCATTTACAGGTGGGAAGTAAAGAATTCGGTGGTTCGATTGGCAGCGTAAACCGTGACCTTGTGCGTGGCCTCCGGTTCGCTGATAAAGGTCAGATTCCTTGCTTGCCCGGCGTGCTCCAGGGCGTGCTTCAGCCGGGCGCTTTCGGCAAACGGCACCAGGTCGTCCTTCTCGCCGTGCCACACCAGTAGCGGCTTGCTGCCGACCTGCTCGATTTTATCGCTAACGTCGAGACTTAGCAGCTGCGCCGTTTGCCGTTCGAACTCATCGCGAGACCGCCCGCTCTCGTCGCCATACGATGGGAACAAATGGTCGGAAAGCGTGACGAAATAACCGGAGCCCATCAGGTTGGCCGCGGCCTTCACCCAGGGAAAGTGCACCAGTGCGGCCATCGTGGTCATGCCGCCCATCGACACGCCTCCCACGCCAAGGCGCTGCTCGTCGGCCAGACCTCGTGCCACAAAGGTCTCCTTAAGCAAGGCTAAATCGTTGACGTTGTTTTGCAGGATGCGCCAGAAATTATTGAACAACACGCGCGAGTCAGGTTCGGCGCGAGCACCGTGCATCAGCGCATCCGGCAGAATGACGCGATAACCGGCCTTCGCGAGATTGTAGCCAAAGTAAGCGTAGATCTCTTTCGACGAGGTGAATCCGTGATAGAAAAATACCGTTGGCAGTTTCTGATGATATTGCCCGGCGGGAACGGCGTGGATAATCTGAATCCCCTCGACGTTTTCCTCATGCATTTCAACCATCTCTCGCTCCTTAGATTTGCAGCCCTCTCAGGGTAAGGTTATCGCTATCCATTTTATCTGTCCGTGAAAATGCCACCACAATCTTTTGGCTATGTTTTATAACCATACTGCGGGGTATAAAAACAAAATGAGCCTTAGAAAGTCAAAATGAAACAATATCGCACTCGCTCAGATGAATGGGCAGGCGCTACACTGAAACAACGACTTAAGGGGATAAATTCAATGAAAATCAGCCTGCCGATTGTTAAGCGCTGCTTCGGGGCACTGGTCCTGCTCAGCGCA
This sequence comes from Rouxiella badensis, assembly GCF_002093665.1. Classification (GTDB taxonomy): domain Bacteria; phylum Pseudomonadota; class Gammaproteobacteria; order Enterobacterales; family Enterobacteriaceae; genus Rouxiella; species Rouxiella badensis. Next base: position 70,699 of record NZ_MRWE01000019.1, on the reverse strand, counting down.
TTGAGCGCCTGTAGCGTACTGAAAACCACGCCAGTCGCGCCGCCTCCACCGACCAGCAAGGCGCAGGAAGTGGTACGCGCACAAACCACTACGCTGACCAAGATAGGCAACGTGACAGCCAACGTCATCGGCAGTCCGATGGACGTGGAGCGCGCCATTCAGCACAAGGCGGATGCCGCCGGCGCGCACTATTATCTGATTCTGCTAATAAGCGACACCATTATGCCGGGCCGCTGGTATTCCGAGGCTATTCTCTACAAATAGCCTACTGAGCGCCTATTGCCCGCTCGAGAAGCTGCTGGCAAAGGCGTTCATCAATCTGCGTATCGCCGCGTTCGTCGAGCGTGAGGCGGCACCAGGCATCGGCCAGCGGCGGAGAGGAAAACTCCAGCATCTCGGCCGCCGCGTAGAGATTGAAGAGCTGACTGGCGATCGCTCGCCCCTGCGCCTCGTCTCCGCGTTTGAGCCGCTGCTGAAATTGACGCGCCGCCTTGTCGAACAGACGGTTCTGCCCGCGCACCTGATACAGCCGCTGCTGGACCTCTTCTGTCGCCAGCGGCATTTTCTTCAGGCTGCGCAGCACGTCGAGGCACATCACGTTACCCGAACCTTCCCAGATGCTGTTCACCGGCATCTCGCGGTACAGGCGCGGCAGCTCGCTCTCTTCGCAGTACCCTATGCCTCCCAGCACCTCCATCGCCTCAGCGACAAAGGGAATGCCCTGACGACAGACCTCAAACTTGGCGGCTGGCGTTAGCAGACGGCTTATGACCTGCTCGCGCCCGTCGGCAACGTTTTCCCGGGCGTGTGCGAGACGAAACAGCAGCGCGGTTTGCCCCTCAAGGCGCAGCGCCATCCGGCTTAGCACCTGACGCATCAGCGGCTGTTCTATCAAGGGTTTACCAAATACCTGGCGCTGGAAGGCATGATAGAGCGCGACCGAAAATGCTCGCCGCATCATACCGTGGCTGCCGAGGGCGCAGTCGAAGCGCGTGTGGCCGCCCATTTTAAGGATATGGCGAACGCCATTGCCCTCTTCGCCTAGCAGCCAACCCACGGCATCGAAAAACTCCACCTCGCTGCTGGCGTTGGAGCGATTACCCAGCTTGTCCTTCAGCCGCTGAATGCGCACGTGATTACGTTCACCGTCGGGCAAAATTCTTGGCAGGAAGAAGCACGACAGCCCACCTTCCGTCTGCGCCAGCACCAGATGTGCGTCGCTTTGCGGCACCGAGAAGAACCACTTGTGGCCCACTAGCCGATAAGGTTTGCCCGGCCCACGTCCTTCGATGGCCGTCGCGGTAGTGGTGTTGCTCAAGACATCTGAACCGCCCTGTTTTTCGGTCATGCCCATACCCATCAGCAGCCCACGTTTTTTATCACCAGGCAACAGATGGGCGTCGTAGCGATCGGAAAGCAGCGGCGTGAGCCAGGCTTTGAATTCAGCGGGGAGCGACTGTTGTAACAGTGGAATAGCACCGTGGGTCATGGTTATCGGACACAGCGTGCCCGCCTCAACCTGGGCATGCAGCAGGAAACGCGCGGCGCGCGCGACGTAGGAACCGATACGGGCGTCCTCCTCCCACGGCAGATTGTGTACTCGATTCGCCACCAGCCCCTGCATCAGCAGGTGCCAGGCCGGGTGAAATCGCACGTCGTCGAGCGGCTCGCCGGTTGGCTCAAAACGCAATAAGTCGGGGGGGTTGGCATTCGCCAGACGGCCCAGCTCCAGCGATTCGGCGGACCCGAGCTGCTGGCCTAGCGAGGCAAGCACATCGAGATCCCAGGCCGCATGCTGGCGGGCAACGGCTTCACGTAGCGCCGTATCAGAGAGGAATAGGTTGCTGTTGCTTAAGGGCTTGGGTTGATTAAACACCCGGTGAGTTTCCCAGTTCATCGCCACCTCCGTCATCCATAGCATCAGGATTCAGTATGATAAAAACTGACGAATTTACCGCAGAGTGGATCACAAACAGGGGAAACGCCCGCAACCGGGGAGGTTGCGGGAGAGGAATCAGGCGGGACTTAGCCTTTCGCTTTCACGGCACGCTGGCGTACGGCTTCGAACAGGCAAACGCCGGTCGCGACGGAAACGTTCAGTGAAGACACGGATCCGGCCATCGGGATGCTGATCAGCTCGTCGCAGTGTTCTCGAGTCAGACGACGCATGCCTTCGCCTTCAGCGCCCATGACCAGCGCCATCGGACCGGTCATTTTGCTCTGGAACAAGGTATGGTCCGCTTCACCGGCAGTGCCGACGATCCAGACGTTGTGCTCTTGCAGCACACGCAGCGTGCGCGCAAGGTTGGTCACGTTGATCAAAGGGACGTTTTCGGCCGCGCCGCTGGCGACTTTCTTCGCCGTCGCGTTCAGCTTGGCAGAACGGTCACGAGGAACGATAACGGCGTGCACACCCGCTGCATCGGCAGTACGCAGGCACGCGCCGAGGTTGTGAGGGTCAGTCACGCCGTCCAGCACCAACAGGAACGGTGATTCCAGGCTTTCAAGCAGCGCAGGAAGGTCGTTTTCCTGATACTGGCGACCTTCTTTAACGCGTGCAACGATGCCCTGATGGACCGCGCCTTCAGACTTGTCGTCCAGCCACTGACGGCTTGCCACCTGAATAACGATACCGCTGGCTTCGAGTTCCTCAACAAGCGGCTTCAGACGTTTATCGTCACGGCCTTTGAGGATGAACACTTCCAGAAAACGCTGGGGATCGTTGTCGAGTAAGGCTTTAACGGAGTGAATACCGTAAATAATTTCGCTCATGATGCTCTTTAAAATAATACTTTTTATGAATACCTCATGCGGGAAAACGCGTGTCCGCATGAGGTAATGATGATTGGCGGCGATTCTATCATTGACTGACGCTGGCATCAGTCAATAAATGCACAAATCAGGATTCGGCCTGTTTTTTCTTCGCACGCTTGGCTTTGGTGGCCGCAGCAATTTTCTGGGTTTTCTCGGAAGGCTTTTTGGTTTTCTTGGGCTTGCCGTCTTTACCGACGGCGCTCGTCACCTTGGCTGACTCGGACTTGACCGCCGCCTTCGCGGTTTCGGCCTTGCCTGTTCGGCGCGCTTTGGCCGGCTTTTCGCCCTCTTTGCGGAACGCGCTATCCGGCTCAAAGTTGACGTTTTTCTTGCCGGTACGACGACGGCCCGCGTTGGCGGCACCGGTAGGACGCATGCTGCGCTCGCCGCCTTTCTTGGCGCGATCGCGGGCCGTTTTACCTTCACCGCGCGGTTTGCGGGTGCTGGACACCAGCGCGAAATCGATTTTACGCTCGTCCATGTGGACGGCCTCAACGCGAATTTCGACCGTGTCACCGAGGCGATAAACGCTGCCCGAAGACTCACCCACCAGACGCTGACCAATATTATCGTAACGATAATAGTCGTTATCCAGTGACGATACGTGCACCAGCCCGTCGATGAACAGATCGCTAAGGCGCACGAAGAATCCAAAGCCCGTCACGCTGGAGATAACGCCGGTGAAGACTTCACCCACGTGGTCCTGCATGAAGTCACACTTAAGCCAGTCCGCGACGTTGCGGGTCGCTTCGTCGGCGCGGCGTTCGGCCATCGAACAGTGATCGCCCAGCATCACCATTTCTTCGTAATCGCTGTGGTAGCCGCCGGTTGGCGTCCAGCGATCCTTCAGCGTGCCGTGCTCTTTCGCCAGCACGTATTTAATGGCACGGTGCAGCGCAAGGTCAGGATAACGGCGGATTGGCGAGGTGAAGTGACCGTAAGAGGTCAACGCCAGACCAAAGTGTCCACGGTTTTCCGGATCGTAAATCGCCTGCTTCATCGAGCGCAGCAGCATGGTTTGCAGCATCTCGCGGTCAGGACGATCTTTGAGCTGTTCCATGATGTCAGCGTAGTCTTTCGGCTCAGGTTTCATCCCGCCGCCCATGGTCAGGCTTAGCTCGGACAATACGCTTTTCAGCGCCGAAATATGGTCGTCGCTTGGACGGTCATGAACGCGGAACAGCGCCGGCTCGTTATGTTTCTCAACAAAACGTGCCGCAGAGATGTTGGCCATGATCATACATTCTTCGATAAGCTTGTGCGCATCGTTACGCACGGTCGCTTCCACGCGCTCAATGCGGCGTTCAGCGTTGAAGATAAACTTGGCTTCTTCGGTTTCGAAGGCAATACCTCCGCGTTCGGCGCGCGCCTGATCCAGCACTTTATACATGTTGTGCAGTTCGACCAGATGCTTAACCAGCGGCGAGTACTGCTCACGCAGCTCTTTGTCGCCTTCGATGATGTGCCAGACCTTGGTGTAGGTCAAACGTGCGTGCGAGCTCATCACCGCTTCGTAGAACTTGGAACTGGTCAGTTTACCGGTCGCGGAGATAGTCATCTCACAGACCATACACAGCCTGTCAACCTGCGGGTTGAGGGAGCAGAGGCCGTTCGACAGCACTTCCGGCAGCATAGGCACAACCTGCGACGGGAAGTAGACCGAAGTGGCACGGCTGCGTGCTTCGTCATCGAGCGCGGTGCCCGGACGAACGTAATAGCTCACGTCGGCAATCGCCACCCACAGACGCCAACCGCCACCGCGCTTCTTCTCACAGTAAACGGCATCATCGAAGTCTCGGGCATCTTCGCCATCGATGGTGACCAGCGGCAAATTGCGCAGATCAACACGGCCTTTTTTGGCCTCTTCAGGCACCTGTTCGCTCAGGCCTGCAACCTGTTTCTCAACCTGTGGCGGCCAAGTGTGTGGGATTTCATGGGTGCGCAGCGCGATATCCACCGCCATGCTGGTTCCCATTTTGTCACCTAACACTTCAACGATTTTACCGACCGCCTTGGTACGGCGCGTTGGACGCTGCGTCAGTTCGACCACCACCATGTAACCCATGCGTGCGCCGCTGACGGCGTCGGCCGGGATCAGGATGTCAAAGCTCAGACGGCTGTCGTCCGGCACCACAAAGCCTGCGCCAGCGTCAGTGAAGTAGCGGCCCACGATCTGACTGGTCTTTGGCACCACCACTCGCACTATGCGCGCTTCGCGACGGCCTTTACGGTCAGTACCGACCGGCTGAGCCAGCACCACGTCACCGTGGATGCACATTTTCATCTGCTCGGCAGACAGGTAAACGTCGTCTTTTTTCACGCCTTCAAGGCGCAGGAAACCGTAACCATCGCGATGGCCAATAACGGTACCCTTCAACAAATCCAGACGCTCAGGCAGGGCATAGCATTGACGACGAGTGAAGACCAGCTGACCGTCGCGTTCCATAGCGCGCAGTCTGCGGCGCAGCGCTTCAAGCTGCTCCTCACCCGAGAGATTCAGTTCATTAGCCAGCTCTTCTCGGCTGGCAGGCGTTTCGCGCTTACCAAGGTGTTCGAGAATAAATTCGCGGCTAGGAATAGGCGATTCGTATTTTTCTGCTTCTCGTTCCAGGAATGGATCTTGTGACATAGCGGTTCCTCCGTTGTCATCAGCAGTTTGTTGAGAGTCTTTCATTCAACAAGCAATAATTTGTAGAGTTGAGAATTATCTTTGACCATGTCGGCCAGCGTGTATTGATTCAACTCATCAAGAAAGTGTTCTACGGCCGTATGCAGCACCTGCTTTAAGCGACAAGCAGGGGTGATGTGGCAAAATTCTGCCGAACAATTAACCAGGGCTAACGGCTCCAGCTCGCGGACGACGTTACCCAATAGAATGGTTTCAGCCGGTTTACCCAGTCTGATCCCCCCGTTTTTACCGCGCATTGCCGTGACCAGTCCTGCCCGGCTTAGCTGATTAATAATTTTCACCATATGATTGCGCGAGACCCCATAAACTTCGGTGACCTCGGAAATGCTGGTGAGCTGACCTTCTGGCAACGACGCCATATAGATCAACGCTCTCAAACCATAATCGGTAAAACTCGTTAACTGCACACTCGCCTCTGGGTACTTTTACCCGTTTTATTCGCATCTATGATGACAATGTAATGCGTATATACCCGTTAACTTATGAAAGCCCGGTATAAGCAAGATTACTCTATTGAATGGGCTGCCCGCCACAAAGTTTGTCTTTAAATCAAACAGACGCTGAAATTCGAAGCATAACTTGAGCGATTTGGCGTTGGTGGCAACAGAAAAAGAAAACCGGGCGTCGTGGCCCGGTTTTGCGTTTCACAATAATCGATGACGATTAGGCGTCGAACGGGTCGCGCAGGATCATGGTCTCGCTACGATCCGGGCCGGTAGAGATGATATCAACCGGCACTTCAGTCAGTGCTTCGACTCGTTTGATGTAATCGCGAGCAGCCTGCGGCAGTTTATCGAGCTCTTTCACGCCAAAGGTGGTTTCGCTCCAGCCTGGCATGGTTTCATAAATGGGCTCGATCCCTTCCCAGTTTTCAGCGGCTAACGGCGTGGTGGTCACCTCTTTGCCGTCCGGCAGACGGTAAGCCACACACAGTTTGACCTCTTTCAGGCCGTCAAGCACATCAAGCTTGGTCATGCAGAAGCCAGACAGCGAGTTTATCTGCACTGCACGACGCACGGCGACAATGTCTAGCCAGCCGCAGCGACGGCGGCGACCGGTCGTCGCACCGAATTCGTTGCCCTGCTTGCAGAGATATTCGCCGATATCGTCGAACAGCTCAGTCGGGAACGGCCCTGCGCCAACCCGCGTCGAGTAGGCCTTGACGATACCGAGCACGTAATCGACGTGGCGTGGGCCCATACCTGAGCCCGTAGCAACGCCGCCCGCCGTGGTATTTGATGAGGTCACATACGGATAGGTGCCATGGTCGATGTCTAGCAGCGTGCCCTGTGCGCCCTCAAACATGATGAGTTCGCCCTGCTTGCGGGCCCTGTCCAGAAGGTCGGAGACGTCGACAACCATCGCGGTCAGGATGCCAGCCACTGCCGTTACATCATTGAGAACCTGTTGGTAATCAACCGCATCGACCTTGTAATAGTGCACCAGCTGGAAGTTGTGATAATCAACAATCTCCTTAAGCTTGTGGGCGAAAGTTTCCATGTTGAACAAATCACCGACACGCAGCGCGCGCCGGGCTACTTTGTCTTCATAGGCTGGACCAATCCCGCGCCCCGTAGTGCCGATAGCCTTCGCACCACGGGCTTTCTCACGCGCCATATCGAGTGCGACGTGATAGGAAAGGATAAGCGGGCAAGCCTCAGAAATAAGCAGACGCTCTCGAACCGGGATCCCTCGCGCTTCAAGTTCACCCATCTCTTTCATCAACGCGTCCGGGGCCAGAACCACACCGTTGCCGATGATGCTGGTGACATTTTCACGCAGAATGCCGGAAGGAATTAAATGAAGAACGGTTTTCTCACCGTTGATAACCAGCGTGTGACCGGCATTGTGACCGCCCTGATAGCGCACCACATATTTAGCCCGCTCGGTGAGCAAATCCACAATCTTGCCCTTACCTTCGTCACCCCATTGAGTGCCCAGTACGACAACGTTCTTACCCATCTTGAGAATCACCAGGTTGCTTAAAAAAGAATCCTAACATCCTCTCCCCAGCCTTTCAGTAGTTTTAGCCACCCGCTGGGTGAAAAATGTCCGTTTCGTGCGACAGCTCTCTTGCCGGGGGAAATCCGCCGTGAGGATAGCCTCAGTGACCAGTATAGCGGCTCACCATGAAGAAAATGACCACGCCTGCCACCACCAGCCCGCCGCCAAAACGGCGCAGCAGTCCGTCTGGAAGCTGGGTCATACTTTGGATCATTTTTCGCCACACCTTGGGAAACACCATCGGTCCCAGCCCTTCAACAATCAACACCATTCCCACGGCCAGCCAAAGACTCACGTTCATATTTTTACTCTAATTTCCTGGAGGAGTTATCGCCTGCGGCTAAAAATTTGCGCCGGGCAGATAAAACAAAAGGCCCGTTATGGGCCTTTTGTGGGATGACGTCAAGACGGTCTGCGTCAATTAAGGTTTACTGGTCTTTGCCGGCGTTTTCATGTAGCGGAAGAAATCGTCGTTAGGACTCATTACCATAACATCATTACCGCTGCTGAAGCTCTCTCTGTAAGCCTGTAGGCTACGGATAAAGGCATAGAAGTCAGGATCCTGACTGAACGCATCGGCAAACAGCTTGGCTGCCTGAGCATCCCCTTCACCGCGGGTAATACGTGCCTGACGCTCGGCTTCAGCCAAAGTACGGGTCACTTCGTAATCGGCGGTAGCACGCAGCTTCTCGGCCTCTTCCTGACCCTGTGAACGGTGGCGACGAGCTACCGCTTCACGCTCGGCGCGCATACGCTGAAAGATGGCATCAGAGACTTCGGTCGGCAGGTTGATTTGCTTGATGCGAACATCAACAACTTCGATACCCAGTGCCGCCATGCTGTTCGGGTTAACCGCTGGCACCTTGCCGTTGGTTTCCTGCTCGACGCGCTTGGCCGCTGAAGCAATAGCGTCATCGGCTTCGGTCGTCGCAGCGGCCGCAGCGTCATCGTCGTCGGTACCCTGATTCAGGGCATCACGCACGTCCAGCGTCAGACGACCGCGTGAATCGGTCACGATGTCTTTGACGTCAAGACGACCAATCTCTGAGCGCAGACGGTCACTGAATTTACGTTTCAGCAGCACCTCGGCCTGTGACACATCACCACCGCCGGTAGCCAGGTAGTAACGGCTAAAGTCGCTGATACGCCATTTCAGGTAAGAGTCGACGATCAGGTCTTTCTTCTCTTTGGTGACGAAGCGGTCGGCCTGGTTGTCCATGGTCTGGATGCGCGCATCCAGCGTTTTCACGGACTCAACGAAAGGCACCTTGAAGTGCAGACCCGGCGCATACACCAACGGCTTGTTGTCGCCGTCACGCAGAACCTTGCCGAAACGCAGCACGATACCGCGCTGGCCTTCCTGCACCACAAACAGTGAAGCGTAGAGCGCCACCAGCACTACAACAACGACAAGTAAAATTGACTTACGCATTGGTTATTCTCTCCCTACGCGAACGGTGTCGTCACGCTGTACATCGGCACGGCGCTGATCCATGACACTGCCAGAAGAACTTGAGCTGCTGTTGCTGGCACTGCTGTTTCTACTGCTGCTCGACGGCGAAGGAACCTGTCGCAACGGGATCATGCTACTCGCATCATCGCCGCTGTTATTGGCCGCTGCCGCCGTTTTACCGCCCAGCAGCTGGTCCAGAGGCAGCACCATCAGGTTGTTGCTCTTATCGTTGATAAGCACCTTGCGGGTGTGACTCAGCACGTCCTGCATGGTCTCGATATACAGACGCTCGCGGGTAATCTCCGGCGCGGCTTTATACTCCGGCAACAGCTCGGCGAAGCGGGCAACTTCACCCTGCGCTTCAAGCACGGTACGGTCTTTGTAAGCTTTGGCGTTTTCAAGCAGACGCTGAGCCTGACCGTTAGCACGAGGCTGAACTTCGTTGGCGTAGGCTTCGGCTTCACGAATATACTGCTGCTCGTTCTCACGTGCGGCAATTGCATCATCGAATGCGGCCTTGACTTCCTCTGGCGGACGCGCCGTCTGGAAGTTGACGTCCTGCACGGTAATCCCCATGTGATAAGGACGGATGGTCTCTTCCAGCACGCGCTGTGTATCGCTACGCACCGTTGTACGACCTTCGGTCAGGATCTTGTCCATGGTGTATTTACCGATAACGCCGCGCAGCGCACTGTCGGTCGCCTGGCTCAGGCTGTCGTCAGCGTTGGCCACGCTAAACAGATAGGCGCGGGGATCGGTGACGCGGTACTGCACGTTCATTTCAACGCGCACTACGTTTTCGTCAGAGGTCAGCATAATGCCGGAAGCCGCGAGCTCACGAACGGATTCGACGTTGACCGCCTGAACCTGATCGATAAAGGTCGGTTTCCAGTTCAGGCCCGGCTCAACCAGATGGCTGAACTTGCCGAAACGGGTTACCACACCGCGCTCTGCTTCCTTAATGGTGTAGAATCCGCTGGCAGCCCAGATAACCACGACGGCAGCCACGGCAAGGCCGACGAATCGACCGTTCATATTCTTCTGCGGGCCGGAGGGAGTGCCGTTGCCGGACCCTTTACCGCCGAAACCACCGAGTTTTTTACTGAGCTTACGGAAGATATCATCAAGATCGGGAGGGCCCTGATCGCGCCCGCCCTTATTGTTATTACCACCAGAATTATTTCCACCAGAGTTGCCGCTATTGTTGCTGCTTCCCCAGGGGTCGCGGTCCTGTCCGTTATTACCGGGCTGATTCCACGCCATGTTATAGCTCCATTATTCTATGATTGGTGTTCTTCAGGCTCTATATCAGTCAAGTTATCCCAGGCATTTTTCTCTTCGAAATCTACCGGGAATCCGTTACGAACATATTCGCTCATAGCCGGTTCTTGTTTGCAGAGGCGACGCCAGTCAACAATGGGCATACGCACCATCAGACCGATACTGCCATCCTCTTCAATCCATTCTTTTTCAATCGCCTGAAGCTGGTAAAAACGGCTACGAAGGCGACCCGCTTCCGGTGGCAAACACAATTCTACCTGTGCAATTTCACCTGACAGACGCTCCGTTAATGCCTGAAATAGCAACGGGATACCTTCACCTGTCGCGGCCGATAACCAGACCCTGATTGGCAAATTCTCTTCGTTGCGGTCGATACGTGGGACGAAGTTGTCCAACATATCTATTTTATTCATCACTAACAGCGCAGGAATGTCATCTGCTTCAATCTCTGCCAGCACCGTATTCACCGCGTCGATGTTTTCCTCAACGCGAATATCCGCTGCATCAATCACATGAATTAACAGAGATGCCTGTCGGGTTTCCTGCAATGTTGCTTTAAACGCAGCAACTAAATCATGGGGCAGGTGACGAATAAACCCTACGGTATCTGCCAGTACCGTCTCTCCTACGTCAGCAACCATAATGCGTCGCAGCGTTGGATCCAGGGTGGCAAATAATTGATCGGCCACGTAAACGTCGGCCTCGGTAATTCGGTTAAACAGCGTCGACTTTCCGGCGTTGGTATATCCCACCAGAGAAACCGTCGGAATGTCGGCACGCACTCTTGAACGACGCCCCTGCTCGCGCTGTTTGGCGACGCGTTCAAGGCGGTTTAAAATAAGCGTGATGCGGTCGCGCAGGAGTCGACGGTCGGTTTCGAGCTGGGTTTCCCCAGGACCGCGCGCACCAATCCCACCGCCCTGGCGTTCAAGGTGAGTCCAGCCTCGTACCAGTCGGGTTGCAATATGGCGTAACTGTGCCAATTCTACTTGTAGTTTACCTTCGTGAGTACGGGCGCGCTGGGCAAAAATATCTAGAATAAGTCCGGTACGATCGACCACGCGGCATTCGCACAAGGCTTCCAGGTTACGTTCCTGGCCAGGTGTTAAAGCGTGATCAAACAGGATTACAGATGCGCCAGTAGCTTTAACGGCATCTGCGATTTCTTGGGCCTTTCCTTCACCGACAAAGTATTTAGGGTGTGGAGCCTTACGGCTCCCAGTGATGACTTGCAACGCCTCAACACCGGCAGAAGAGACAAGCGATTCAAATTCGCTCAGGTCTTCCGTGTCTTTGTCTTGCGAGAAATAGATATGAACCAGTACGGCCTGCTCACCGGCTTCATAACGGTCAAACAAGCGTGTGACCTCTCAATTGAGAAATAAAATTCAACGAGGGGCACATAAGCGGCAATAACCCCTTATGAACCCCTTCGAGATTGAACAGCTGGGCGCCTTATTCGGCGTCATCGCCATCCTGCGGCTGCTGTGGAGCAGACGGTGCGCTACCATGATGATAGTTATTGGTAGTACCACCACCTGGATTATTACTGTGATGAGAAACCGGGCGCGAAGGAACAACGGTGGAGATAGCGTGTTTATACACCATCTGGCTTACCGTGTTTTTCAAAAGAATCACAAACTGATCGAAAGACTCAATCTGGCCTTGCAGCTTAATACCATTCACCAAGTAAATAGAAACCGGAACACGTTCGCGACGCAATGCGTTCAGGAACGGATCTTGCAAAGATTGCCCCTTAGCCATTCTATCTTTTCCTTATTTGTTTGTTGTTTGTAACTTTGAGCCTACAAGCTCGAAAATAAATCACATAAAAAAATTTGCGCGTTGAGTACCAATCAATTGTACACAATCAACCAACCTATGCACTAACAACCTGAATTACACGGCTTAAGGCTTCGTCAGGCTTTTCTGAATCAAGCCATTCAACCCCTTCCCAACCTCGTAACCATGTCATCTGGCGTTTAGCCAGCTGCCGTGTCGCACAAACACCACGATAAACCATTTCATCGTAGTCGATTTCACCAGAAAAATATGACCACATCTGGCGGTAACCGACACAACGAACGGAAGGCATGTCCGTATGCAAATCACCCCGAGTGAAAAGCGCTTTTGCTTCGGCCTCAAATCCGTTCGAAACCATTTGGTTAAAGCGCAATTCAATACGATCGTGCAACAATTGGCGACTCGTAGGTGCGATCGCAAATTGATGTACCCGGTAGGGTAAGCTTTCACCCGAAGTTTTAACGAGTTCCGTTAAAGTTTTACCCGAAATATAAAAAACTTCCAGTGCTCTGGAGAGTCTCTGTGGATCATTCGGGTGAATTCGCATTGCCGATACCGGATCAATTTCAATCAATTTTTTGTGCAGCGCTTCCCAGCCCTGCTCCGCAGCCTGCGTCTCAATGCGCTCGCGGACTTTCGCGTCGGCCTGAGGCAGGGGAGAAAGGCCCTCTAGCAGAGCCTTGAAATAAAGCATTGTTCCACCGACCAACAACGGAATTTTCTTACGTGCCGTTATTTCCTGCATCTCTCGCAGCGCATCGGCGCGGAAATCGGCGGCCGAATAAGATTGCGCAGGATCGAGGATATCAATCAGTCGATGAGGTGCTAACGCAAGCTCTTCGGCGGTTGGTTTTGCGGTACCGATGTCCATGCCCTTGTAGATAAGAGCAGAATCGACGCTGATAAGTTCAACTGGAAGATGCTGGCGCAGGGCCATCGCCAAGGCAGTTTTGCCCGAAGCCGTCGGACCCATGATAAAAATAGCGGGAGGTAATGCTTTGTTTTCTGAATCAGTCATGCTTAAAAGCCGCCAAGGCCGGCTGTAAATCAACGGGTTGCAAGAGTCCGGAGGGAGGTGACTTGACCAGATGCGGGCAAAGTCGCTCAACGTCCGCGAGTAATTGTATTGCTTGTGAAACCGTCCAGACGTCATGCTCACTGCCAATGCTGCGGGCAAACCACATAGCTACCGCATCAGGAGTGACCTCCTGCAGAACCGCAATATAGCCTAACAGGTCGGGTATCAACTTTTGTAAATTTTGTTGGCGTAATGGTAAAGGCACTGTGCGCAATGTCCCACGCTGGTGCTCCAATAGCATTTCAATACCAAAGTGTTGCAATAGCGCCTGATGGTGCGTGAATGCGTCGCGCTCTTCCTTGCTTAGCGTCAGTTTAACCGGAATAAGCAGCGGTTGAGGCTTCAATCCTTCAGAGGTGGGGGTCAGCTGGGCCGTTTTCAACCATCTTTCGGCGACCGGCAACGATAACAGCATAATTTTCTGCCCACGTTCAATAAGAGCAAAACTTGCGGCACAGACGGTCATCACGCGGCCAAAGCTTTGGCTATGCCCTGCAAGCACATCTTCATGCCCGGCGGGTCTGGCCTTCTCGACGATGGCCGAGGCTTCAACGGCCTTAACCGCCGCAGGCGTATCGTCGCCAGGCCTCAACAATTGCTGATAAAGCTCGCCCTGCGGTTTGCTGTAGGTATTTTCTTCGCTATAGCGCTGCACGGGCTCGCGCAGATGCGCAGAACGCGATGTCTCAGGGAATATCGGCTTGCCCTCAGACGGCGCTTTGTAAGACGGTTCCTGGCGCGGCGGCGTCGCTCTGGCCGAGGGTGCAGGCTGGGAAAAATGGTTAATGCCCGCCGCCTGACGGTTTTCCGGCTGCCAGCGTGGCTGCTCTTCGACCGGCTGCTCGGTATTAAGCTGCAAATCGCCCGCCTGCTGCAATACCGCCACCACCGCCTGATAGATGAAATCATGCACCAGCCGTGACTGATGGAACCGCACCTCATGTTTGGCCGGATGCACGTTGACGTCAACCTGATGCGGATCCACATCAAGATACAACACGTAAGCGGGCTGCTGATCGTCTTTGAGCCTGTCCTGATAAGCCTGGCGGATCGCATGATTTATCAGGCGATCCTTCATCATGCGGTTATTGACGTAGCAGTACTGCATCTCGGTCAGACTGCGCGAACCGGCAGGATCGGCAACCCAGCCGCGGATCGCCAAATCACCGTGACGCCATTCCACCTCAAGGGCGTGCTCGACAAAAGTGGTACTGCAAATGCTCGCCAGGCGACGCGCGTTCTGCGAGGGATCTTTCACCGCGCGATATTGGCGGACCAGCTTACCGTTATGGCTTAGGTTAAACGCGACGTCGAAACGGGCCAGCGCGATACGCCTCACCACCTCATCAATGTGCGTGAACTCGGTTTTTTCGGTGCGCATGAACTTGCGGCGAGCGGGGGTGTTATAAAATAAATCGAGGACTTCTACGGTCGATCCCTGTGGATGTGCGGCGGGTTTTACCGTCACCGCCATGTCACGCCCTTCGGCGTAAGCCTGCCAGGCTTCGTCCTGCGTGGCGGTGCGCGACGTCAGCATCAAACGCGAAACGGAGCTGATACTGGCCAGCGCCTCACCGCGAAAACCGAGGCTGAGAATCGCTTCGAGATCGTCAAGCGAGCTGATTTTACTGGTGGCGTGACGGGCCAGCGCCAGCGCAAGTTCGTCTTTAGCGATGCCGCAGCCGTTATCGCGGATGCGGATAAGCTTCGCGCCGCCGCGATCGATATCGATATCGATACGCGTCGCACCGGCGTCAAGACTGTTTTCGACCAGCTCTTTCACTACCGATGCGGGCCGTTCAACAACCTCACCTGCCGCTATCTGATTTGCCAGCTGCGGTGGCAGTACCCGAATCGGCATAGCCGCTCCTGTCATCTTAAGAAGAATATCGCTTACGTCCGTTTACGACTGCGGAATGGTCAGCGTCTGCCCAAGCTGCACGTCACCGGATTTCATATGGTTTGCCGTTCTGATGTCGCTCATGCTGACACCGTACTTCGAGGCAATGGCCGACAGCGTATCGCCGCGCACCACTTTGTGCCTTGAAGGTCGTTTCGTCGCACGCGCCGTCGTCACTTTAGCGGTAGTGTTTCTCGACACCGCCGAGGTGCCCGCCGGCACTTTCAGACGCTGTCCGACCCAGACACCGTCTTTCTTCAGCTTGTTAAGATCGCGCAGTGCGCTCATGGTGGTTCCATAATGCACCGCAATGCCCGTCAGCGTTTCACCGCGTTTGACCTGATGAATCTGCGTCGCGCCGCCCAGTGCGGCCGTGGTTTCAATCGGCCCCGGCTGGCTCAAAGAGCTGCTGTCCGGTGCCGAAGCGTTGGAGCTAGTGACCGACGTTGCGCTGGCTAGCAACGGTCGGTTTTCGACCTTTGGGCCGGTTTGTAACGGATGCGCCAGGAAATAACTGCGCAAGCCTTCATAGATGGCATGGGCAATTTTATCCTGATACGCGCTGCTTCCAAGCAGCCGCTCCCCACTAGGATTACTGATAAAGCCGGTTTCTACCAGCAGCGAAGGAATATCCGGTGAACGCAATACTCCAAGGCTGGCGTGCTCTGGCTTGGCCTTGTGCAGTGCGCCGACTTTGCGCAACTGCTGCAATACTTTAACGGCAACGTCATAACCTACGCGCTGCGAGTGGCCGAACTGCAAGTCAAGCACCGCCTGACTCAAATAAGGATCCGACGCGGTGTTGGCCAGCATATCGCCCGCCCCGCCTAGCAGCTCGGACTGCTTCTCGTGCTGCTCAAGCCAGTTACCCATTTCGCTGTTGGCGCGACGGTTTGAAAGCACCCAGACAGAGGCACCATTCGCGCTGCGGTTAGGTGCCGCATCGGCGTGAATGGAGACCAGCAGGTTGGCGCCTTTTTTACGCGCCACGTCGGAACGGCCCATTACCGAGATGAAGTAATCGCCATCGCGGGTCAATACCGGTTTAAACATCGGATCACGCGCCATCTCTGCCTGCAGTTTGCGGGCGATGGCAATAGTGACATTTTTCTCTTTTAGTCCACCTACGCCCTGTGCGCCGGGGTCTTGCCCACCGTGGCCCGCATCGATGGCGACGATGACCTGATTATCCGAGGTGGTTCCGCTGGTACGTGGCGTGAGCTGTGTGCTCGGCCCTGGCGCAGCGGCGACCCGCGGACTCTGGCTGCCGTCAAACGGATTACCGCGCGGTGGCGGTGGCGTGACCAAGCGGTTCCCCGGCTGGGCACGGGTGATCATTCCCGAAGAAGAGGTGCGCTGTGGCGCGGCGGCGCTGAGGGTAAACACCACGGTGTACTGACCGCCGTCCTGCTGCACCTGGGCATTGGTTCTGACCTTTTGCGTCAGCTCAAACACCAGACGCTGCGTCTTGGCATCCGCAGGCGTACTCGCCCGCACGCGTCTAACCAGATTTTGGCCGCTAAAATTCAGCGGTAAACCACGCATCACGCCCGTTTGCACGATATCGATGACTACGCGTTCCGGGCTATGCAGCGGGAAGAAGGAATAGTCAGGCTTGCCATCAAAGTTGATGGTAACGGTGGATTGCGTACTCCCGTTGGAAACATTGATGTTTTTCATACCTGCGCCAAAAGCAGGAACGAATGCCGTAGGTATCATCACGGTAACCGTGAGTACCAACATAGCCGCGACTCTTTTCCAAAATCTGTTAACGCATTGAATCATTACAGCATTATCCTTGCTTTTGTAGCATCTGCAGCAGCCGGTTACCTGTCTCGGAAACGGCCTTGATGGTCGCCAATCGTCCCTCTGGCTGATAGGCGAGAGTCAGTTCCAGATCGGGCTCAGGCAAAACGCCCGCCCCCTGTTGAGGCCATTCCACCAGACAAATCGCGTCTTCGGTAAAGTAGTCGCGTATGCCCATGAACTCCAGCTCCTCCGGGTCGGCCAGACGGTACAGGTCAAAATGATAGACCGCCATCGGATGAAGCTGATAAGGCTCGACCAGAGTATAGGTCGGACTTTTAACATTGCCGTTATGACCGCGCGCCTGCAGGAACCCACGACTGAAGGTCGTTTTTCCAGCCCCCAGATCGCCAAACAGATGGATGACCGTCGCACCGGTGCAGGCGGCGGCTAAATCAGCCCCAAGTTTCAGGGTGGCGACTTCATCTGGCAAAGGTAAGTTAATTTGATTCATTGGGTAGTTTCTATTTTTCTAGGTCAGGGTTAACCGTTGGGGCTATCCAGGTTAACAAATCCGTTGCCAGCATGCCGCGAGTGCCCTGGCGTTGAGCGATGATATCCGCCGCCGCGCCGTGAACCACAGTTCCGGCACAGGCTGCATCATAGAAAGATAACTTCTGAGCGAGCAGACCGCCAATGATGCCTGACAGAATGTCGCCCATGCCGCCGCTGGCCATCCCCGCATTGCCGACGTCGGCCAGCGCGGTCTGGCCCTCTTCGGTGCCAATCAGCGTGCCTGCCCCTTTTAAGACCACTACCCCCCCATAGCGATGGGTAAGGCGTCGTAAAGAAAGTAAGCGATCGCTTTCGATTTCCTTCACAGTGCATCCCAAAAGGCGTGCGGCTTCACCGGGATGGGGCGTCAAGACGCGATTTTGCCGTTTCTCAGGGCTTTTTGCCAGCATGTTAAGCGCATCTGCGTCCCATAACGCGGGTTTTTGATTTTCGGCGATACGTTTGAAGGCAGATTGCCCCCACGCCTTCTGGCCAAGGCCCGGGCCTATTACCACCGCACTGGCCCATTCGAGTGCCTCGGTCAGTGAGTCGTCGTTCAGTTCCTGCACCATCAGTTCAGGACGGGCGGTCAGCAGCGGCGCAATATTCTCTTTGTGAGTGAGTACTCGCACCATTCCTGCACCTGCCCGCAAAGCCGCTTCGGACGCCATGCGGATAGCCCCCGCAAAGCCGGTATCACCGCCGACCAGCAGCAGATGTCCGTGTTCGCCCTTGTGCGAGCAAGGCCGACGCGGCTTTAGCCACTGCCCCAGCCGTGCAGCGTCGAGACGTTGCAGCAGAGGAAGATGGCCACTAAGCCAGCTTTCGAGGCCGAGCGTGTCACAGCGCAACTCACCCACGTAGTCTCGGGCCTGTCCGGTGAGCAGCCCAGGTTTAAGGGCAATGAAAGTCACGGTCAGCGTGGCATGAACCCCTTCACCGGCTGCGGTGCCGGTTTCTGCGGCCAGACCGGAGGGAATATCTAGCGACAAGACAGGCGCATCATAGTGATTAATCGCCTTGATGAGGCGCGTCATCGGCTCTCTGGGTGCAGATTTCAGGCCGGTACCGAGCAGCGCATCAACCACCAGCTCTCTGCCAGAAGGCCACGCCGAGGTGATATCGCCAATCGTGCCACCGGCGTCGAGCCAGCCCTTTCTTGCCTGTTCCGCCTCATCGGGCAGCGGTTTATCGCTGCTTATTGCCAATAACGTGACGTCAAGACCCGCGCCTTTGGCCAATCTTGCTACCTCATAGCCGTCACCACCGTTATTACCGTGGCCACACAACACCAGCCAGCGCGTGGCGTGAGGAAAGGTCGAACGCGCATGGCGAAATGCGGCCGCGGCGGCGCGCTGCATCAGCGTAAATAGCGACAGGCCGGTATCCCGCGCCGCCTGTGCCTCCGCATCTCGCAACCAGTCTGCAGAATAGACGGAGTATGGTAAACTTGCCGGGTTCTGTTTTTCAATTTGGTTAGTCATGACGCACCTCCTCGATCTCGATCAATTAGCCCAACATATCAAGCAATGGGGCCAGTCGCTAGGCTTCCAACAGGTTGGTATCTGCGATACCGACCTCTCGGCCGAAGAGCCAAAGCTGCAAGAGTGGCTTGATAAACAATATCATGGAGAGATGGATTGGATGGCGCGCCACGGCATGATGCGCGCACGTCCACATGAGCTTTTACCCGGCACGCTGCGGGTGATAAGCGTGCGCATGAACTACCTGCCTGCCAAGGCGGCTTTCGCAAAAACGTTGAATAATCCAATGCTTGGCTATGTTAGCCGCTATGCGTTGGGCCGCGACTATCACAAGGTTCTGCGCCAGCGTCTGAAAAAGCTGGGAGACATGATCCAGACTTACTGCACCGAAGCGCAGCCCGATTCAGCGCTGAGCTTTCGCCCTTTTGTTGATTCCGCACCTATCATGGAACGTCCTCTTGCTGAGAAAGCCGGGCTTGGTTGGGTTGGCAAGCACTCACTTATATTAAACCGTGAGTCAGGTTCCTGGTTCTTCCTGGGCGAACTGCTTATCGACCTCCCCCTGCCGGTGGATAAACCTCAGGAAGAACAGTGTGGGCGATGCGTGGCCTGTATCACTACCTGCCCGACCGGCGCTATTGTCGCGCCCTATCAGGTCGATGCCCGCCGCTGTATCTCCTATCTGACCATCGAGCTCGAAGGGGCCATTCCTGAAGAGTTCCGCCCGCTGATGGGCAATCGTATCTACGGCTGCGACGACTGCCAGCTTATTTGCCCCTGGAATCGCTATTCTCAGCTGACCGACGAAGATGATTTCAGTCCGCGCGCTGCGCTGCATGCGCCGCAGCTGGTCGAATTGTTTAACTGGAAAGAAGAGAAGTTTCTGCGCATTACCGAAGGCTCACCTATTCGGCGTATCGGATACCTGCGCTGGCTGCGAAATATTTCCGTCGCCTTGGGTAACGCTCCCTATGACGAAAGCATCGTTTTGGCGTTAGAAAGCAGAAAAGGGGAAAATAGCATGCTGGATGAACATATCGAGTGGGCTATCGCGCAGCAGTTGACCAGGCGGAGCGAACATCAGATAGAGGTGCAGTCTTCTCAGAAGAAACGACTGATTCGCGCTGTGGAAAAAGGTTTGCCGAGGGACGCTTAAAAGAGGCAATTTTCTGTAAATGCGCTAGCGTCTCCGCTGTGCATAAAAATAAAATTGCTTTGCCGATCAATTGCAAAAAAAAGAGCAAGCGATCGCCATAACGTTTTGCTATTAATTTTATTCATTAAAAATCAATAAGTTATTTTTTAACAATATCCGCAGGACAAATAAAGATCAGTGCAAAAAGTAAACTAAATCTGTGGATAACTCTGTTCACAGAATTAATTCAAGTCATTTTTTTAAACGACGAAAAAGGCCCCAAGAGGGCATGGTGACTGGCTTAGTGATTTGAAGAAGAAAATTGGAGCGGGAAACGAGACTCGAACTCGCGACCCCGACCTTGGCAAGGTCGTGCTCTACCAACTGAGCTATTCCCGCGTCGCATGGTGCTACTGTTTTCTGTACTGCTATTTTTCTTTGATAAAACTTTGAAAGCCAATCAAAAAAATTTGGAGCGGGAAACGAGACTCGAACTCGCGACCCCGACCTTGGCAAGGTCGTGCTCTACCAACTGAGCTATTCCCGCGTCGCATGGTGCTACTGTTTTCTGTACTGCTATTTTTCTTTGATAAAACTTTGAAAGCCAATCAAAAAAATTTGGAGCGGGAAACGAGACTCGAACTCGCGACCCCGACCTTGGCAAGGTCGTGCTCTACCAACTGAGCTATTCCCGCTCTGCGTACTAACGAAATTCTTCATCGGTACGGGGTGCGCATTATACGAGAAATCTTTCGTCCCGCAAGCCCCCTTTCCCAAAAAAAACCGTTTTTATTCAATAAATCGTTCAAGTGCTGATTAAAAGAGCAAGGCGTTCAATTAACCAGCAATTTTTTACTTTTAACGCCGTAAATCAGACGAAAAAATATTTTAGCCCGTTATCACAGCTTGATAAAGTTTTCGCGATAGTAGGCCAGTTCGGCCACTGACTCGCGAATATCGTCCATCGCCTGATGCGTTCCCTGCTTGGTAAAGCCGTCGAGCACTTCTGGCTTCCAGCGACGCGCGAGCTCTTTCAGCGTACTGACGTCAAGGTAACGGTAATGGAAGTAAGACTCCAGCTCCGGCATGTACTTGAACAGGAAACGGCGATCCTGACCGATGCTGTTGCCGCAAATAGGAGATTTACCTGCCGGAACCCACTGTTTCAGGAACTCGATAGTCTTCTGCTGGGCGGCCTGTTCGTCATAAGGGCTGGCCTTGACGCGTTCCACTAATCCGCTTCCGGTGTGCGTACGCACGTTCCATTCGTCCATCAAGGCAAGCTGTGCGTCCGACTGATGCACCGCCATCACCGGCCCCTCGGCCAGAATATTCAGATTGGCGTCTGTCACTAACGTTGCGATTTCGATGATACGGTCGCGCTGCGGATCGAGGCCGGTCATTTCCAAATCGATCCAAATTAGATTGTTATCACTCGCTGACATAAATAGCTCCAGTCATGAAAAGTCCCACAACGGTTAATTAATACGAAATAGCTGGTATCATAGACGTTTTGGTCGCAACGAGCGATTAAAGCCAGTCAAGTGAGGCGCAGTGACTAAGATAAAACTGTCAAAAGGGCAACAACGTCGCGTTAACGCCAACCACGAACGTCGTCTGACTAAGACCGACAAGCGTAAAGAGCTGGACGACTCCCTGCACGGCGAACCCCAAGAGGGGGTGGTCATCAGCCGTTTCGGGATGCACGCCGACGTTGAAGCTTCCGACGGCAGCCAGCACCGCTGCAACATCCGTCGGACCATCCGTTCGCTGGTTACCGGCGACCGCGTCGTATGGCGCTCCGGCGAGAACGCCAGCGTCAAAGGTATCGTTGAAGCCGTGCATGAACGCACGTCGGTACTGACACGTCCAGATTTCTACGATGGCGTTAAACCGATTGCCGCTAACATCAATCAGATTGTGATTGTCTCGGCCATCCTGCCCGAGCTGTCACTCAACATCATCGACCGCTATCTGGTGGCCTGCGAAACCGTTGAGGTCGAGCCGCTGATCGTGCTGAACAAAATCGATCTGCTGGACGACGAAAGCCGTAAATTCGTGGCACAAATGATGGATATCTATCGCCACATCAACTATCGCGTCCTTGAAGTGTCGAGCTATACCGGTGAAGGCATGCCGGAATTTATCGCCGCGCTGACCGACCGCATCAGCATCTTTGCCGGTCAGTCGGGCGTGGGTAAATCGAGCCTGCTGAACGCGCTGCTGCCACCGAGCGACCAACAGATTCTGGTTAACGATGTCTCGGATAACTCGGGGCTCGGCCAGCACACCACTACTGCTGCGCGGCTTTATCACTTCCAGCACGGTGGTGACGTCATCGACTCCCCGGGCGTGCGTGAATTCGGCCTGTGGCACCTTGCCCCTGAGCAAATTACCCAGGGCTTTGTCGAGTTCCGCCCTTATCTGGGCTACTGCAAGTTCCGCGACTGTAAACACGGCAGCGATCCGGGCTGTGCAATTCGTGAAGCCGTCGACAAAGGCGAGATTGCCGAGGAGCGTTTTGACAACTATCACCGTATTCTCGAAAGCATGGCCGATGTAAAAACGCGTAAAAACTTCGATGAACTTTAAAAAACGCCGGTAATTTCAGTACAATTGCCGGTTCGTTTTTGGCTATTTATTTTTCATTTTTTTATTTCCTACGATCTGTCGCTTAGTGCGGCAGACGATACTTTAAGAGGCTCCCCGTGCTGGATAGGATCAAAATAAAACTTCAATACTTACTTCCTAAACAAGGGCTGACCCGACTTGCCGGCTGGGGTGCAGAACGCCGCGCCGCGATGCTGACCCAGTGGGTAATCAAAGCTTTTGCCAGCTATTACAAAGTTGATATGAAAGAAGCGCTGGACCCGAACTTTTCGGCTTACCCAACCTTTAATGAATTCTTCGTGCGTCCGCTGCGCGATGGCGCTCGCCCTGTTGTCAGCGGGCTGGACATGCTGTGCCTGCCTGCCGACGGCGCAATAAGCCAGCTGGGTGCGATTGTCGACAGCAAGCTGTTCCAGGCTAAAGGCCATTTCTACACTCTCGAAGCGCTGCTGGCTGGCAACTATCAGTTGGCTGAACAGTTCAAAGAAGGCCTGTTTGCAACCACTTATCTGGCCCCGCGCGACTACCACCGCGTTCACATGCCGTGCGACGGCGTACTGCGCGAGATGACCTACGTACCGGGCGACCTGTTCTCGGTTAACCCGCTGACCGCCGCGAATGTGCCTAATCTGTTCGCACGCAATGAACGCGTCATCTGCGTGTTCGATACTGAATTTGGCCCAATGGTACAAATCCTGGTTGGCGCGACCATCGTGGGCAGCATCGAAACCGTATGGTCTGGTCAGGTTACCCCGCCGCGTGAAGGTATTATCAAACGCTGGACCTACCCTGCTGCCGGTGAAGAAGGCGCGATCGCGCTGGAAAAAGGCCAGGAAATGGGCCGCTTCAAGCTCGGTTCAACCGTTATCAACCTTTTTGCCGCCAATCAGGTCGAATTTATGCCACAGTTGAAAAACGGCACCGTAACGCGCATGGGCGAACCTTTTGCCGAGGCGTTGCGCCCACACGCCGTCGAACCGGTCTCTGCCGAGAACGTTATTTAAGTTTGTTGAAAGGAAATTGTCGTGCGCCTGATCTCAACCCTGTTGCTGAGTTTGCTGTTGGCGCTGCCACTGTATGCCAACGCAGCGCTTTCAGAAGACCAGCTCCAGCAAGAGCTAAAACAAGCCCAATCCAGTAAGGATACGGCCAATCAGGCGCAGATCGTCGAGTTGCTGCAAAATGCGATTAACTGGATGGGTGAGGCACGTGCTTCCCTCGCCCGCTCAGGACAATACCAGACGGTCATCGACGACTTTCCGCGCCTGACGCAGAGCCTGCGTCAGGAGCTAAAAACCCAGAGTGAAAAAGCGCTGCCGGTGGACGACAGCCTCTCAAGCGCTGAGCTTGACCAGCAGATCCTGCAGGTCAGCAGCCAGCTGCTCGAAGAAGCACGCCAGCTGCGCCAGGAGCAGGACCGTTCGCGGGAGATAAGTGATTCCCTGAGTCAACTTCCACAGCAGCAGTCTGAGGCCCGCAACGCACTGGCCGACGTCGATCAACGCCTGCAAAATCTCACCAAGAGCAATTCACCGCTGGCGCAGGCTCAAGCCAAGGCGTTACAGGCAGAATCTGCCGCCCGCAAGGCGCGCGTCGACGAGCTTGAGTTGGCACAGCTTTCTGCGAGTAATCGTCAGGAACTGTCGCGTATCCGCGCCGAACTGTATAAGACGCGTCACGATCGTCTCGATGAACTGCTGCAAACGCTGCGCAACAATCTCAACAGCCAGCGCCAGCGCGAGGCCGAAAATGCGCTTGAAAAAACTGAGCAACTGGCCGAGCAGAGCGGTGAGCTGCCGAAATCGATTACCCAACAGTTGCAGGCCAACCGCGAGCTTTCGCTGGCGCTAAACCAGCAGGCGCAGCGCATGGACCTCATCTCCTCCCAGCAACGTCAGGCCGCCGCGCAAACATTGCAGGTTCGTCAGGCACTGAGCACCATCCGCGAGCAGGCGCAGTGGCTCGACGCATCGCCGCTGCTCGGTGAAACCCTGCGTGCCCAGGTTGCCAAGCTGCCTGAAATGCCAAAACCACAGCAGCTCGACGGTGAGATGGGTCAGCTGCGGGTGCAGCGGCTGCACTATGAAGACTTACTCGGTAAACAGCAGCAGTACCGCCAGGGGCGTCAGGACGACGGCCAACCGCTGAGCGCCGCACAGCAAAAAATTCTTCAAGCGCAGTTGAAAACTCAGACCGATTTGCTCAACTCGCTGCTTTCAGGGTGTGACACCCAAATTCTTGAGCTGACCAAGCTCAAGGTCGCCAATACCCAGCTGGTTGACGCGCTTAAAGACATTAATGACGCCGCGCACCGCTATCTGTTCTGGGTCGCCGACGTCAGCCCGCTGAGCTTCAATTATCCGCTACAAACCATGCACGACCTGAATCGTCTGCTATCACTGGATACACTCTCGCAGCTGGGCAAAGCCTCGGTGATGATGGTTACCAGCAAAGAAACGCTGCTGCCGCTGTTTGGCGCACTGATTTTGGTGATTGTCAGCATCAGCTCCCGTCGCCACTACTACAACTTCCTTGACCGTGCCAGCAGCCGCGTTGGCAAGGTCACTCAGGACCACTTCTCGCTCACCGCCCGCACGGTATTTTGGTCGATTCTGGTCGCCCTGCCCCTGCCAGTGCTGTGGGCGGCGTTGGGTTACGGCCTGCAAAGCGCGTGGCCATTCCCGATAGCGGTCGCCATCGGTGACGGCGTGACCGCCGCGCTGCCGGTACTGTGGCTGTTTATGATAAGCCACTATCTGGCGCATCCGAAAGGGCTGTTCATCACCCACTTCAACTGGCCGCAGCGCCGCGTTTCGCGTGCGCTGCGCTACTACTCGCTGTCAATCTGGCTGGTCGTGCCGTTGATTATGGCGCTGATAACCTTCGATAATCTCAACGACCGCGAGTTCTCCAACACGCTGGGAAGACTGTGCTTTATCATTCTTTGCGTACTGCTGAGTCTGGTGACGCAGAGCCTGAAACGTGCCGGTATTCCGCTGTATCTCGACAAGCAGGGCAACGGCGAGAACCTGCTGAACAGCACGCTCTGGTGGTTGATGCTGAGTGCACCGCTGATTGCGGCCTTTGCCTCAATGCTCGGCTATCTGGCGACCTCACAGGCGCTTCTGGCGCGTCTGGAAACGTCGCTGGCCATCTGGTTCCTGCTGCTGGTCATTTACCACATCATCCGCCGCTGGATGCTGATTCAACGCCGTAAAATTGCCTTCGAACGCGCCAAACAGCGCCGTGCCGAAATCCTCTCGCAGCGTGCGCGCGGTGAAGAGGAACAGCAGGTAAACAGCAATGAAGGGGCGATTGAAATCGAGGAGCCGGTGGTCGATCTCGACGCCATCAGCGCCCAGTCTCTGCGTCTGGTACGTTCACTGTTGGCGATGGTTGCGCTGGTGTCGTTAATTTTCCTGTGGTCGGAAATCCATTCGGCGTTCTCTTTCCTCGAGAACATCAAGCTGTGGGACGTTTCCTCGACCACCCAGGGCGTCGAGAGCATGCAGCCGATCACGCTGGGCCACGTGCTGATCGCCATTCTGGTTCTGATCATCACCACCCAGCTGGTGCGTAACCTGCCCGCCCTGCTCGAGCTGGCGCTGTTACAGCATCTGGATCTGACGCCGGGCACCGGTTATGCGGCGCTGACTATCACCAAATACGCGGTATTGCTGATAGGTGGGCTGACCGGGTTCTCGATGCTTGGCATCGAATGGGGCAAGCTGCAGTGGCTGGTCGCGGCGATGGGCGTGGGGCTGGGCTTTGGTTTACAGGAGATCTTCGCCAACTTTATTTCAGGCCTGATGATCCTGTTTGAAAAGCCTATCCGCATCGGCGATACGGTGACTATTCGTAATTTGACCGGCAGCGTGACCAAGATTAATACCCGAGCGACAACCATCGTCGACTGGGACCGCAAAGAGATCATCGTGCCAAACAAGGCGTTCATCACCGAGCAGTTTATCAACTGGTCGCTGTCGGACTCCGTCACGCGCGTGGTGTTGACGGTGCCCGCACCGGTAGAGGCAAACAGCGAAGAGGTGACGTCTATTCTTACCCAGGCGGCGCGCAAATGTTCGCTGGTGCTGGATACACCGGCTCCAGAGGCGTATCTGGTCGACCTGCAACAGGGTATTCAGATCTTCGAGCTGCGTATGCACGCCGCAGAAATGGCGCACCGTATGCCGCTGCGTCATGAAATCCACCAGCTGATTCTGGCCGGGTTCCGCGAGCATGGCATTATTCTGCCATTCCCGCCTTTCCAGGTCCGCATGGAGACGTTGCATCGCGGCCAAAACGGCAGCAACGCCACGATCAGCAGCGCCGGTCCACGATCGCCGGGCGACCTCTAAAGCTCCTGTTGGCTCCCTGCATATCACGCACAGGGAGCCACCACCTTAAATGTCGGCAAACAGTCGCTTCGCAGCATGACGATGCCGGGCTATCAGCGACTTCACATCCAGGCCGACAATTTGCCCCTCACGTACGCGCCACTTTCCGCCGACCATCACGCTGTCAGCGCGTTCTGCCCCACACAGCAACAGCGCGGCGATCGGGTCATGACTTCCGCTAAAACGCAGCTCGTCCAGCCTAAATAACGCCAGATCCGCCTGTTTACCCACCGCAAGCTGCCCGATATCCTCGCGGCCAATGACCCGTGCAGATCCCCGCGTTGCCCAGCCTAGGATCCGCTCCGGCGTGGCGTATTCTGTTCCGTAACGCAGACGCTGGAGATAAAGCGCCTGCCGCGCCTCATACATCAGGTTTGAGGCGTCGTTTGAGGCGGATCCATCCACGCCAAGGCCGATCGGTGCCCCTGCCGCCTCGAGATCCCGCGTTGGACACATGCCTGACGCCAGCCGCATGTTAGATACCGGACAGTGGCAAATGCCGGTACCCGCAGCGCCCAGTCGGCGGATCTCTTCTTCGTTGAAATGGATCCCATGAGCCAGCCAGGTCCTATCGCTGAGCCAGCCGACGCTGTCGAGATAGTCGACCGTGCGCAGGCCAAAGCGCTCAAGGCAAAACTGCTCCTCGTCCAGCGTTTCGGCCAGATGGGTGTGCAGACGGACATCCTCGCGCTGCGCCATCGCGGCGCTTTCTCGCATGATATCGGGGGTCACGGAGAACGGCGAGCAAGGCGCCAGCGCGATTTGCATCCAGGCTCCCTCGCCGCGCTGGTGATAGCGCTGAATCAGCCGCTGGCTGTCTTCCAGAATCACCTCGGCGGATTGCACCGTATGCATCGGCGGCAGACCGCCGTCGTCTTCCCCGAGGCTCATCGAGCCGCGAGTCAATAAGGCGCGCATGCCCAATTCACCGACCACCTCGACCTGAACGTCGATGGCCTCTTCCATCCCCTGCGGAAACAGATAGTGATGGTCGGTGGTCGTGGTACAGCCAGAGAGCAGCAGCTCGGCCATTGCAACGCGGCTCGCTAACGCCAGCGCTTCAGGCTGGAGACGGGCCCACACGGGATAAAGCTGTTTTAACCACGGGAATAGCGGGGCATTGACCACTGGTGCCCAGGCTCGCGTCAGCGTCTGATAAAAGTGGTGATGGGTGTTGATAAGACCCGGCAGCAGCACGCATTCGGCGGCGTCAATGACACTGTCTACCGGCCGCGCTGGCTGCTGCCCCGCGGACAGCAGCTCGGCGATGCGTGAGCCTTCAATAACGAGACCGCCGGCGGCGTCGAGCTGGTTGGCGGTGAAAACGGCGAGAGGGTTTTTGATCCAAGTACGTTGCGTCAACATAACTGGCTCCTTTAAGTTGATAATCATAAGGTTAGCCAGCTCAGTTATGCCCTGTCTGCTGATCCAGGGGCGCCGCAGCGCAGGATATCAGTTTGCTTTAATCGATTTCACTGGCTCAATGACCATCGCGGTAGTTTTTTCCATTGGCATCAGGAAATTCAGCAACATAGCGACAATTCCACCGCTGGTCACCGCATGACCAAAGATATTGCCCACGACCTGTGGGAACTGTTTAAGGACTTCAGGCACGGCTTCGATTCCCAGCCCGATCCCCAATGAAATAGCGATAATCAGCATCTCGCGGCGGCCAAGCGGTGCCTGAGTCATAATACGAATACCCGCGGCTACCACACTGCCGAACATCACCAGCGTTGCTCCCCCCAGCACCGGTGCGGGAATTTGCTGCAACAGGCCACCGATAGCCGGGAAAAGGCCTAGCACCACAAGTAAAACGCCGATATAGAGCCCCACGCGGCGACTGGCTACGCCGGTCATCTGGATAACGCCATTATTCTGCGCGAAAGTCGTATTTGGGAAAGAGGATAACATTGCCGCAATCATGCAGCTCACACCGTCAGCTAGAATCCCGCCCTTCAGACGCTTGCGGAAAGCCTCCCCCTCAATCGGCTGCTGCGACAGCATGCAGTTGGCGGTCAGGTCACCGACTGCCTCGAGAATGCTGATGAAAGAGACCAACGCGATCGGCACGAAGACAGTCCAATCGAAATGGAAACCAAAGCGGAACAGGCGCGGCAACTCAAACCAGCTCCCCTGTAGCGGCTTGAAGGTCAGATGGCCGGTCAACGCGGCGGCGAGGCAACCTACGGCAATACCGACCACAATGGCAGACAGGCGCAGCGCACGCACGGGAATACGGTTAAGAATAACAATCACCAGCAGGGTTAATGCCCCAAGCCCAAGGTTAGCCGGTGCGCCAAAGTCGGCTGCGCCGTTGCCACCGCCCCAATCGGTGATGCTCACCTTGATAAGGCTGATACCAATAAGTACGATGACAGTTCCGGTCACCAGCGGTGTAAATACACGGCGCAGCTGACCGATGAAACGACTGATCAACAGCGGAATAAAGGCGGCAACAAAGTTAACGCCGAAGATCATCGCCATGATGTCTTCCGGCGAGCCACCGCGACTTTTCACCAGAAAGCCGCCGGAGAGGATCACGCCCAGAAAAGCAAAACTGGTTCCCTGCAGGCAGATCATTCCTGCGCCGATCCCCATGATACGGCGTGCCTGAATAAAGGTGCCTATCCCGGAAGCCAGCAGCGACATGCTTATCAGATAAGGCAGGTAGGCATTAAGCCCAAGTACCGACCCAACGATCAGCGGCGGAGTGATGATCCCAACCACACTTGCCAGCAGGTGTTGTACGGCGGTGAAAAACGCAGTCGCAGGAGCGATGCGGGCTTCCAGCCCATAGAGCAGCTCTTTTTCATTGGATTCTGACATAACGTGGTTCCGCGATAAGGGAGTATTACCCCTTTAATGCATAAACCAGGCCATTCGGTAAAAAACTAAGCATAACTTGTATAACTTAATGAAAAATAATGTATTTTTCGCATAATTTTTTACTGAAACTTTAAAATCATAAAATACTAATTTGCATACTTTTGTTTCATCAGACGTGAAATCCTCATAGATTCGCACTATGAATGTGCAAAGCACCGCCACAAGGCAAGATTTGTAGATAAAAAAAATCCTGACCCACAGGGACAGGATTTCTTATCGCTGCGCGAGAATATCAGGCGCGGGTAACGGGGAAAGCCAATACGTCGGCGATGCTGTCGGCACCTAGCGCAATCATAATCAGGCGATCGACGCCCAGCGCAACACCGGAACACTCCGGCATGCCGTGCTTCAAGGCATCCAGCAGATTGTTGTCGATAGGATGCTGCGGCAGGCCGCGTGCGGCGCGCTTTCGGTTGTCCTGCTCAAAGCGCTGACGCTGCTCGTTGCCGTCGGTCAATTCACGGAATCCGTTGGCTAGCTCAACGCCTTTGTAGTAGACCTCAAAACGCTCGGCAACGCGGTGGTCTTCGGTACTTATTTCGGCCAGGGACGCCTGCGTCGCCGGGAAATGGTAAACGAAAGTCGGCTTTTCTCGCCCGATATGCGGTTCAACGCCCATCGCGAACAACAGCTGGAGCAGCGTGTCACGATCCTCTTCTTCATCGGCAATGTTGGAAAGATCCAGCTTGGCGGCTGCTTCACGCAGTTGCGCTTTGTCGGCAGACAAAGGGTCGACGTCAAGATGGCGGATAAACACCTGCTGATAGGAGACCGTTTCGGCGCTGTCGCAGTCGAGGATCTGTTGTAGCAGGTCATCCACTTCATTCATCAGGCGATACATGTCATAGCGTGGGCGATACCACTCGAGCATGGTGAATTCGGGATTATGATACCGACCGGCCTCTTCGTTGCGAAAACTGCGGCCCATCTGATAAATAGGACCACTGCCCGCGGCCAGCAGGCGTTTCATATGATACTCTGGGCTGGTCATCATGTAGAGCGTCATGCCCTCGGCGGCACCGGGGCCGACGAAGCGCGTCTCAAAAGGAAACAGGTGAATGTCGGTGATCGTTGCCTGGCTCATGGTCGGTGTCTCCACCTCCAGAACGCCACGATCGCTGAAAAAACGTCGAATTTCAGCTACGATTGCCGCACGCTTCAACAAATTGGCGATAGATGCACTGGGTTGCCAGCTTGCTGTTTCGCTCATGATGATTTACTCCGATATCAGACAGGGCATGCAGTCTACTCGCATCCCCGCAGGCAAACAAATTTCCGTTGGCTACACTTAAGGCTTAACGTGAGAAAGGGACGACTATGCGAATCTGGGCAAAATTAGGTGTATTTATTTCTGCATTACTTTCAGTCGGTTGTAGCATTAATCCGCCTGAGAACGTCAAAGTGGTCAATAACTTCGAGTTAAATCGCTATCTGGGCACCTGGTATGAGGTGGCGCGGCTGGATCACGGCTTCGAAAGGGGCATGGAGCAGGTCACCGCCAATTACAGCCTGCGCAACGACGGCGGCGTGAAGGTGATCAACCGCGGATTCAACCCGGCGAAAAACAAATGGCAGCAGAGTGAAGGAAAAGGCTATTTCACCGGCCCAACCTCACGCGCCGCACTCAAGGTTTCCTTCTTTGGGCCGTTTTATGGCGGCTACAACGTGATTGAGCTCGACAAAGACTATCAGTACGCGCTGGTGTGTGGACCGGATAAAAGCTATCTGTGGATCCTCTCACGAACGCCTCAGCTTGATGCCGGGGTAAAACAGCATTTGCTGGAAACCGCGCAGCGCTATGGTTTTGATACCGATAAACTGGTGTGGGTTAAACAGCCTTAGGCGAGCTAAATCGGGTGACACGGCAAATCGGCGTCACCCAGTTAGCAATTACTGTGCAGCTCTGGAAACGGCGTGACCACCGGCAGAAATGTCTTCACCCACGCCGCGCGTCGTGTTGCAGGCGGTTAACAGGCTTGAGAGAACGATAACTGACACGAGGGTGAGAATACTTTTCTTCAGCATATAAAAATCCTTCCTATAAGAGAATGTAAAGTATAACGCTCTAAGTGTAGTTAAAATTGGCGCGGAGTGGAGCGAGTTGATGAAATTTCGGACAAATAAGAACAAGTGCAGAAACGTGGATACTCGGCGAAAAAAAGGCCGACCTAAGTCAGCCTGCTCGGGAAATGGCTCCGCCGAGGTGTGACACGTCTTCACCAAAACCGTGAACCGTATTGCATCCGCTTAACGCTGCCAGTGCCAGCACTGAAACCACGATAAACAACATTCTCTTCAACATTGTAAACGTATTCCAAAAATTCAAAGGGTCGAACGTAAGCACCGCGGCAGCCTGGCCACCGCAGCGCCTTATGCGTTATACGTCTGCGCGAAAATTACTTAACGCGAGAAACGTATTCGCCAGAACGGGTATCAACACGAACAACTTCACCGAT
Source organism: Rouxiella badensis (assembly GCF_002093665.1). Taxonomy (GTDB): domain Bacteria; phylum Pseudomonadota; class Gammaproteobacteria; order Enterobacterales; family Enterobacteriaceae; genus Rouxiella; species Rouxiella badensis. Next base: position 38,405 of record NZ_MRWE01000019.1, on the reverse strand, counting down.
CTGTACGAACAATGGAACCTTAACAACTGCGCCAGTAGACAGAGTCGCTGGTTTACCGCCGGTACCGGCAGTGTCACCTTTCAGGCCTGGGTCAGTTTCGGTGATTTCAGCTTCGATGAAGTTCGGTGGCTGAACTGCGATAGGACGACCGTCCCACAGAGTCACGATACATTCCGCATTGTCCTGCAACCATTTAGCCGCGTCACCTACGGTTTTCTCTTCAACACCGTGCTGCTCGAAAGTCTCAGGGTGCATGAAGTGGAAGAACTCACCGTCGTTGTACAGGTAGTTCATGTTGGTATCAACAACGTCCGCACCTTCGCAAGAGTCGGTAGACTTGAAGGTTTTCTCTACGCGAGAACCGGTCAGCAGACGACGCATCTTAACGCGTGCGAAAGCCTGACCCTTGCCCGGTTTTACAAATTCACTTGATTCGATAGCGTAAGGCTCGCTTTCGAACATGATTTTAAGACCCGGACGGAAATCGTTGCTAGAATAAGTCGCCATAATGGCCCTCTAATTTTAAACTGGTAGCTTAGCCAAAAAAATGGCACACATTGTAACCCTAAATACGCCATTTAGAGAAGATTGGTTGTATCAACTCGGCGATGTTATTACAGACCCGGACGAACTGCTTACTCTTCTGGCACTTAACGATCATGCAGAACTGCAGCAGGGCCGCGAAGCCCGTCGTTTGTTCCCGTTGCGCGTGCCGCGCGCGTTTGTTGCGCGCATGCAGCCGGGATGTCCACAAGACCCTTTACTTTTGCAGGTTCTGACTGCGCGCGAAGAATTTATCGCGGCACCCGGCTTTAGCACCGACCCGCTCGATGAACAAAAAAGCGTGGTACCGGGGCTGCTGCACAAGTATCGCAATCGCGCACTACTGCTGGTCAAAGGCGGCTGTGCGGTGAACTGTCGCTACTGCTTCAGACGCCACTTTCCCTATCAGGACAACCAGGGAAACAAAAATAATTGGTCTCAGGCGCTGGAGTATATCCGCACTCAGCCGGAACTGGATGAAATAATTTTCTCCGGTGGTGACCCGCTGATGGCAAAAGACCACGAACTCGACTGGCTCATCAGCGAGCTGGAAGCCATTCCACACATTAAACGTCTGCGTATTCACAGCCGTTTACCGGTGGTTATCCCTGCTCGCATCACGCAGGGGCTCTGTGAGCGCCTGCGTGAGTCCAGGCTGCAGGTCCTGATGGTGACCCACATCAATCACGCTAATGAAATTGATGACGAGCTGAGAAACAGTATGGCGCGTCTGAAAAAATCCGGTGTGACGCTGCTCAACCAAAGCGTGTTGCTGCGCGGCGTGAACGACAACGTCGAGACGCTGGCGACGCTGAGCAATGCGCTGTTTGATGCGGGCATTTTACCGTATTACATCCACGTGCTGGACAAGGTGCAGGGCGCGGCGCACTTTATGGTCGAGGATGACGAGGCAAGAGCGCTTATCAAAGGTTTGCTGAGTCGCGTATCGGGTTATCTGGTGCCCACCCTCACCCGCGAGATTGGTGGGCAGCCGAGCAAGACGCCGCTGGACTTAGGTCTGACGCAATCCTGATTTTTCACTGAATTTTTTCGGAGTCTGCGCAGATTGATGCCAAGCAAAAGGGATGCCCGTTGGCATCCCTTTTTTATTGGCTATGGTTATCGGTTGTGGCCGCTTATGGGCACTTATAAACCTGACCGACCATTTTGCTGTCCAGCGGTGCAAAGCTGGAGAAGATATTCTGCGTTGGGCTATTGGCACCATAAATGGTATTGCCGCCCAGTGCCGCCGCCTTGTTACGCAAATCGTTTGCCGCGCCGCGCATGGAGCTGCCGTCACCGGAGGTCCCTGACAACCAGTTGCTTTGAGCACCGGTCACGGTTCCCAGAGCCTGACACTGGCTGCTCGGTTTTTCGTCGGTGAATTTCACCTGTTGACCGGCAGAGCTTAATTGATTTGCTGTGCTGCAACCCGCCAGCAGCATGACTGCCGAAAGGCCAAGCAACATTTTAATCCGCATCTCTTTCCCCATTTGTTTTGAGAAGTACCTAACGCCTATCAGATAACATTTCGCAATCTAAGGCATCCGTTGCCGAGTTTACCTAAAATTCAACGCATTATCTGACACGAACCCGTGGCAGAGCGTGCCCATAGTTTACACGTTATTTAATCAGGACGATGAGACTTATCTTACTTAACACCACAAAATAAAGGTACAAATTTCAGAATCACTTCACATTTAAGCGTTCGCTAAGCAGACGGCAGACTAAACCCTGAAAACCATCCATAAAAAAACCCGACCTTAAAGGCCGGGCTTCTTTAGTGCTGACCGAGCCGAAGCCCAGTCAGAACGCAGCAGAAAGACTGCCGGGGGATGATTACATCATGCCGCCCATGCCGCCCATTCCACCCATACCGCCAGCGCCGCCCATGTCGACTTTGTCGTCTTTAGGCAGGTCGGTAATCATGCACTCGGTGGTGATCATCAGGCCAGCTACAGAAGACGCGTACTGCAGAGCAGAACGGGTAACTTTAGTTGGATCCAGGATACCCATCGCGATCATATCGCCGTATTCTTCGGTGTAAGCGTTATAGCCGTAGCTGCCTTCACCCGCTTTCACGTTGTTGGCGATAACAGAAGCTTCTTCACCGGCGTTGATAACGATCTGACGCAGAGGTGCTTCCATTGCACGCAGTGCAACTTTGATACCTACGGTCTGGTCTTCGTTGTCGCCTTTCAGGCCAGCCAGTTTGTGAGCAACGCGGATCAGCGCAACACCACCACCGGCAACCACGCCTTCTTCAACCGCAGCACGGGTAGCGTGCAGGGCATCTTCAACGCGTGCTTTCTTCTCTTTCATTTCAACTTCAGTCGCTGCGCCCACTTTCAGAACGGCAACGCCGCCTGCCAGTTTAGCCACACGCTCTTGCAGTTTTTCTTTATCGTAGTCAGAGGTCGCTTCTTCGATCTGCTGACGGATCTGATTTACGCGGCCCTGAATGGTGGTTTCGTCACCGATACCATCGATGATGATGGTGGTGTCTTTGTTGATAACAACGCGCTTAGCCTGACCCATGTCTTCCAGGGTCGCTTTTTCCAGCTCCATACCGATCTCTTCAGAGATTACGGTACCGCCGGTCAGGGTTGCGATGTCTTGCAGCATAGCTTTACGACGGTCGCCGAAGCCTGGTGCTTTAACAGCAGCAACTTTCACGATGCCACGCATGGTGTTAACAACCAGCGTTGCCAGTGCTTCACCTTCAACGTCTTCTGCAACGATAAGCAGTGGTTTACCGGCTTTAGCAACGGCTTCCAGAACTGGCAGCATTTCGCGAATGTTGGAGATTTTTTTGTCGGCCAGCAGGATGAACGGGCTTTCAAGTTCAACAGCGCCAGTTTCTGGCTTGTTGATGAAGTAAGGAGACAGGTAGCCGCGGTCAAACTGCATACCTTCAACAACGTCCAGCTCGTCGATCAGGCCAGTGCCTTCTTCAACGGTGATAACGCCTTCTTTGCCTACTTTTTCCATCGCCTGAGCAATCAGTTTGCCCACGGTTTCGTCGGAGTTGGCAGAAATAGTACCAACCTGAGCGATAGCTTTAGAGTCAGAGCAAGGAACGGACAGCTTTTTCAGCTCTTCAACCGCGTTAACGACAGCTTTGTCGATACCGCGCTTAACGTCCATTGGGTTCATACCGGCAGCAACAGCTTTCAGACCTTCGGTGATGATGGCCTGAGCCAGCACGGTTGCAGTCGTAGTACCGTCACCCGCAGCATCGTTAGCTTTGGACGCAACTTCTTTCACCATCTGAGCGCCCATGTTTTCGAACTTGTCTTCCAGTTCGATTTCACGCGCAACAGAAACGCCGTCTTTAGTAATCGTTGGCGCACCAAAAGATTTGTCCAAAACGACGTTACGGCCTTTAGGGCCTAAGGTCACTTTAACTGCGTTAGCCAGAATGTTAACGCCGTTAAGCATTTTTACGCGGGCGTCGTTACCGAATTTTACATCTTTAGCTGACATTATAATTTCCCTTAAATTCGTTCAGTTCAGAAAATGGGGTGACGAGACGATTAGGCTTCAACGATTGCCAGAATGTCGCTCTCTGACATGATCAACACTTCTTCATTGTCGATCTTCTCAGCTTTAACGCCGTAACCGTCGTTGAAGATGACGATGTCGCCAACTTTCACGTCCAGCGCTTTCACTTCACCGTTTTCCAGAATGCGACCATGACCGACGGCCAGAATTTCGCCACGAGTAGATTTAGCAGCGGCGGAGCCAGTCAGAACGATGCCGCCAGCAGATTTGGTTTCAACTTCTTTACGCTTGACGATAACGCGGTCATGCAATGGACGAATTTTCATTGATAACTCTCCTGTGAGCAGGTCCATATCTAATAATTTAGGGTTGAACGCCAGGTAGAAAGCCTATCCTGACCTCGTGGTTTGATTAATGGGGGCATTACGCGCCCCTTCAAGGGCAGAAAAGAAAATTTTTTTGAATTTTCTTTATCCGCAAACTTAGCGATCCTTATGATCCTGACGGTCTTCATCAATTTGAGATACCAGACGCTCGGTGGGCTCGTCCTTACGCTGGAATTCTCCGTCAAAGGTATTGCCCGTCGCCGGGCCTGCACCACCGGGGCGATAGATATTCAGGTGGGGCATCAGCTTCAGGGTCAGAGATTTCTGCACCGGCGGCAGCAACAGCAGCAGGCCAAGGAGATCGGTGAAGAATCCCGGTACCACAAGCAGAAAACCAGCCAGCACCAGAGAAACACTTTTCACCATCTCGGCGGCCGGACTTTCGCCCAACGCCAGCTTTTGCTGTAGCTGGGAGATAGTTTTCATACCTTGATTGCGCACAAGCGACACGCCCACGCAGGAGGTAAAGACCACCAGCAGCAGGGTAAACGCCACGCCGATGACAGAGGCGACTTTGATAAATAAGGTTATTTCAATGTAAGCCAACAGAAATAACAGAAGCAGAGGTAACCAGCGCACTGCGCTCTCCTTGTGATGACAAGCCCTGAAGTGCCCTGTCAGGCGTCGATTCAGAACTCTATAATGGGGGTCCCATAGGGTTATCCTATGAAGACTGACAACAGTGAGATGGTATCGTTAAGAGGCAATTTCAACCTGTTGGCGATATTTAATTGGGTTGGGGTAATTAATTGTGAGAAATTTCACAGAAATCTAAACCTCTCGTCACAAAGCCCCTGTGGGATGGACTTAGTGCGTGCATTTCGCCATAAGCAGCATATGATCGCACCCGCGGCCGAGCTAAGTGGTGTAATATTTTATTTTATCCAGCGTCCGTAACATAACTCTAATCAGCCTGTAACTGTTTAGCACCAAAAAGAAGGTTCTCATGTCAAATACGATTCGTATCGAGGAAGATCTGCTGGGTACACGTGAAGTTCCCGCCGATGCTTACTGGGGTATTCATACCCTGCGCGCTGTTGAAAACTTTTATATCAGTAACACTAAGATAAGCGATGTGCCGGAGTTTGTTCGCGGCATGGTGATGGTAAAAAAAGCGGCCGCTCTCGCCAATAAAGAGCTGCAAACCATCCCACGCAAAATCGCCGACGTCATCATCGCAGCCTGCGATGAAGTGTTAGATAAAGGGAAATGTATGGATCAGTTCCCAATCGACGTTTTTCAGGGCGGTGCCGGTACTTCCGTAAACATGAACACCAATGAGGTTCTGGCAAACATTGGCCTCGAGCTAATGGGCCACCAAAAAGGCGACTACCAGTTCCTTAATCCCAACGACCACCTCAACAAGTGCCAGTCAACCAACGACGCTTATCCGACCGGCTTCCGCCTGGCCGTCTATGCCTCATTGCTTAAGCTGGTCGATGCTATCGCGCAGCTGGGCGACGGCTTCGAGCGTAAAGCGGTCGAATTTGAAAAAATCCTGAAGATGGGCCGTACTCAGCTTCAGGACGCGGTACCCATGACGCTGGGCCAGGAATTCCATGCGTTTAACGTGCTGCTGAAAGAAGAAACGCGCAACCTGCTGCGCACCGGCGAGCTGCTGCTGGAGGTTAACCTCGGCGCGACCGCTATCGGGACACGCCTGAACACGCCAGAAGGTTATCAGGTGCTGGCAGTGCAGAAGTTGGCCGAAGTCAGCAACCTGCCGTGTATTCCGGCCGAAGACCTGATTGAAGCGACGTCCGACTGTGGTGCTTACGTGATGGTGCACAGCTCGCTTAAACGTCTGGCGGTTAAGCTGTCGAAAATCTGTAACGACCTGCGCCTGCTGTCTTCGGGTCCGCGTGCCGGTCTGAACGAAATCAACCTGCCGGAGCTGCAGGCGGGTTCTTCCATCATGCCAGCCAAGGTAAACCCGGTCATTCCAGAAGTGGTGAATCAGGTTTGTTTCAAAGTTATCGGCAACGACATGTGCGTTACCATGGCCGCCGAAGCAGGCCAGCTACAGCTGAACGTGATGGAACCGGTGATTGGCCAGGCCATGTTTGAGTCTATCCATATCTTGACCAACGCCTGCTACAACCTGTTGGAAAAATGCATCAACGGCATTACAGCCAACAAGGAAGTGTGCGAATTCTACGTCTTTAACTCGATAGGGATCGTCACCTACCTGAACCCGTTCATCGGCCACCACAATGGCGATATCGTCGGTAAAATCTGTGCAGAAACCGGCAAGAGCGTGCGTGAAGTGGTTCTTGAGCGCGGGCTGCTGACTGAAGCCGAGCTGGACGATATCTTCTCGGTTGAGAACCTGATGCACCCGGCCTACAAAGCCAAACGCTACACCGACGAAAACGAGCAATAATCAGCCAGCCTTAACCGCTAAACCTTACTGTTTATAAGCGTAATGGGGGGCGCGGAGGTCTTTTGAACTCCGTGCCCCTTCTTTTATAGAAAAAAACCCTGCCTTCGCTCGCCAATTCATTAATAATTCAACTTCGATTCTTCTGGTAAATGCAGTAAAAAATAATAATTGGAAAAGTGATTATGGTAATTCTTGAACTGGTCATCGTCTTCGCCGCCATCTTTCTGGGTGCACGTCTCGGCGGCGTAGGTATCGGCTTCGCGGGCGGGTTGGGCGTTTTGGCGCTTGCGCTGGCAGGCGTAAAACCCGGGACTATCCCTTTCGACGTCATCTCTATTGTGATGGCCGTTATTGCCGCGATTTCCGCTATGCAGGTCGCAGGAGGAATGGACTATCTGGTGCTGCAAACCGAAAAACTGCTGCGCCGTAATCCTAAACACATCACCCTACTGGCACCAATAGTGACCTATTTCCTGACCGTGCTGGCGGGAACGGGCAATATCTCGCTGTCGGCGCTGCCGGTCATTGCCGAGGTTTCCAAGGAGCAAGGCATCAAGCCCAGCCGTCCGCTGTCAACGGCGGTCGTCGCGGCGCAGATTGCCATCACCGCGTCGCCAATTTCTGCCGCCGTGGTATATATGTCATCAGTCATGGAAGGTCACGGCATCAGCTATCTGCATCTTTTAATGGTGCTTATGCCTTCAACGCTGTGCGCTATTGTGCTGACCTCATTGATTATTAGCCTCTTTTTTGATTCCAAACTGCATGATGATCCCGTCTATCAAAAGCGTTTCAAAGAAGGGCTCATTAGCCTGCGCGGCAACAAGATGCTTGAGGTAAAACCACGCGCCAAAGCCTCGGTGGGTATCTTCCTGCTTGGGGTTTTATCGGTCGTCGCCTACGCGGTGATAAGCAGCCCAGGAATGGGTCTGATAACCACGCCAATCATGACCACCAATAGCGCCATTTTAATCATCATGCTGAGCGTCGCGACGATTATCACCTTGATGTGCAAGGTTGATACCGATCTTATCCTCTCGTCGGGCACCTTCAAGGCCGGTATGAGCGCCTGCCTCTGTATTTTGGGCGTAGCCTGGCTCGGCGACACCTTTGTGCAGGCTAACCTCGGCTGGATAAAAGAGACGGCGGGTGGCCTGATTCAGTCACACCCTTGGTTGCTGGCGGTGATTTTCTTCTTCAGCTCGGCGCTGCTCTACTCTCAGGCAGCCACAGCCAAGGCGCTGATGCCGCTGGCGTTGGCGCTGAGCGTATCGCCGCTGACCGCCGTTGCTGCCTTCCCTGCGGTATCAGGCCTGTTTATTCTGCCGACCTATCCGACCCTGGTCGCCGCCGTGCAAATGGATGATACCGGCAGCACGCGCATCGGGCGCTTGGTCTTTAATCATCCGTTCTTTATTCCGGGGACGCTGGCGATCGTGCTGTCTGTGATTTTCAGTTTTGCGCTAGGCAGCATTATTCTTTAACAGTTTTACCCTGCGCTATGTCTCTGGTTTAGCTTATTTTCTTGGTAAAGAGCCTTAATCATGCTCAGCTGACGTTCTCCCAACCCGCCATGAAGGGTATAATGGCGGGTTGAAAAACAGGCGATGGAAAGACGCAGCGCCTTATCAGAAAGGCTTAATACAAGAGAAAATGCTCCCGTGATGGATTACCCGTTTCTTAAAAAATTCTTCCAACTTTGCTGTCTGCTGCTGTGCAGCCTGACCTTTTTGCCCACCGCCAGCCAGGCCTCATTTTTTGGCGGATCTAATACGCCGCATTTTGTCACGGTCGATCAGGCGTTTACCTTCGATTTTTCGCAAAAAGGCTCGGATCTCGCCCTGAACTGGCAAATTCGTGACGGCTACTATCTTTATCGTCAAAAAATCGACATCGTCGCCGAAAATGCCACACTTGCCGCGTTTATTTTGCCAAAAGGGATCGCTCATCATGACGAATTCTTCGGCGATTCGGAAATCTATAAAAACAACCTCAACATTGCCATTCCGCTGCGTGAAGCAAAGGCCAATGCCAAGGTTCGCGTAACGTATCAGGGATGCGCCGCCGCCGGGTTCTGCTATCCGCCGGAGACGCGAGAGATCCCGCTGAGTCAGGTTTCCGCCAACGCGCCAGACTTTGTTGCCCCAACCCACCCTGCTTTCTCAGCTGTGCCTGTCGCGGTGCAAACGACACCTCAGCCCACGCCGCTGCCTTTCTCGCCGCTTTGGGCGCTGATTATCGGCATAGGCATTGCCTTTACGCCGTGCGTCTTGCCGATGTATCCGCTGATTTCGAGCATTATTCTAGGCCGTGAGCGCCCGCATAGCCTGAAGCGGATTTTCCTACTAGCGATGCTCTACGTTCAGGGCATGGCGCTGACCTATACCCTGCTTGGCGTCGTGGTGGCCGTCGCGGGCCTGCAATTCCAGGCCGCCCTGCAAAGTCCATGGGTACTGATTGCCCTGTCGGTGATGTTTATTGCGCTGGCGCTCTCGATGTTTGGACTCTTCAGCCTGCAACTGCCCTCTTCCGTACAAACCCGTCTTGCGCTGATGAGCAACGGTCAAAAAGGCGGCTCGCTGGTTGGCGTGTTTGTGATGGGCGCGATTGCCGGGCTTATCTGTTCACCCTGCACTACCGCACCGCTCAGCGCCATTCTGCTGTATATCGCCCAAAGCGGAAATCCGTGGGCAGGCGCAGGGACGTTGTACCTTTATGCCTTCGGTATGGGGATCCCACTTATTGCCGCCACGCTGTTCGGCAACCGCCTGCTGCCGCGCAGCGGGCCGTGGATGGATTACGTAAAGGAAGGCTTTGGTTTCGTAATTCTTGCGCTGCCGGTGTTCCTGCTTGAGAGAGTGATTGGCGACACCTGGGGCCTGCGCCTGTGGAGCATTCTGGGCATAGCCTTCTTTGGTTGGGCGCTGCAACTCAGCATGAAGAGTTCGCGCGGCGTTTTCCGAGTAATACAACTGGTGTTTCTCGCCGCCGCCCTGATAGTCAGCCGTCCGCTGCAAGACTGGGTCTTCTCGGCGCCAGTGACGAATGAGGCCGCCAGCCCTACCCTTAAGTTCGAGAAGATCCATAACGTTGACGAACTTAATGCGGCTCTTCAGCAGGCCAGGGGCCGCCGCGTGATGCTTGATCTCTACGCCGACTGGTGTGTCGCTTGCAAAGAGTTTGATAAATATACCTTTACCTCGCCACAGGTTCAGGAAGCGCTTGCCAACACGCTGCTGTTGCAGGCCGACGTGACGCAGAATAGCTCTGAGCAGGCCGCTCTGCTCAAACGCCTGAATGTACTGGGACTGCCGACCATTCTGTTTTTTGGACCGGACGGTAAAGAGCTCCCTCAGTCGCGCGTCACCGGCTTTATGAACAGCGGCGAATTTAGCGCGCATTTGCACAATACCCAGCCTTAAACGACACTAATACCCAGAGCTATTGGCGGTGAAGCACCCTGTGAACGCCATTAGCGCCAGTTTTGAGGAGGAAAAAAGTGCTAAGAGAACAGGTTCTAGACCAAACGCTCAACCTATTGGAACAACGAGGTCTGGCAACAATGTCTTTAGAGTCGGTAGCCGACCTGGTCGATGTCCCTTTAAACGAGCTAAAGCTTTTTTGGCCGGACGCCGAGGCACTGCTCTATGACAGCCTCAGACACCACGGAGAGCAAATTGAGGTTTGGCGTCGTCAGTTACTGTTAGATGAGACGCTGACGCCGCCTCAGAAGCTGCTGGCACGTTATAAAGTACTTAATGAACAGGTCAGGCAGAGCCGCTACCCAGGATGCCTGTTTATCGCTGCGTGCAGCTTTTATCCCGACAGGGAATCTCCAATTCACCAGTTAGCCGAACAGCAGAAAACAGCCTCATTCAACTACACTCTGTCTTTACTACAGGAAATGGGTTCTGATGACCCAGAAATGGTTGCCCACCAGATGGAGCTCATTCTTGAAGGCTGTCTAAGCCGACTATTAGTCAAACGCCAGCTTCACGACGTTGAAGTGGCAAGCAGACTGGCTGAAGACGTGCTTAACGTCGCCCGCTGTCGTGAGCACGGTGCGCTTTCCTGAGTTCAAAATGACGAAATTTGCCCCAGCTCTGTGATTTTTGTCTGAAAAGCCAGCAGTCAGTCAGGTTTTGAAGGTTTAAATGCATAAATGCGTTGACGGCGCAGGGGCAATACGGTTTAATGCGCCCCGTTGCCCGGATAGCTCAGTCGGTAGAGCAGGGGATTGAAAATCCCCGTGTCCTTGGTTCGATTCCGAGTCCGGGCACCATATTCTGAAGAACCCGCCTATGGCGGGTTTTTTGCTTTTACAGCGACAGACTCTGCATTAAACTTTCTTAGTTTTCCCGCTTAGAACGCCCTCAGCCCCCCGGTACACGGCAGACGATTTGTAATTTTTTTATTAAAAAGCCCGCGCCCATTCTCCGCTTTCACTGAAAAATCAACCCGCTTTCGTATCATACCCGCATTGACCAATAGCAAACAGATTTAAACCTTTTCCCATAGCCCTCGAAACGCGTCAGAACTACTATTATTATGATTAACCGTGTTAGACTCTTTTTCTGAAATATTCGTCAAACACTGAAAATTTTATCTTTCATGCAAAGAATAAATGAATGATGGCGTCGTTTTATTGTCTTAATCTAAGTTGGACTTGGTTTAATTACCTGAAAGACAGACATGATGCGGAGTGCTAAAATGCTTAATGACGCAGTGACTGAACAGAACAATTACCTTAGCAACCTAAGAAATTATAACAATGAAACACTATGATTTGAGTGTTATCGTGACTGCGCACAACTGTGCGAAGTACCTAACAGCTTGCCTCAACTCTATCCAGGTAGCTATGGGGGATAAATTCCCTCAGTGCGAACTCGTGCTGATTAATGACTCTTCTTCCGACGACACGCCCGCCCTTTTCGAAGCCTTTGCCGCGGGCCGCAGTAATGTCGTTCAGTATAACGTCGCTTTTAAAAACATCGGTAAAGTCAGGAACTTCGGTGTCTCACAGGCCCGTGGTGACTACATCACCATGGTTGACGGCGACGACCAGCTCAAACCCGACTCCCTGGTGGAAATTATCAATTTCCTGACCACCAACGAGCCAGACATGCTGATAACCAAGCTGACCGAGGTCCGTGACAGCTCTTCACCGGTGAACCACGAGCCTATGCAGCTCAAGCAGATCACCACCGATATTGCCATCAAGAAATACCTCATTCACCAGGCGTTTCAGGCCCACTTTATCGGCAAGTTTATTAAGCGCAGTATTCTTTTACGCTGCAAATTTCCGAATTATATTTGCTACGAAGATGCCTTCGTATTTCCCGAGGTATTAAAAAGCTGCAAGGATATTTATTTCTCTTCCACAGGTCCTTATATGTATTTCAAACATGGTAATACATTATCCAGCGATCTCGATGAAGAGAAAATTAAACTCTGCCGTAATGGACTGGACCAAATGTCATTAGTCCTGAAAGGTGATTATAAATTTCTTCAGGTTTGCCATTGGATTGAATTTATAAATCGAAATCATTTAACGATTTCAAAATGGAAAGACAGAAGCTCGATAAAACAGAATATCGAGGAAGTTGATACGCTGCCGTTCTTACTCCATCCGGCGGTCAGAATTAGCTATAAACGTAAGCTAATTAAAGTTAAAAAACTTATTCGCTCCTGGTAATTCGCGTTGAAACAAGAAAAAACACTCACTATTCTGATGTGAATCATGGAGTTGGTGTTTGGTCAAACGTGACGTGATGTTCACTTTTCAGCCATACTCCTTCCCGGCATCTTCACGCTTTACTTCTGTTGTCCTTCATCAAATCACTCACTTTCATCTTTAACTTTAAAATTACGCTTTGCTGTTATCAACTTGACAAATAGTGCGCTCTCTCAGCAAAAGGCCGCGTCTAAAACAGAAAAATATCGCCTAGCGTTATCCATTTAGTGCTTATGTTGGAAAAAGTAAAACGGGGGTAAATAATCCCTCAGAAAATTGTGATTTATGTCTCACAGGTTTAGCATTCTTCATCACAACTCCATAATTAAAAACCCGCACGCGGCGGGTTTATGTGGGCTTGCAGAAACGAACAATAATATTCAGGCAGCCAGCGTCGCTCCCCCGTCGATAACAATATCCTGCATGGTGATATGCCCCGCACGGTCCGAAGCCATAAATAATACCGCCTCCGCGACATCCTGCGGCTTGCCAATCTTGCCCAAAGGGATACCGAGCTTGAACTGCTCAGGAAAACCAGCGATGGTCAGCTGTTCGCTCTCCGGTGAGGTCCACATGCCACGCTGCATCGGGGTATCCGTTGAACCGGGTGAGACCAGATTACAGCGCACGCCGAACGGTGCCATCTCGAGTCCCACACTCAGACAGAGACTGCGCAGTGCGGCCTTTGATGCACAGTAGGCCGACATGCCGATACGCGGAACGTGGGCAGCGTTTGAGGCAATGCTGACGATCGCACCCCGCTTCTGACGACGAAATACGGGCAGCGTATGACGGAACATGTTGAAGGCTCCGCCAGCGTTAACCGCGAGACAGTCGTGCCAGTCCTCGTCACTCAGCTCATCGGTTGCACCCATGCGCAGGATACCCGCGCCGTTGACCAGTACGTCAAGCCCGTCACGCTCGGCCAGCAGCCGTTGACAAACTTCACGCGCCGCCTTGGCGTCTGTGACATCAAGCACCTCGGTGCGGAAAGGATAATCACCCTCGTTAAAATTCTTGTCGAAGCCAACCACCTCAGCGCCCGCTTTAACGAATGCCAGCGCGGTCGTGTAGCCAATACCCTGCCCCGCGCCAGTGACCCAGACGCGCTTGTTGGCAAATTCCAACGCGTTATCCATCAGGCCTTCTCTCCCGACAACAGCTTGAACCAGCCATTGAGGGTCGGCGTTTTGGCCAGCGCCACGAAGTCGATGTCTTCACGAATTTTACGCCAACGCGTCGCGAGCGCCATGATGCGAACAGAATCGAGACCGTAGTCGATCAGGTTGTCGTCGTTATCCAAATCTTCACTGTCTTCGTCGAGCAACGGCAAGATTTCACGGCGCAGCTGCTCAAGGCTAATGCTTTCACCTTTGGCACCCACCAAATCTTCGGTCATTACCACGCGGCCGCAGCGGCCCGCAGTATAACGAAGCGCCATCAGATGCTCATCGCGCGAGAAGTCGGCCAGACCATCGGCCACCATGAACGGCTGAATATTACGCATAAAGCCGTCGATAGCCGTCGTCAGACAACCGATATGCGCGTAGACGCCGCAGATAATCAGCTGGTCGCGGCCGGTCTCCTGCAAGATTTCCTGCAACGGCGAACGGTGGAAGGCGCTGTAACGCCATTTTACTAACACCTGGTCGTCTTCGTCCGGTGCCAGTGCAGCAACGACCGCCTGCTGTTCAGGGTGCTTATTCAGCCCCGGTCCCCACATGTCGTTAAGCAGCGCACGGTCTTCATCACTCTGATTGTTTGGCTGAGCGGTGTAAAATACCGGGATACCCTGCGCTTTGCAGTAGCTGCGAAGGTTGGCAATATTTTCAACAACCTGCTTGACCAGCGGGCTATCCTCTCCCCAGAAATTGAGGAAGTATTGCTGCATATCGTGAATCAGCAGCGCAGCACGCGAGGGTTCCAGCTCCCATTGCACCTTGTTGGTCGGCAGTTCGGCAACGGTCGGCAGCGCATAAGAATCGAGTTTTGGAATGGCCATCGTTTATTCTCCAGAAGTCTTGATCGGTGATTGCGCTTCAAATGTTTGGCGCAAAAGCTTTTTATCTATTTTGCCGACCGGGGTCAGCGGAAGCCGTTCGACGCGAATAAAGCGGTCAGGCAGCTTGAATTCGGCTATGCCTTGCTCGCGCAGATGACGACGCAAAGCGGGAGATTTCAGCTCGACGTTTGAGACGATAAACGCACAGCTCTTCTCGCCCATCAGCTCGTCGGGCATGGAAACCAGCGCCGCATTGACGATGTCAGCATGGCGCAGCAGCAGATTCTCAATCTCTTCTGCCGCAATCTTCTCGCCACCGCGGTTTATCTGGTCCTTCAGACGCCCCTCAACCTTCACGTAACCATCTTCAGTCAGTGAAATCAGATCGCCAGAACAGTAGAAACCGTTGTCATCAAAGGCTTCAGCGTTATGTTCAGGGCTGTTGTAGTAGCCGCGGAAGGTGTATGGGCCACGCGTCATCAGGCGACCGACTTGCCCGGCTGGCAAAGAATTACCCTGTTCATCGGCGACCCAGAGCTCGTCGTCCGGTGACATCGGATAGCCCTGCGTGGTCAGGATATGCTGCTCGTCATCATCCAGACGGGTGTAATTCACCAACCCTTCTGCCATGCCGAATACCTGCTGTAGCTGGCAGCCAATCTCATTCTGAATGCGTGCCGCCAGCGTTTCCCCCAGCTTGGCGCCGCCGACCTGCAACAGCTTAAGGCTGCTCAGCGCCTGGTTGCTGCCCCATTCTTCAATGGCCTGTAGCCACAGCGTAACCGCAGGAGGGACCAGCGCCGTCACATTAATCTGATGCTTTTCAATCAGCTGGAAGCACACCAGCGCACTCGGATCCGCCGCCAGCACCATCTGACCGCCACCGTAAAACACACCGAGCGCACCTGGTGAGCTCATCGGATAGTTGTGGGCAATCGGCAGCGCACAGAGGTAACGCGTTTCGCTATTGAATCGGCACACCTCAACGCTCAGGCGAATACTGTAGTAGTAGTCGTTATGGGTCCGTGGAATCAGCTTCGGCGTACCGGTGCTGCCCCCCGAAAGCTGGAAAAAGGCGACCCGATCGGCGGCGGTTGGCGAGGCAGTAAACGTTGCCTGCTGTTCGCTAATCCACGCCGCCAGTGATTGTTCTTCCGACTGCGCACCGCGCAGCGCAACCTGCCGTAAGGACGGGTGCTGACCCAGAAACGTATCAAGGAAGGCATCGTCGCCAAACAGTGCATGACTGCGGTCGGCAATCAGCAGGGCTGGCTTGATTTGGCTGGCATAGGACTGGAGCTCGGTACGCTGATGGCTGAACAGTGCATTCACCGGCACCACTCCAATTTTCAGCAGCGCAAAGAACACGACATAAAATTCGTTTACGTTGCCAAGCTGAACGAGCGCGGTGTCACCCGAGGTCAGTCCGCGGCGGCGCAGGGCGCCCGCCAGTTGATTGGACTGCTTCTCAAGCTCGCGATAGGTCATGCTGCCCGCCGCATCAATCATCGCGACGTGGTCGTTATTGGCCTGACGCGTCAAGATGTCGATCAGGGGTTTATCAATCCAGTAACCGCGTTCGCGGTAAAGCCGTGCAAGATTCTCCGGCCAGGCGGTAAAGGCAATGCTCATAGTATTTTCTCGAACGTCAGTTTCTGTCGTTAATTCAGACCAAATGCGCGCAGCATGGTATTGAGTTTGACGCCAGTTTCGCGCCACTCGGATTCGGGTGAGGAGTCGGGAACAATGCCCGCCCCCGCAAACAGGCGCACCCGATCGTCGCTGACCGTGCCGCAGCGAATGGTGACAACCCACTCACCGTTGCCACGATCGTCACACCAGCCGACGATCCCGCCGAATAGCCCACGATCGAAAGGTTCAAGCTGTTCTATCAGATCTCGGGCAACCAACGTTGGTGTCCCGCACAGCGCAGGCGTCGGGTGCAGCAGGCAGGCGAGCGACAATGCGTTCTCCTGCGCGTCCTGGACTTCACCATTAATCGGCGTCGAGAGGTGCCAGAGCGTCGCGGTGCTCAGCAATTCAGGGGAAGACGGGATATCCAGGGCACGGCTGCGGCTCTTCAGCACCTTACCCATCCCTTCAGTGACGATGCGATGCTCATAAAGGTCTTTACCAGACTCAAGCAGCGCGCGGCTGACTTCCCTATCCTTTTTCGGATGGCTCTCTCGGCGGGTGGAACCGGCTAGCGGATTGGAGTGGAACTTATTGCCGTGTTTACGCAGCAGCAGCTCCGGGCTCGCACCGATCAGCGCCCCCTTCTCGAGCGGGACATGGAAGTGATAGCCGTTTGGATTCTGACTGACAACCCGACTCAGCAGCACCGGACGCGCCACCGGCTCACAGGTTTTTATCTCGAGCAGACGCGACAGCACCGTTTTGTCCAGCTTTCCGTCGTTCATCGCCTGCACCGCATCGCTGACCATCTGCATAAACACGTCTTGCCCAGGCAATTCGTTTTTGGTGAGGATCTCTGGCAAAGAAGATTCGGCCTGCGTGGCGACGGACATCGCGGCATCGCGCGCGAGCCAGCGGGTCTTCTGTGGCACGAAAAGCGCCGAAGGTTGGCGTTTATCGAAGGGAATCGCGCCGCACAGTACAGGGTGTTTTATGCCTGCCGCACGTGCGTCGGAAAAAGCGGCCTCAATGGCCTGCTGGAACTTGCCACCCATAACGTCGCCATCGGCAGCAGGTTCTGAAATTTTGACCAGACAACCTTCCGTACTAAGACTTCGGTATGGCGAGGTAAAGAAAAAGCCCGAGGTAGGGGAAAGTTCGGCAACGTTTACGCTTTCAAGGTCTTGCTGCCCATCGGCAAAATCGAACGTTTTCAACACAGTATCCATCTGTATAATCCTACGTGATATAATGATAATTCTCATGATAATTATTATCATTTGTATTTAAACATGTTTAAAGTACGTTATGCATTTATCAGTGTCAATGCGCGAGAATTCAGTCCGGCACGATTCATCCGCTCTGGTATTGCTCGCAACCGACTGAAACCGGCAGTTACTCACATTTAAGGTTTTGAAAATGAAGTGGACAGGTTTTCGCCAACTGGCAGTAATTTTGGGAGTATTTTTTACTTTAACGGCTTCGGCCCACGCCGCTGACGGTTGGCCGAGGGAGATTAAAACCTCGCGGGGTACGATTACGCTCCAGCACGCTCCACAGCGCATTGTTTCCACCAGCGTGACCGTGACCGGCACGCTTTTGGCTATTGATGCCCCCGTTGTTGCCAGTGGAGCGACTAGCCCAAACACGCGAATCGCCGACGCTCAGGGTTTTTTCCGCCAATGGGGTGACGTCGCCAAACAGCGCGGCGTGCAGCGCCTGTATATCGGTGAACCCAATGCTGAAGCGATCGCCGGAGCTGCGCCGGATCTGATCGTCGTGGCCGCCACCGGCGGTGACTCGGCGATAAAACTTTACGACCAGCTGTCGGCCGTTGCGCCGGTATTGGTGGTCAACTACGACGATAAAAGCTGGCAGGAGCTGGCGCAGGAGTTAGGCCAGGCGACGGGCAAGGAGGACCAGGCCGCCAAAGCGGTTGCCCGCTTTGACGCACGTGAGAAAGCGGTGAAGGCGAGCATTCACCTGCCGCCACAGCCGGTTTCTGCCTTGGTTTATCGTCCAGACGGTAAAGCGGCCAATCTGTGGACACCGGCTTCCCCACAGGGGCAGATGCTGCAACAGTTGGGCTTTACGCTCGCACAACCGCCGGCCAATGCTGCTAGCGGCCAGTCGCAGGGCGTGCGTAAGGATATCCTGCAGTTAGCAGGGGAAAATATGGCGGCCGGCCTGAACGGCAAAACGCTGCTGCTGTTTGCTGGCGATAAAAATGACGTGCAGCGTGTGGAAGGAAACGTGTTCTTGAGCCACTTGCCTGCGGTACAAGGCAAGCAGGTCTATGCGTTAGGTGATGATACTTTCAGATTGGATTACTACAGCGCCAGCAATGTGCTAACGCAGTTAGAAAAACAGTTTAGCAGTCACTAAAACTGCGCAGCGGGCCGGAGTTTGACGCTGGCCCGCGGTTAACGTTACTTCACCGAACGCGTCAGATTTTGAACCGCTCCCACCTCGCCCTGGCTGACGTTGCGCAGTGCACGCATAAAGAAGGCCAATACGATGCCAACGATCGCCGCCCCCAGCCCAAAACTCGCCGAGCTAACGGCGGGCAGCATAATAGACCCCATCGAGCCAAGCAGCAGCGCGCCCAACGCATCACCCGTGACGTTCTGCGCCGTCCATAATCCGTTGATTCGTCCTAAATACTCATCTGGCGTCAGGCGCTGAATCAGCCCATATTGCAGCAAAGAATTGATGGCGCTCAGATAACCAAAAATCACCAGACACAGCAGCGCAGTGCTATACCACGGCATCAGGCTAAACAGGCCGACGGCAACAAATGAGGCAATGGCAGTCATCAGCATCATCCAGCCGGGACGCGCCACGCCGGCCACCCGACCGCTAGTAAAGGCACCAATGGCCGCCCCCAAAGGAACCGCTGCATACATTAACCCCAGCCGCGACGGGTCAACGTGCCATTGCCCGGAAAGCGCCGGATAGAGCACGCGAACCGCGCTGGCCATCGTCAAGAGCGCACCAATCAGCGCCACCATGCCGATAATCTTGTTCTGCAACAGGAAGCGGAATCCGCTCATCAGCGCCCGCAGCGGATGTTCCCTCGGCTGCGGCGGCGGTGCGAGCTGCGGCAATTGCAGGATAGGCAGCAAGGTCAGCAGCGTGCCAAGCGCCGCCAGACCATAGTTCCACACTACGCCGCCGCTGGCGATGATCAGGCCGCCGATGGCAGGCGAAAGGATCGAGCCGAAGCGCACGGTCAGCATGTTCAAGGCCCCCGCCTGCACTAGGTTCTCACGCCCCACTAGCGCAGGCGTTGCGGCCAGCAGCGCGGTCACGCCCACTGCGCCAAAGAAGCCGTCCCAGACGGACAGGAAATAAATAACCGCCAGCGAAGGGGAAGGCATGGCAGCGTTAACGCACAAACCGACAAAACCGAGACCGCAGGTGGATCGGGCAAAAAGAATCAACCGGCGGCGTTCGTAGCGGTCGGCCATGACGCCGCCCATCAGCAGCCCGACAAACATCCCGCTCCCCGCCAGCGTTACCGCCAGCCCCACCAGCAGGGTAGAGCCGGTTAACGCCTGTATCTGCACCGGCAGAGCAATGCCGAGCAGGCCAAGCGCCAGAATAGAAATAAAGCGTGCACAGAATACTGACCGGAAGTCAGGGTGCGTTTTCAGTAAACTAAAATTCAATAAAATAGAGGGCTTATCCATGCAAGTTTTTATACCAAAAGTCATTTGAATCGTAGCCAAAATGGCGGTGTAGCGGATCCGCAAGCGTGGATGCTGCAACAGATCGATGAGTCATGCTAACATATACAAATACAAGCGATAACGATAATAAATATCATTAACATTACATCATTGGTTCGAATCGATGGACCGTTTCGATAAAAAATGGATAGAGCTTATGTCTCGGCAGACCCATGCCACCGCACTTAATACCTCACCGCCTTCTTTCCTTGTCTCACGCCAGCTGGGTGGTATTTTCGTGGCTCTCCTGCTGCTCCTTTTGATGATAGTTCTCAGCCTGTCAGTGGGGGAAAAATCTATCCCCTTTGATACGGTCATCACAGCGTTAAAGGGGCAATGTGGCAACGCCGACTGTGTGATAGTGCTCGACGCTCGTCTGCCGCGCACGCTAGCGGGCATTCTGGCGGGAATGGCGCTCGGGCTTTCAGGCGCG
Organism: Rouxiella badensis; assembly: GCF_002093665.1. Classification (GTDB taxonomy): domain Bacteria; phylum Pseudomonadota; class Gammaproteobacteria; order Enterobacterales; family Enterobacteriaceae; genus Rouxiella; species Rouxiella badensis. The sequence goes on along the minus strand of NZ_MRWE01000019.1, from coordinate 18,054 downwards.
CTGATGCAGATTCTCACCCGCAATCCTCTGGCCGATCCTGGCATTCTTGGCGTCAACTGGGGTGCCAGCTTTGCGGTAGTTATCGGCATCGCCTTTTTTGGCGCCACCGATATCAACCACTATCTGTGGTACGCATTTGGCGGTGCGATGATAGCGACACTGCTGGTCGCGGTGATAGGTGCGCTAGGACGCGGACTCATCAATCCTGTCCGTCTCACGCTAGCCGGTGTGGCACTCGGCGCGGTGCTCGAAGGCATGTCTTCGGGTATTTCGCTGCTTAATCCACAGGCCTTCGATCAGCTGCGCTTCTGGCAGGCCGGTACCCTCGACATACGCAGCATGGCTGTTATCCGCACCGTCGCTCCGCCCATTCTCTTTGCCAGCCTGCTGACGCTGTTGATGAGTCGTTCGCTTAATAATCTGACCCTGGGCAGCGAATTGGCCACCGCGTTGGGCACGCGCATCGCTCTGACGCAGCTCACCGGCCTGCTGGCGATAACTTTGCTTTGTGGCAGTGCGACGGCCGCCGTCGGCCCGATAGGCTTCGTCGGTCTGATGATGCCGCACATTGCCCGTCGTCTTTCGCGCGCCAATCCGCGCTGGATGCTGCCCTGGACGTTGGTGCTGACGCCGTCGCTGCTGCTGGCCGCCGACCTGCTGGGTCGAATTCTGGTGGTGGGCGAGATGCGGGTTTCAGTGGTTACCGCCTTCATTGGCGCGCCGATGCTGATTTGGCTGGTACGCCGCCCTGACGGACTGAGCCGAGGATGAGCATGGATCCCGCCCTGAACTCACCGCGTTTGACGCCCCCAAAATCACGCCTCGCACGCCCGCTGCTGACCGCCTTCGCGCTGCTGCTGGGCTGCGTGTTGTTAGCCGTCTACGCGCTTGGCAGCGGCACGCTCTCGCTCAGTGCCCATCAGGTGATTGATGCACTGCGCGGTGAAGGCCCGAAAAATCTGTCGGTTATTGTCACCCAATGGCGTTTACCCCGTGTCGCAATGGCCTTGGTTCTGGGCGCAGCACTGGGCATTAGCGGTGCCATATTTCAGTCACTGATGCGAAATCCGCTCGGCAGCCCCGACGTCATCGGCTTTAACACCGGTGCTTACAGCGGTGTGCTGATCGCTATCGTGTTGTTCAACGGCAGCATCAGCGAAATAACCGCCGGTGCCATGGCGGGAGGCATCCTTACTGGCCTGCTGATTTACTGGCTGGCGTGGCGTAAGGGCGTGCAGACTTTCAGGCTGATCGTGGTCGGCATTGCCATTCGCGCCCTGCTGATTGGCACCAATACCTGGCTCATCATCAATGCCTCGCTGGAGTCGGCGCTGACCGCCGGTTTATGGAGCGCCGGCTCGCTCAACGGCATCACCTGGCAGAAGAGTCTCCCTGCGATCGGCGTCATCGTTGTTGCCGTGCTGCTGGCGCAAATGCTGTGCAGAAGAATGCGGCTGCTTGAAATGGGCGACGACACGGCCTCTGCGCTTGGCGTACCGGTCGAACGTTCGCGCCTGCTGCTGTTGCTGACCGGGGTTTCGCTGACTGCTGCGGCGACCGCCGTCGCCGGACCGATTTCATTTATCGCGCTGGTTGCCCCACAGATTTCTCGCCGTCTGTGTGCCAATCAACAACAGCCGCTGCTCTTTGCGGCGTTGACCGGTGCTCTACTGCTGCTGGCCGCCGACGTCACCGCCCAGCGCCTGTTTATGCCCTACCAAATACCCGTTGGCGTGCTTACCGTCAGCCTTGGCGGCATCTATCTGATTGTATTACTCATTCGGGAGTCACGACGCTAATGAGCACTGCACAGTTTTCCCCGTTACGGGCAGAAAATCTCACCCTCGGTTATGAGAAAAAGGTGGTCGCACGCGATTTGTCGGTCGCTGTCCCTGAGGGCAAAGTCACGGTCATTATCGGCCCCAACGCCTGCGGCAAATCGACTCTGCTGCGTACCCTGAGCCGCCTGATGCAGCCGCAAAAGGGCGCGGTGTGGCTGAATGGAAAAATGATCGGTGAGATGCCGACCAAAGAGGTCGCCAAACAGCTGGGCCTGCTGCCGCAAAATTCGACCGCACCGGGAGATATCAGCGTGGCAGATTTGGTCGCCAGAGGGCGTTATCCACATCAGAATCTCTTCAGCCGCTGGCGAGCGGAAGACACACAGGCGGTCGAGGAAGCGATGCGCGCCACCGGCGTGTATGAACTTGCCGACAGGCTGGTCGATAACCTTTCCGGCGGCCAACGCCAGCGCGTCTGGATAGCGATGGTGCTGGCGCAGCAGACGCCGCTGCTGCTGCTCGACGAGCCGACAACCTGGCTGGATATCGCACATCAGATTGATTTGATGGAGTTAATGTGCAGGCTGAATCAGCAAAACGCGCGTACGCTGGTCGTCGTCCTACACGATCTTAATCACGCCTGTCGCTACGCGGGCCATCTTATCGCCATGAAAGACGGCAAGATTGTCGCAGAGGGTGCACCGGCGGATATTGTCACCCCAGAACTGATAGAGCAGGTGTTTGGCCTGCGCTGTCATATCATCGACTGTCCGATTTCCCATACCCCGCTGATCATTCCACTGGGCCACGGCAAATAGGTAAAAAAAACCCCGCACCAGGCGGGGTTGTTTATTCTACAGCGCACGCAGCAGCCGATTCAGCATCGGCCCCAGCACCTTGAAGGACGCCGGAGAAACGATATCTACGTGCGCGCAGTCCAGCTCATGAACCCGTAAAGCATCCACGTAGCGAGACCACGTCTGCTGCACGTCCATCCCCTCTTGCAGAGTACGTTTCGCCACAAACAGAGTCGCCTCGCCGTTAAAGCGCGCCGTGTGGGTCGCCGAAAGCAGCCGTACTGAATCGGCGTAATTGGCCTCGATCTTGTCGAACATGCCGTGCTTGTCGCCGGCGTCGTCTGGATCCAACGCCTCTTCGGAGACGGCAATAAACTGCTGCCTTTCGCGCTGGATCTCCTTGAGCACGTTGTCATCAAGCATGACGTCCCAGTTCTGGGTTTCCGGCGGATAGGTGTCCAGCAACCCAAGAAACGCCACCTCTTCACCCCGTGCCTGAAGGCGTGCCGCGATACCCTGCGCCAGCGTGCCACCGAGCGAATAGCCGATGAAGTGATAAGGCCCGTGCGGCTGCACGCTCAGCACGGTTTGCAGATGCGCGTCGCACACTTCGTCCATATTCTGACTGGTGCATAGCGGGCCATCCGGATGCGGCGACTGGATGCCGACCACCGACCACTGCTGGTCGATATAGCGTGGCAACACGCTGAACTGCCAAGAGAAACCGGATGCCGGATGCAAACAAAACAGCGTGGGTCCGGTGCCGCTGCGCAGCGGCAGTAGCGCCTCGAATCCACAGTTATCGGCTTCAGCCTGACTCTGCTCTTCGCTCAGTAACGCCGCAAGCTGTTCAATTCTGGAGGCCACCATAATCTGCCCTACCGTGACCGGTCTACTCAGCTCGCGGCGCAGTTGGGCGGCGAGGCGCATCGCGAGCAGTGAGTGGCCACCGAGTGCAAAAAAGTCATCGTCGGCGAACACGGTTTCACGGCCCAGCAACGCTGCCACCGTTTCGGCTACCACCGTCTCCAGTCCCGGCTCCGGCTCACGTCCCTGGGTCTGCTGCGCAGATTCCGGCTGCGGCAGGGCTTTACGGTCCAGTTTACCGTTGGCGCTCAGCGGCAACGTCGGCAGCTCGACCAACGCCACCGGCACCATATGCGGCGGCAACAGGCCGGTTAGCGCCTGGCGCAGCGCCTCGGGATCCAGGCGCACGTCGGGCTGAGCAACCAGATACCCCACCAGCTGGCGAGAATCGCCGCCGGTCGCATCCTGCCCTACGTGACCCAGGGTCAGGGCATGCGTCACCGCCTGCGCGATGCCAGGCAATGAGAGCAGCGCATGGTCTATGTCGCTCAGCTCGATACGCTGTCCACGAATTTTGAGCTGGAAGTCGCTGCGCCCGAGGTACTCTACCGCGCCGGTCGACAACCAACGCGCCACGTCACCGGTGCGATACATGCGTCCACCGTTGCCCTGTGGGTCGGCTACGAAACGGCTGGCAGTCAGGTCAGGGCGCGCAAGATAGCCGTGTGCCAACTGCACGCCGGTCAGGTAGAGGTCACCCGCGACGCCCGGTGGTACCGGCTGGAGGCGGGCATCGAGAATACGCAGACCGGTGTTCCAGACCGGCAGGCCAATCGGCACATTTGCCCCGCTGACGGCGGCCAAGGCCTCGCCCCACGCAGGATGCCAACTCACATCAACGGCGGCCTCGGTCGGTCCATAAAGATTGTGCAGCGCGACTCCAGTCCGACGCTGCCACAGGCGGCACAGCTCGGCCGGTAACGCTTCGCCGCTGCAAAATACCTGACGCAGCGAGGCACATTGGCGCACTGCGTCCGGCTCTTCCAGCGTGCTGACAAACGCGGCCAGCATCGAGGGAACAAAATGCATCGTGGTCACGCGGTGAGAGGCGATCAGTTGCTGAAGCAGCTGAGGATCGCGATGCGCTTCCGGCGGGGCCATAAACAGTTTTGCGCCGACGATAAGCGGCCAGAAAAACTCCCAGACCGAGACGTCGAAGCTGCTCGGCGTTTTTTGCAGTACGACGTCGTCACCGTTCATCGGGTAGTGGTTTTGCATCCACAGCAGACGGTTTACGATAGCCTGGTGACCTACCACCACGCCTTTAGGCCTGCCCGTCGACCCTGAGGTAAAGATGAGATAAGCCGGATGATGAGGCGAAGCGCCCTTAAAACTCTGAGGTAAATCTGAGCTTATGCTGAGAGGCGCGTCGTACAGCATCACGTTGCCGAAGCTGGCGAAGCGAGGCAACTGGCTGTTGTCGGTAATAATCAGACGCGGCGAGGCGTCCTCCAGCATCATCGCCAGACGATCGTCAGGATAACTGGTGTCCATCGGCAAGTAAGCAGCCCCGACCTCGACGATTGCCATCAGCGCCAGCGAAAGGAATACGGATCGCGGCAACGCTACGGCGACGATATCTCCGGGTTGAACGCCCTGTTCCACCAGCCTTTGCGCCAGAGCAAGGGTCTGTTCGCGGGTCTCGCGATAGGTAAAATAATGCTGCTCATCGGCGAGCGCCGGGCTGTCAGGGGTTTTCTCGGCCTGTTGTGCCAGAAGACGGCTAAGGGTGTTTTCCTCGACCGGGAAGGCGGTGTCGTTGACGCGAGCCAACAGCGCATGGTCATCGGCGCTCAGCATATTGGCATCGCCAACCCGCAGCGCGGGGTTGGCAGCAAACTGTTCGAGCAGCAGCGGCAAGCGTGCCAAGTGGGTAGCCAGCTCGTCCGCCTGATAACGTTCGCCGTTGGCGAGCAAGTCGACGGTAAGCTGCCCCGTCTCATCGATATAAAGCGCAATCTCCAGGTCGCGAACCGGTCCTGATGCCAGCTCGTGCGTGACACCCTCCATGCCGTTGAAATCGAGACGGAAATCGAACATCTTGAAGTTAAAGACAGTGCCATAAAGCGGCTGGGCATCGCCGATACTGCCGACGTCGCGCTGGATCTGCTCGGCGTCGTAGCGCTGATGACGACGCGCCATCTTCAGCTCACGCGCAATCTCAGCGGCCACCTCGACCAAGGTATTCTGTGGTGCGACGTTAAACGCCATCGGCAGCACGTTGATAACCGGTCCGGTGGCGCAGAGCGCGGCGGATCCCATGCGGCGCATAAAGATAAATCCGGCACCAAATTCGTTTTGCCCGCTCAACCGTGCGACCCACAGCGAAACCAGCGCTAACGCCATGTCTGAAGGCGTTAATCTGTGCGCCTCACCGGCCGCAATGAGCTGAGAAAACGGTTCGTGCGAACAGGCCTGAGACAGGCGGAAAATATGCGTCGACGGCGTCTGACCGGCCAATGGCTGCGGGCTGACGCTGGCCGCAGTCGGCAGCTGACGTACCTTTTCAAGCCAGAACTCCCTGTCGCGCTGACGGACGGAGGATTGCTCATACTGCTGATACTCTTCCACGACCTCGCGGAAAGCCACGAACGGCGTCTCCTCGGGCTGTTGCTGCTGACACAGGGCGGTATAGAGATGAGCGATGCGGCGAGCGATGGCGGTGAAGCTGTAGGCATCCACGATCGCATGGTGGTAACGCTGGTACCAAAACCAACGATCCTCCCCCACGCGGATCAGTATGTGGCGCAACAGCGGCTGTCCGTCGGCCACACGCAGAGCGCCATTGAGATCCTGACGCATCAGCGCGATCGCCGCCGACTCCTGACTTTCAGCAGTTTGCTGCCCGGATGCCGCTTTTGACCGCGCACGATCGTAAAGATCGACCCACTCCACGGCAGGGATCGTCGCCGTCGCGTCAAACCACTGCATCGGCACGCCGTCTTGCTCTTCAAAACGCATACGCAGCGTGTCAGCCTCCGCCAGCCCCTGAGCAATGGCCTCACTCATGTGCTCGCGCTCGAGCGAGCCGGTCAGCTCGATATAGTGAGCAACGGCATAGGCGTTATCGTGGGGAGAAAGTTGATCTGCAACCCAAATACCCGGCTGTGCGGCCACCAGCGGCATCATATCGCGGCTGGAAGAATGTGGTTTTGAACTCTGTTTATTTGGCGTCTCAGCCTTCACTGGCTGTCGCTTCGAAGTCACGTCTTGCACCCTAAGTACTCCTGATAAATAGCTTATGAAGCGGCGCGCTGCGAGGCGGGACGCATATCCTGCCAATGGCTTTCCAGCCAGCTGATACAATCAGCGCGCAATGCCGGCCCAAAAATCGGCTGCCAGCCCGCAGGAATTTCGCTGAAATCCGGCCACAGGCTGAACTGCTTCTCCTCGTTTTCCAGGATCAGACTGCGCTGATTTTCGTCATCGAAGGGGTTAAGCTTTTCCATGCTGAGCTCCTGACTTGATTGAATTTAATGAAAAAGAGAGAGAGGGTTGACGAGCGATGAATTTCTCGGCCCAAAGCGCCTGCAGGCCGTCAACCAATCCACCGCGCCAGCACAGCGCGTCGTGTCCGCCTTCAACGATGCGGTAATGCACGCTGTGATTGGAGTCCTGCAGAATGTTGACCAGGCTGTCGTTCACCTGATGAATCAGGCCTTCATGCCTACCGGCCTCCATAAATATTCTGAGTGCGGCGTTCTGCCCCAGTCCCTGCTGCACCTGTTTTGGCAGCCAGCAGGCGTCTTCGGGCACCGTGTGGCGCTGCAGCATATCGCGACGCGGCCACCAAAATGAGCCGGACTGGGCCAGCACGCAGCCAAAGCGTTGCGGCCAGTGAAGCGCGGCGTACAGCGACGACAGCCCGCCAAAGCTTTGCCCTGCGACTACGGTTTTGGACGGGCTGCGCGTATGAGGCGCCAGGCTCGCGACCTCCGGCAGCAGCTCTTCCTGCACGGCTAACCAGAAATCAGGGTTGCAGGTGAGCTCTTCGCTGCGGTGCTGGGTGTCGATCGCCTCAATCAGCACGTACACCGCTTCGGGCAATTTTCCCTGCGCCGTTTGCTGCATCAGCGGTTCCCAAATCGGCATTTTCTGCGACCAGAATTGGCCGTCGAGCAGGATAGCCAACGGGCGCGATGCGGGGTTCTCACTTTCACCGGTGGTATAGATCCACACCTTGCGCTCATTGCCAAGACGAGAGCTATTCCACTGATAACGCTGTATTTTAGCTGGCGGTGCGGGCATACAGAGTCCGCTGGAGGTGGCGTAACAGTCAAAATCTTGCCAGGCAGGCTGGGCAGGTGCATCCGGCAGGCTTACGCCGGAAAGCGCGTGGCCCTTCGCACCGGGCCAGCTGCGAGTTGGATTCAGTAGATCATGGCTCGCGCTGGCAAAAATGCTTCTCCACCAGCTGCGCACCGCAAACATACGGCCGAACGCATCTTCTGCATCATCGGGAACACCGCGGTCCTCGACGCTCGGGATAAAGCTGTAGCTGCCGCGCCAGTCGGATTTCAGTTCGATTTGCCAGTGCCAGACGTCGGTTCCACTCAGGCGCTGTAGGCTTTGAGGCGGCGATGACTGATGGTGATCGGTAAGACAGTTAATGTTGATCCAGACCCGTTTGTAGGCGGAGGTAAATTCACTCCCCTGCGGATCGCGCCAGAAGAAGGTGACTTTGCATCGCCCCTCACCGGAGGGCTCTATCCAGGGCGTACCCCGTCGAGCGACTTCCAGCCACCAACCGCTGCTCCCTGCATGCTTGCTGTTTAACAGCGTTTCGCTCGCTGATGTCGACAGCCTGTCTAAACAATCTGGTTTCAAAACAATTACTCTTGTTATGATTCAAAAACATTAAACGGTACAGAGAATAGTATTGATAATTATTTTCATTTGCAATAGCGTGTAACCAACCATGAAAATAACGGCGTGATGTTTTGTGCAGGATTGACGCTAACGCGGGTAACTTGCTGGCAGTGTTAGTTTTTGAGGGGATATTGTTAGGCTTAATTCTGACTCCGCGTACCAAACACACGGAGTCAGTCGAGGCGAACCTATTGGCTCATCGCAGATTTTTTCTTCATTTCATCTTTCTTCATCTTGCCTTTAGACATCGAATCTTTGGACATAGAATCTTTGGACATAGAATCCTTAGACATCGCGTCTTTAGACATCCCCATACTGTCTTTCTTGACCACTGGCTTTTTCATCGCATCCTCAGCGTGTGCGCCCATCATGCCCAACATCAATGTTGAAGAGATCAAAACAGCGATTAACTTTTTCATAGTATTTCCTTCTAAGGTAAGAAAATGCACGGAGTGTGCAGGGTCATTCAGAATTCGTCTTTAGCTACCGCCAAACCAGTTGTACCCCTGATCCTCCCAATATCCGCCGGGATAGGCGTTAGTCACTTCAATCACCTTGATATGTTTAGGATTCTTGTAGCCAAGCTTGGTCGGCATTCTTAATTTCATAGGGAAGCCATACTGACGCGGCAAAATCTGACCGTCATAAGTCAATGCCAGCAACGTTTGGGGATGCAGCGCAGTCGCCATATCAATGCTGGTGTAATAGTCATCAGCGCATTTGAAGCTCACGTATTTAGCATTGAGATCCGCACCGACCAGCTTCAAGAAAGTTGAAAATGGAACCCCTCCCCACTTACCGACTGCGCTCCAGCCTTCTACACAGATATGACGGGTTATCTGGCTGACCTGAGCCATCTGATAAAGTTGAGTCAGCGACCAACTGGATTTGTCCAATACATTGCCCGCTATCTGCAGACGGTAAGTCTGGGCATCCACCTCTGGAGCCTCCTCTTCGCCGTAAAAGGCGTTAAAAGGAAAGGGGCGAGTTATCATCGATTCGGCATATTCCGGTGCCAGACGATCCGCGCCAAAGAGCCACGCCTGTACTCTGTCGTTAAAGCCGGAAATTGCAACCAAGGCCTTTTCCACACTGCTGTTATCGCTGATATCACAGCCCGTGAGCATCACCATCCCGCCAAGCGTCAGGCCCTGTCGCAAAAAATGGCGGCGGGAGGTTGACCCGAGCTTACGAGCAATCAAGCGCTGAGCCTCATGGATCACGTCCTGCGTATCGGCATTCGGAATAATGATTTTGCTGTCTTTTTTTCTCATGATGGCCTCAGCGTCCGCGCAGCATTGCCAGTAATGTTCTGGGTACCAACATCACCATAATTAAATGGACGGCGACAAAACCGACCATCGCTGACATGGCAAAAAAGTGTACGTAGCGAGCAGCATCAAACCCGCCCATCAAGGTTCTTAATAATGGAAACTGCACCGATTTCCACACCACCAGCCCGGAGACCACCAACAGGACGCCATCTGCCATGACGAACAGATAAGCAACGCGCTGCACCGTGTTGTAATGACGTAAATCGTTGTGCGCCAGCTTGCCTTTCACGGCGGCAAGAAGATCGTCCCACAGTGCGCGCGGGGTTACCGGAAAGAATTTTTTCTGTAATCGGCCGGTGGCAACGTTCATCAGGAGATAAAAAAGGCCGTTTATGCCGAATAACCACATCCCGGCAAAGTGCCATTGAATGGCGCCCCCCAGCCAGCCGCCGAGCGTTATGGTTTTCGAAAACTCAAAGTCGAACAACGGCGAGGCGTTATAAATTTGCCATCCGCTGGTGACCATAATCAATATTGCCAACGCATTGATCCAATGCGCTAAACGCAGCCATAAGGCGTGGATATTTTGCTGTCCTGCGGGCAGTAAAGGTGTGGTATGCAGTGCCATCATGCACTCCCTGACTCAGCGGTTTCGATGGGGAGAGTATTAAGCCGATTTGTTCCCCAAGACCTCACGCAAAGTTAAATAAAATGTGATAACTCCAACGGATGACCTTGTGTAGACTGCAAGGTAATGCACAGGTTTTAACCACCTCAGGGCCAGTAATGGAAAAGAATAAAAAGATCCTGATTGTCGAAGACGACAGTAATATTGCTGAACTTCTGACGCTTCATCTCACTGACGAAGGTTATGAAATAACCCATGCGCCCGATGGCAATCTGGGCGTCGCGCTGCTGGAAAAAGGGGGATGGGATGCGTTAATTCTCGATTTAATGCTGCCGGGCATCGACGGGCTCGAGATTTGCCGTAGGGCGCGCAATATGACGCGCTATACCCCAATCATCATGATAAGCGCACGCTCGAGCGAAGTGCATCGCGTACTCGGGCTGGAACTTGGGGCCGACGACTATCTCGCCAAGCCATTTTCTATGCTGGAGTTGGTTGCTCGCGTTAAAGCATTATTCCGCCGTCAGGAAGCGATGGGACGTAATCTGCAAATGGATGCAGGCACGCTGAGTTTTAAAGGGCTGGTTATTGATCCCATTTCCAGAGAAGTGCTGCTTAATCAGCAGAGTATCGAGCTCACACCTCGCGAATTCGACCTGCTTTATTTCTTTGCCAGGAATCCAGGAAAAGTATTCTCACGCCTCAGCCTGCTTAATCAGGTATGGGGCTATCAGCATGAAGGCTATGAGCATACGGTGAACACTCATATCAACCGCCTGCGCATCAAAATCGAGGCCAACCCTGCCGAGCCAGAAAGGATCCTGACCGTATGGGGTATGGGCTATAAGTTCATGCTCTCCAGCGATGAAAACCAGGGGTAAACCGTGAAAAATATGACGCTATCGCAGAGGTTAACGCTGGTTTTTATTGTGCTGCTGGTCGCCTGCGGCTCAATCTCAGGGTATTTGCAGGTACGGTCGAGCAATCAATATAGCCAGGCGGTTATTCAACGCCTTTCGCAGAATCTGGCCAAACACATCGCCGAGAGCAATCCCCTGCTGAGTCAGAACGGATTAAATAATGCCTCGGTGCACACGCTTTTCGATCAACTGATGGCGGTCAACCCCAGCGTTGAGGTTTATCTCCTCGATAAACAGGGAAAAATTATTGGCGATGCGGCACCCAAAGGGTCAGTAAAAAGGACGCAGGTCAATTTGCAGCCGGTGCAGGCGTTATTGCAGGGTGCCAAAATGCCGGTCTATGGCGACAACCCACGAAGCGCAGACAGCGCTTCACTCCAGGTCTTTAGTGCCGCCCCACTGATCGACAATGGGCAGGTGCAGGGGTACGTCTATATCGTATTATTGGGCGACGAGGTTACCGCGTTGGATAAAGACGCCCAGTTTCACTGGGCCGTGCTGATGGCGGTGCGTTCAATGGGGCTGGTTATTTTATTTGGATTGGTGGCCGGTGCCATCGCCTTTCGTTGGGTGACGCGTCCCATCCGCCGATTGACCGAGCAGGTCAGCAATCTGGACAGCGGCGGGATGGAGGCTGTGCAACAGCTATCTAAAACGATTGCCTCCCCCCAAGGCCCGCGTGACGAGGTTTTTCTGCTGCAACAGGCGTTTATCAAGATGGCCAAGCGCATTGACGAACAGTGGCAAAGGCTCACCCGTCAGGACCAGCAGCGGCGGGAGTTTATCGCCAACATCTCGCATGATTTGCGTACCCCGTTAACCTCCCTGCATGGTTATCTGGAAACGCTGTCGGTCAAATCAGAGCAGCTAAGCGACGAGGAGCGAAACCGTTATCTGAACATTGCGCTGGTGCAGAGCAGAAAGGTTGGCCGTCTAGCTCAAGAGCTTTTTGAACTGGCGCGCCTCGAATATGGTGTGGTCAAACCGCAAAAAGAACCCTTTTCGATGGGCGAGTTGGTTCAGGACGTGTATCAGAAGTTTGAGCTCACCGCAGAGACACGTCATCTGATCCTTCGTGCGGATATCTCGCCAGGCATCCCTTTGGTGAATGCCGACCTGGCGTTGATAGAGCGTGTTATGACTAATCTGCTGGATAACGCCATTCGTTTCACCCCCGATTACGGCACCATTGAGATTCGTCTCTGGCAGCAGAAAGAGAAGGTAGTGGTTCAACTTAACGACAGCGGACCGGGCATTGCCGCAGAGCTGAAAGAAGACTTGTTCATTCGCCCCTCAATTTTGAGTACCGGTCGAAAACGAGCCGGCGGCTTAGGCTTGATGATCGTAAAACGAATACTCGAATTACACGGCAGCAATATTGCGCTGATTGAGCAGCCCGGCAAAGGTGCCTGTTTTGAATTTTCGGTGCCACTTTAACGCCGATGTTTTATGCATTGTATAAGTGCCGTGAATCATTTTGATTGAGGAAGTGCAACGAATAAGCGATGGTAAGTCTCCCTTATACGTCAGGAGAGACGACGATGGATACGCCTTCAAAAACGTTGCTAGCTCAGCCACTTAACCCAGGCGAAACGATTGGATTTTTTTCGCCCTCTTCCCCTGTCACCGTCACCGCCCCGAACCGGTTTGCGCGCGCCAGGCAGTTCGTTGAGAGCAAGGGCTTCAGGCTAAAAGCGGGACAGCTGACGCATAAGGCAGACTTCTACCGCGCGGGATCGATACAGGAGCGGGCAGAAGAGCTGAATCAGCTGCTGCGCGATCCGCAGGTACGCTGCGTGATGTCGACTATCGGCGGCATGAACAGCAATTCGTTGCTGCCCTACCTCGACTATGAGGCGATTAAGGCCGATCCTAAAATTATTATCGGCTATTCGGACACCACCGCGCTGCTGCTCGGCATTTATGCCCAAACGGGGCTGATTACTTTTTACGGTCCCGCGCTGGTCGCCTCCTTCGGCGAGTTTCCTCCTCTGGTTGATACCACCTGGGATTCCTTCGCACAGATACTGGTCACGCCACCCGCCTTGCCTTACGCCTATCCCTTACCGCCTTTCTGGAGCGACGAACGTCTCAACTGGGATAACCTGGTGCCCGAACGTCCTAAACAGTGCTATGACAACGACTGCCGCTTCCTGGGTAACGGGAAAGTTTCCGGCAGAGTGCTAGGCGGCAATTTGAATACGATGTCTGGTATCTGGGGCAGTCCGTATATGCCGGAGATCGGAAAGGGCGATATTTTATTGATTGAAGACAGCCTGAAGGATATTGCGACCGTCGAGCGTGCGTTCTCTCTGCTGAAAATTAACGGCGTTTTCGACCGCGTTGCCGCCATTTTGCTGGGAAAACACGAAGGATTTAATGATTCCGCTACCGGGCGTCGTCCGGTAGACGTATTACTTGAGGTGCTCGGTGACCGCGTTCCTCCCCTGGTCGATGGCTTTGACTGTTGCCACACACATCCGATGCTGACTCTCCCGTTAGGCAGCCAAATTCAGATCGATTTTGAGAGCAATAAGATTGAATTAATTTCACCTTATCTTATTCATCAATGACCGTTGATTAACGAGTCACCACTTTGCGTGATCTGCCACCCAAAACCTAAACAAAGCCCGGGTGCAAACTACAATTAACCTTTGATTGACATAGTATTAACGTATTCCTAAGGAGAAAAATGATGAGCCAATCCCACAAGCATCCTATTCCTGCGTCTATTGCAGAACGAACTCTGATCACACCCGAGAAATATCAGCAATATTATCAACAATCTGTGCAGGATCCTGAGGCATTTTGGGGCGAGCAGGCTAAAGTGCTGGACTGGATCAAACCTTTCACCCTAGTAAAAAACACCTCGTTTGCACCGGGCAACATCGATATTCGATGGTTTGAAGACGGTACGCTGAATCTGGCCGCAAACTGCCTCGACCGTCACCTCGCCGAACGAGGGGATCAGGTCGCTATCATCTGGGAAGGCGACGATCCGAAGGCCGAGAACAAATTTGTGACCTACAGGCAGCTGCACGAAGACGTGTGTAAATTTGCCAATGTATTGAAAGACCATGGCGTGACCAAAGGTGACGTGGTGGCTATCTATATGCCGATGGTGCCTGAAGCTGCCGTCGCGATGCTGGCCTGTGCACGCATCGGCGCGGTGCATTCCGTCATCTTTGCCGGTTTCTCTCCGGAAGCCGTATCTGGCCGTATTATCGACTCTAACGCCAAGCTGGTCATTACTGCCGACGAAGGCCTGCGTGCCGGTCGCACTATTCCACTGAAGCAAAACGTCGATGACGCGCTGAAAAATCCTGCCGTCGTCAGTGTGACTAACGTGATTGTTTACCAGCGCACCGGTAAGAAAGGTGAGTGGAAAGAGGGGCGGGACCTGTGGTGGCATGACGTTATCGCCAACGCTTCGGCTGAGTGTCCACCGACCGAGATGAAGGCTGAGGATCCGCTGTTTATCCTTTACACTTCCGGCTCGACCGGCAAGCCAAAGGGTGTGCTTCACACCACCGGCGGTTATCTGGTTTATGCCGCCCTGACCTTCAAATACGTCTTCGACTATCACCCTGGCGACGTCTATTGGTGTACGGCGGACGTGGGCTGGGTAACAGGCCACAGCTACCTGCTGTACGGCCCACTGGCGGTGGGCGCGATTACGCTGATGTTCGAGGGTGTGCCAAACTATCCGACCACCAACCGTATGTCTCAGATAGTTGATAAACATAAGGTTAACATTCTCTATACCGCTCCGACCGCCATCCGCGCACTGATGGCAGAGGGCGATAAAGCCATTGAAGGCACCAGCCGCAGTTCGCTGCGTATTCTGGGGTCGGTGGGTGAACCCATTAACCCGGAAGCCTGGGAGTGGTATTACAAGACTATCGGCAACAGCCAGTGCCCTATCGTTGATACCTGGTGGCAGACCGAAACCGGCGGTTTTATGATCACCCCACTGCCGGGTGCGACCGAGCTGAAAGCCGGTTCGGCGACCCGTCCATTCTTCGGCGTGCAGCCTGCGCTGGTCGATAACGAGGGCAATCCGCAGGAAGGTGCAACCGAGGGTAATCTGGTTATCACCGATTCCTGGCCGGGACAAGCGCGTACGCTATTCGGCGACCACGAGCGCTTCGAGCAGACCTATTTCTCAACCTTCAAAAATATGTATTTCAGCGGCGACGGCGCGCGTCGTGACGAAGACGGCTATTACTGGATAACCGGCCGCGTTGATGACGTGCTGAACATCTCCGGTCACCGTCTGGGCACGGCGGAAATCGAGTCCGCGCTGGTTTCACATCCAAAAATTGCCGAGGCGGCCGTGGTTGGCTTCCCACACAGCATCAAAGGGCAGGCTATTTATGCCTACGTCACGCTGAATCACGGTGAAGAACCGTCGCCAGAGCTCTATACCGAAGTGCGTAACTGGGTACGTAAAGAGATAGGGCCGATCGCCACACCGGATATTCTTCACTGGACCGATTCATTACCAAAAACCCGCTCGGGCAAGATTATGCGTCGTATCCTGCGCAAGATTGCCGCTGGCGACACCACTAACTTCGGAGATACTTCTACCCTCGCCGATCCTGGCGTGGTCGATAAACTGCTGGAAGAAAAACAATCAATGAAAGCGTCGTCATAATTTTCACCGCTTCAGCGCGGTGAACTCAATCAATGCCTCATAGGAGTGGTGTAGATGAATGATCTCATTTATCAAAAGGTTGAAAGTAACCCGCGCTTTAAAGAGTTGGTGCAAAAACGCAGCCGGTTCGCCTGGCTGCTTTCTGGCATTACGCTGTTGTTGTACGTTGCTTTCATCTTTCTTATCGCCTTCGAACCCGGGTGGCTGGGCACGCCGCTGTATGCCGGTGCGACCATCACCCGTGGGATCCCGGTTGGCGTAGGGCTGATTGTTATCTCTTTTGTACTGACCGGAATCTATGTGTTTCGTGCCAACGGCGAGTTTGATCGTCTGACGGCCGATATCATCCGTGAGGTGCAACCATGAACGCGCGTCGTCTGGGCGTTCTGGCCTCTCTGGCGTTGAGCTCTACCGCCTGGGCCGCTGAGGGCGTTGGCGGTGAAGTTAAACGGCAGCCGCTCAACGTTGAAGCTATCATCATGTTCGTGCTGTTCGTGGGCGCGACGCTGTATATCACCTATTGGGCTTCTAAACGCACCCGCTCTCGTCAGGACTATTACACCGCAGGTGGGCAGATTACGGGCCTGCAAAACGGTCTGGCTATCGCGGGCGACTTTATGTCTGCCGCATCTTTTCTTGGCATCTCCGCGCTGGTTTACACCTCGGGATATGATGGACTTATCTACTCAATTGGTTTTCTGATTGGCTGGCCGATCATTCTGTTTCTTATCGCCGAACGTCTCCGCAATCTGGGCAAGTATACTTTTGCTGACGTAGCCTCCTACCGCCTGAAGCAGAAACCGATTCGTACTCTATCGGCCTGCGGCTCGCTGGTTGTCGTCGCACTGTATCTGATTGCACAGATGGTCGGTGCGGGTAAGCTGATTCAACTGCTGTTCGGGCTGAACTATCTAGTGGCCGTGGTATTGGTCGGTATTCTGATGGTGCTGTACGTTCTCTTTGGTGGCATGCTGGCCACCACTTGGGTACAAATCATCAAGGCCGTGCTGCTACTGGCGGGGGCAACTTTCATGGCAATTATGGTCATGAAGTCGGTCGGCTTTAACTTTAATACGCTGTTCTCTCAGGCGGTTGCCGTGCATCCGAAAGGGGTAGCGATCATGAGTCCGGGAGGGCTGGTATCTGACCCGATATCGGCACTGTCCCTCGGGCTGGCACTGATGTTTGGTACCGCTGGCCTACCGCATATACTGATGCGATTCTTCACGGTGAATGATGCCAAGGAAGCCCGCAAAAGTGTGTTCTATGCCACTGGTTTTATTGGTTATTTTTATATTTTGACCTTTATTATCGGCTTCGGTGCTATCGTGCTGGTCAGTGCCAATCCTGCCTTCAAAGATGCCAGTGGTGTCCTGCTCGGCGGTAACAATATGGCAGCGGTGCATTTGGCTAACGCGGTTGGCGGCAGTTTCTTCCTCGGTTTTATCTCGGCGGTGGCCTTCGCGACAATTCTGGCCGTTGTCGCTGGATTAACGTTAGCAGGCGCTTCTGCGGTTTCTCATGACCTTTATGCCAGCGTCATGAAGGACGGTAAGGCAACTGAATTAGCCGAGCTGCGGGTGTCGAAATCTACCGTAGTGGTGCTGGGTTTCGTCGCGATCGCACTGGGTATTTTGTTTGAAAAACAGAATATTGCGTTTATGGTCGGATTGGCGTTCTCAATTGCGGCAAGCTGTAATTTCCCGATTATTTTACTGTCGATGTATTGGTCCAAACTGACTACGCGCGGGGCGATGATTGGAGGCTGGTTAGGGTTGCTCACTGCGGTCATTTTGATGATCCTTGGCCCGACAATTTGGGTACAGATTCTGGGCCACGCCAAGCCAATTTACCCGTATGAATACCCTGCACTGTTCTCGATGATTGTTGCTTTTGTCGGCATCTGGTTCTTTTCGATTACCGATAAATCGGCAGAAGGACAGCGGGAAAGAGAGCTTTTTTGGCCGCAGTTTGTACGTTCTCAGACCGGTATTGGCATTTCGCAGAGCAGTAAGCACTAGATAACGCCCAAAAATTCTCCAAAAAAGAAGCCCTCAGTCGCGAGACTGAGGGCTTTTTGTTCTTTATTTGATGGCTGGCAGTTTATGCATGACTTCGCCATACCCCCTTCGGGCCGCTGCAAGCAACAAAAAAACCCCAGTCTTTCGACTGAGGTTTCTCTGTTTATTTGATGCCTGGCAGTTCCCTACTCTCGCATGGGGAGACCCCACACTACCATCGGCGCTACGGCGTTTCACTTC
>NZ_MRWE01000018.1 GCF_002093665.1 Rouxiella badensis | reverse complement strand
GCGTTATAGAGGTGATTATATAAAGGCGGGCGCAGCAGTGGGCACTGGATATATTACGCCAGTTTATTTATGACAAAAAAAAGGCCCGTCGAGATGACAGGCAAAGACTACACACAGCAATTCTTTGGTAATGCAAGCTTGGGGGAAAGCCTACATATAAATCATGGGGTTGTTGATTCAACTGTTAATAATACTAAGATCCAACAGGATGTTAGTCTCTAAGAATTGTCTTAATAGGAGATTTTAACTAATTCTCTTATCAGGCCTTTTTAATAGCAAAAAAATTTAGTTAGAAATAGCCTGCAAAGGGGGATGAAAAAATAAAAAAAAAGCCCCGAAGTCATTAATACTCCGGGGCAGTATTAATAAACAGATTATTCCCCTAGCAACTTGTTAACCTCTTCGAGGTCTTGCTGAGGCTCAGGGGCTTCATTGACCCATAAAGAAATCAATCGGTAAGAAACGGCTAACACCACAGGGCCGATAAATAAACCAATAAGTCCAAAGGCAACCAAGCCGCCGATAACGCCTGAAAGAATAAGGAGCATTGGTAAATCGGCACCCATGTGGATTAAGTACGGGCGCAGTACGCTATCAAGCGAGCCAACCACACAGCTCCAGACCAGCAATACGGTTCCCCAGGTGTTATCGCCGGTCCAATACAGCCAGATGATGGCAGGAATCAGCACCAGCAGCGGTCCAATTTGCGCCACGCAGCAAACAAACATCACCACGGTCAGCAACGTGGCATAGGGGATGCCAACGATGGCCAGACCGATGCCGCCGAGTACCGACTGAACGATGGCCGTGACAACCACGCCCAACGCCACGGCACGAATAGCTTGACCCGCCAGTATGACCGCGGCGTCACCGCGGCCACCCGCCAGACGAATGGCGAAATGGCGGATGCCTATCCCAACGTGCTCACCGCGATAGTAAAGCAGTGCGCTAAACAGCAGCATTAATGAACAGTGTAAAATGAAGCGACCAATGTTGGCCGCCTGCGAGACGAACCAACCGGCGGTTTGCCCAATGTAGGGCTGTACTTTCGCCAGTAATGCACTGCCACCGCTGTTGATCAGGGTATGCCAGCCAAGATAGGTCTTCTTGCCGATAAGCGGAATCGACTCCAGCCAGGTAAAGTCAGGCAG
Organism: Rouxiella badensis; assembly: GCF_002093665.1. Taxonomy (GTDB): domain Bacteria; phylum Pseudomonadota; class Gammaproteobacteria; order Enterobacterales; family Enterobacteriaceae; genus Rouxiella; species Rouxiella badensis. The sequence goes on along the minus strand of NZ_MRWE01000018.1, from coordinate 105,885 downwards.
GTGCAGCTGTGAAGGGTTGCTCGCCAGTTTTGCCAGCGGCGCGCTGTTTTCAACCGCACTGCTGATAAGAAGGGCAATCGGCAAAACAAACAGCAGGATAAGCAGCACCGTCATGACGATAACCGCGAGTATTCTACGCCCCCAGAGGAGAGCCTGAATTCTTATCATCACAGGCCAGGTGGCGATGACTATCATTCCTGCCCATGAAAAGCCCAGTATAAATGGTTTCACTACCCAAATACTGGCAATGGTCATCAAGGCAATAAACAGCACGCCAAACATGATTTGTGGCAAATCATAATTTTTGTTCGGGAGATTCATCAGTCATTCTCGTTTCAAAAGCAAAGCATCATAGCCATAAAAACTGGCATCAATCTATCCTCATAAGCATGGAGTATTATCAGGGGTTTTAGAAGCACTAGAAAACGAAGTATGGTAGTTTTTAAGTTGCTTTAGACAGGGTGGGTCCGTTTTACGGATCCAGCGGCCGCCTACAGGCCTGCAAACAACAACAAAGACAGAGTCGTAATCAATGATCCCACAAATTTCTCAGGCACCTGGCGTTATTCAGCGGGTGCTCGACTTTTTGGAAGCGTTAAAGAAAGACGGTTTTACGGGTGACATGGCAACCAGCTACGCCGATCGTCTGACTATGGCGACCGACAACAGCGTCTATCAGCTTTTACCGGATGCGGTTTTGTTCCCGCGCGCTACTTCCGATGTCGCCTTACTCGCCCGCCTTGCTGGTCAGGACCGCTTCAAAACGCTGGTATTTACTCCACGTGGTGGCGGGACCGGCACCAATGGACAGTCTCTTAACCGCGGTATCGTGGTTGATATGTCCAGACATATGAATCGCATCCTCGATATTGATACCGAAGCCGGTTGGGTAAAAGTTGAAGCGGGTGTCATTAAAGACCAGCTAAATGAATTCCTGCGTCCGTTGGGCTATTTCTTCTCCCCTGAACTCTCGACCAGTAACCGCGCCACGCTCGGCGGGATGATCAACACTGATGCCTCAGGGCAAGGGTCGCTGGTTTACGGTAAAACCTCGGACCACGTGCTCGGCCTGCGCGCGGTGGTTTTGGGCGGCGAACTGCTTGATACCAAAGCTATGCCGACGCTGCTTGCCGAACAGTTGGGCGAGGAGAAATCGACCACCGGCAACATTTATCGCACGGTGCTCGAAAGCTGTCGCGAAAATCGCCAACGGATCATCGACAAATTTCCGAAACTTAACCGCTTCCTCACCGGTTATGACCTGCGCCACGTCCTGAGTGACGATCTGCAAACCTTCGACCTGACCCGTATTCTCACCGGTTCTGAGGGCACGCTGGCCTTTATTACCGAAGCGCGTCTGAACATAACGCCGATTCCAAAAGTCAGACGTCTGGTCAACATTAAGTATGACTCGTTCAACTCTGCGCTACGCAACGCCCCCTTAATGGTCGAAGCTAACGCACTTTCGGTAGAAACGGTTGACTCCAAAGTGCTGAATTTGGCGCGTGAGGACATCGTTTGGCATTCAGTGAGTGAATACATCACCGATGTCCCAGGCAAAGACATGCAGGGCCTGAATATCGTCGAGTTTGCCGGTGATGCTCAGGAACTCATCGAGAAGCAGGTCGAGTCCCTTTGTGAACGTCTTGACGGCCTGATTGCCGAAGAGCAGGGCGGGGTGATCGGTTACCAAATCTGTGCCGATCTGGCGGGCATTGAGCGCATCTATAACATGCGTAAAAAATCAGTCGGCCTGCTGGGTAACGCCAAGGGCGCCGCCAAGCCGCTGCCTTTTGCCGAAGATACCTGCGTGCCGCCAGAGCATCTCGCTGACTATATCGTCGAGTTTCGTGCACTGCTGGACAGCCATAACCTTAGCTACGGCATGTTCGGTCACGTTGATGCGGGCGTACTGCACGTGCGTCCTGCGTTGGACATGTGTGACCCGCAGCAGGAAATGCTGCTGAAGAAAATTTCCGATGAGGTGGTCGCGTTGACTGCTAAATACGGTGGGCTGTTGTGGGGCGAACACGGCAAAGGATTCCGCGCCGAATATAGTCCGGCGTTCTTCGGTGACGAGCTGTTCCACGAACTGCGCCGTATCAAGACCGCGTTTGACCCGGCCAACCGCCTCAACCCCGGCAAGATTTGTCCACCGCTTGACTGCGACGAGCCGATGATGAAGGTTGATGCGCCTAAGCGCGGCACCCTTGACCGTCGTATTCCGGTCGAGGTACGCACCGCGTTTCGCGGGGCGATGGAGTGTAACGGTAACGGGTTATGCTTTAACTTCGACGTCAAAAGCCCAATGTGCCCTTCGTTCAAGATTACTGGTAGCCGCATTCATTCACCGAAAGGCCGCGCTGGTATGGTTCGTGAATGGCTGAGACTGCTTTCAGAACAGGGCGTCGAGCCACTGGCGCTGGAGCAGGCACTCCCCCAGGAGTCGATGAGTTTTAGAACGCTTATCGAGAAAACGCGCAACAGTTGGTACGCCAGCAAGGGAGAGTATGATTTCTCCCATGAGGTCAAAGATGCCATGTCTGGCTGTCTGGCCTGTAAAGCCTGTTCAACGCAATGTCCGATCAAAATAGACGTCCCGGGATTCCGTTCACGGTTCCTACAGCTTTACCACACACGCTATCTGCGCCCGGTGAGCGATTACGTGGTCGCGGGCGTTGAGAGCTATGCGCCGCTGATGTCGCGTGCACCTAAAGTGTTCAACTTCTTCTTCAGGCAGCCGTGGGTGCGTGAGCTGAGCCGTAAAAGCGTCGGCATGGTCGATTTGCCCTTACTCTCCTCTCCAACGTTGCGGGAGCAACTTTCCGGACACAGCGCCGCGACCATGACGCTGGAGCAGCTCGAAAGCATTCCGGTGACGGAGCGCGCGCAGTACGTGCTCATCGTGCAGGACCCGTTTACCAGTTATTACGACGCGAAGGTTGTCGCCGATTTTGTGCGACTGGTGGAGAAACTTAATCTCAAACCGGTGCTGCTGCCATTTTCTCCGAACGGCAAGGCTCAGCACGTGAAAGGATTCCTCCAGCGCTTTGCTAAAACGGCCAGAAAGACCTCGCTGTTTCTCAACCGCGTATCTCAGCTGGGTATGCCGATGGTAGGGGTAGATCCGGCGCTGGTGCTGTGCTATCGCGATGAATATAAAGAGATCCTCGGTGAGTCTCGCGGCTCCTTCCAGGTCCAGCTGGTGCACGAATGGCTGATAACCGTGCTGGCTGAAAAGCCGGAGATGCAGCAGAGCGGCGAGTCGTGGTATCTGTTTGGACACTGTACGGAAAGCACTGCGCTGCCGACCAGCGGCAAGCAGTGGGGCGATATTTTTGCCCGCTTCGGTGCAAAACTGGAAAGCGTCAGTGTGGGCTGCTGTGGCATGGCGGGAACCTATGGCCACGAGGCGAAGAACATTCAGAACTCGCTCGGCATTTATGAATTGTCATGGCATCAGTCGCTGCAACGCCTGCCGCGTCAGCGTTGTCTGGCGACCGGCTATTCCTGCCGCAGTCAGGTAAAACGCATCGAAGGCAACGGGCTGCGTCACCCGCTTCAGGCATTATTAGAAATCATTTAATCCTCAAGGAGAGAACATCATCGTGGCACTTTGGAAACGCGAAACTACGCTCGAAGAGCTTAATAAAACCAGTCAGGGATGCATGGTCGGACACGTCGGCATCGAGTTTACCCTGCTGGCAGATGACCGTCTGGAGGCCACGATGCCGGTAGATTCGCGCACTACCCAGCCTTTTAAGCTGCTTCACGGCGGCGCATCTGTGGTGCTGGCGGAGTCATTGGGATCAATGGCGGGTTATCTATGTACCCGTGGCGATCAGCAAATTGTGGGGATTGAAGTGAACGCCAACCATCTGCGGGCGGCGCACAGCGGCTACGTGAAGGGAGTTTGTCGTCCTCTGCACGTCGGCCGCCGCAATCAGGTGTGGGAAATCAAGATATTCGATGAAAGTGAAAACTTGTGCTGTATTTCCCGCCTGACCACCGCCGTAATCGAACTTTGATCGGCTTTTAATGCTAGAATAATAAAGCAGGGTGAAGGAAGTGACGCCTTCACCCTTATTCTTTATAGGGTTAATAGTTGGAATTTAATATTTCACAATAGGTTGAAATATACGGTCAGATATTAACCCTATAAAGAGTGTGATTATTTTCGGGAATTAAATTCGCCGCGATTAAAGCTGGAACGGAACGCGCTTAACAAAGTCGGTTTGGAAAGCTGTGGCTTTTTCCCAGATGCCCATCATGGCATAATACTGGCAAATCATTTTGAGAGTGTGTCTGGCGAAGTGGTAGCACTGTACCTGAAACAGGTTGCTGCGCTGAGGATTATTAATTTCCGTTATCAACCGGTTATGCAATTTGCATAGGGCGTGAAGGTAGCTTTGGTCATCGCCATTTTGCAGGCAGAGATTCGCCATATCCAGGCAAAGGCTGTTGTAGCCCTTGAGCTGGTTTATATCTGCTTCCGGCCTGGAAAGCGCCGCATCAGCCAAATAAAAGTCGACCGTTGCGTCTCGGACGTTAAATTTATATTCGTCGATTTTAGCCTGAAGCCACGCATTTACCGATTGAGCCATGAGCGCATTCCGATTTGAATGATAACTATTATCATATTAAAAAATATCATATTTGCAAAAAAGCTGCGGATCAATGTTTTCTACGCCCTTTTTTGTCCTTGATCAATGTAGGGGCATGAGACAAAAAGAGCCTTATTCGGCGATAGGGTAGAAGAAATTCATAAATAGGTATTTCCGATGAATGTTTTATCGTAGTAAAACATCTACAGCAAAGAGAGGGCATAAAAGCCAAAATTGTCAATTTTTAACAAAAAATTGACAATTTATTCAATTAGTTGATGAGGTGCGTAGTTTCTATCCAGAAAAGGCGGCATCTCATTCACGGACGCGAGCAGGGCTGTTTGCGGTCCGTAATGGCTATACCCTCTTAAAACAAGAGGTTGAAGTGACAAGTGTAATCACTAAAATAGACACTAGAAGGTTGTCTATTAATAACCTGATATTCATGAGGTAGACAGATGCAAACCGAAAATGTCGGCACGTTCTCATTGGATGACAACGTATGGCAAGGCGTGACGCTGACTGATTCCGCAGCCAAGCAGGTCAAAAATCTAATGACTCAGGATCCTGAAGTCAAAGGGCTACAGCTGTCTGTGAAGCAGTCGGGCTGCGCAGGTTTTGCCTATGTGCTAGACCTGACTAAACAACCGGCGAGCGATGACCTGGTTTTCGAGCGCGAAGGTGCTCACCTGTATATTCCGTTGAAAGCAATGCCTTTCATCGATGGAACTGAGGTGGATTTTGTCCGTGAAGGGCTGAACCAGATCTTTAAGTTCAATAATCCAAAAGCTCAACACGCCTGCGGGTGTGGGGAAAGCTTTGGCCTGTAATTCTAATGTAATCGAAGCGATGTAACTAACATGTCACGAAGCAACGTAGAAATTCCAGACAACGTGCAGTCTTGGGTCGGCGATGGGAATAAATACAAGGAAGGATTTTTCACCGCGCTGGCAACCGATGAACTCGCATCCGGCATCAACGAAGATGTCGTTCGTGCCATTTCCGCCAAGCGTAATGAGCCGGAGTGGATGCTGGAGTTCCGTCTGCAGGCTTACCGTGCTTGGATCAAAATGGAAGAGCCGCACTGGCTTAAGGGCGAATACAAGCCTTTAGACTATCAGGACTACAGCTATTACTCCGCGCCATCGTGCGGCAGCTGTGACGATTCCTGTGGTTCTCAGCCTGGTGCCACGCAGCAGTCAACCGCAGACTCGCTGGCTGTGCCTGCGCTCGAAAAAAACTATCTGACCACCGAAGTTGAAAAAGCCTTCAATCAGTTGGGTGTTCCTGTGCGTGAAGGTAAAGAAGTGGCCGTTGACGCCATCTTCGACTCCGTTTCCGTTTCGACCACCTACCGTGAGAAGCTGGCTGAATCCGGCGTTATCTTCTGCTCCTTCGGTGAAGCTATTCACGATTATCCAGAGCTGGTTAAACAGTATCTGGGCACCGTTGTGCCTGCTGAAGACAACTTCTTCGCTGCGCTGAACGCCGCTGTCGCTTCTGACGGTACTTTCGTGTACATCCCGAAAGGCGTGCGTTGCCCGATGGAGCTGTCGACCTATTTCCGCATCAACGCAGCGAAGACAGGTCAGTTCGAGCGTACCATTCTGATTGCCGACGAAGGCAGCTATGTCAGCTACATCGAAGGCTGCTCGGCGCCGGTTCGTGATACCTATCAGCTGCACGCGGCCGTGGTTGAAGTCATCATCCACAAAGACGCTGAAGTAAAATACTCCACCGTGCAAAACTGGTTCTCCGGCAGCGAAGAGAGCAGCGGTGGTATTTTGAACTTTGTCACCAAACGCGCTATCTGCGAAGGTGCAAACTCCAAAATGTCCTGGACTCAGTCCGAGACCGGTTCTGCCATCACCTGGAAATACCCGAGCGTTATCCTGAAAGGCGATAACTCAATCGGTGAATTCTTCTCGGTTGCACTGACCAGCGGCAAGCAGCAGGCCGATACCGGCACCAAGATGATTCACATTGGTAAAAACACCAAGTCGACCATCATTGCCAAAGGTATCTCTGCCGGAAAGAGTGAAAACAGCTATCGCGGTCTGGTTAAAATCCTGCCTTCCGCCGAGAACGCGCGTAACTTTACCCAGTGTGACTCGATGCTGATTGGCCCAGACTGTGGCGCACATACGTTCCCGTATATCGAAGTGCGTAACAGCACTGCTCAGCTGGAGCACGAAGCCACGACCTCGAAGATTGGTGAAGATCAGCTGTTCTACTGCCTACAGCGCGGGATCAGTGAAGACGATGCTATCTCAATGATCGTTAACGGTTTCTGTAAAGATGTCTTTTCAGAGTTGCCGCTCGAATTTGCCGTGGAAGCGCAAAAACTTCTCGCAATCAGCCTTGAGCACAGCGTCGGGTAAGTCTTACCCGACAGACTTGAAGAACAACAGAATAAGTAGAAACACGAGCGCACAGACGCAAATCAAGGATACACATGTTAAGCATTAAGAATTTAAAGGTCCGAGTAGAAGAAAAGGAAATTCTTAAAGGGCTCGATCTCGAGATCAAGCCTGGGGAAGTGCACGCCATTATGGGCCCGAACGGCTCAGGTAAAAGTACGCTTTCCGCTACACTTGCGGGCCGTGAAGATTACGAAGTGACTGAAGGCTCTGTCGAATTCAATGGTAAAGACCTGCTGGAGCTTGATCCAGAAGACCGCGCCGGCGAAGGCGTATTCATGGCGTTTCAATACCCGGTTGAAATCCCAGGCGTCAGCAACAACTTTTTCCTGCAAACTGCGGTAAACGCGGTTCGTAAATACCGTGAACAGCCTCCGATGGACCGCTTTGATTTCGCCGATTTTATGGACGAAAAAATTGCGATGCTGAAGATGCCTGAAGACCTGTTGAGTCGTTCGGTTAACGTTGGCTTCTCCGGTGGTGAGAAGAAGCGTAACGATATTCTGCAGATGGCGGCCCTTGAGCCAAGCCTGTGCATTCTTGATGAAACCGACTCCGGTCTGGACATCGATGCGTTGAAAATCGTTTCCAGCGGCGTTAACGCCCTGCGTGACGGTAAGCGCTCCTTTATTATTGTGACCCACTACCAGCGTATCCTCGACTATATCAAGCCTGACTACGTGCACGTTCTGTGGCAGGGCCGCATTGTAAAATCCGGTGATTTCAGCTTGGTTAAACAGTTAGAGGAGCAAGGTTATGGCTGGCTTACCGACGAAGAGTAATGCCCCTGCAGCCGGCAGCTCACATGCTATGCAGCAGTTTTACCGCCTGTTCGAAAGCGTAGGTGGCGAGCAGTCTTCCCATGCCTACAACCATTGGCAGCAGGTTCTGCGCCTTGGTTTCCCGCATGCGAAGATGGAAGACTGGAAATACACGCCTGTCGCGCCGCTGCTGGGTAACCAGTTCTTTGCCCCTGAAAAACAGCAGGTGTCTGCCGACGTGCTGAAATCCGTGGCGCTGCCGCTCGATACTTACCGTCTGGTGTTCATCGATGGCCGTTTCAGCGCTGAGCTTAGCGATACCGACACCGGCGATTTCGAGATTGAGAAACTGACCCCGGCCTGCCAGCAAACGCTGCCAGAGGCGATTCAGTCAGAAGTGTTCCTGCACCTGACCGAGAGTCTGGCGCAGGATGGCCTCAACATTCGCCTCGCCGCCGGCAAGCAGGCTGAAAAGCCGCTTTACCTGCTGCACATCAGCAGCGGTCGTGCCAATTCTCGCGAAGTGAACACGGCGCATCATCGCTACCACGTTGCGGTTGAGCGCGGTGCTAATGCCGAAGTGATTGAACACTATGTGAGCCTGGGCGAAGCAGGGCATTTCACCGGTGCACGCCTGACGGCGAACATTGGCGATAACGCTGATTTCACGCACTACAAGCTCTCCTTCGAAAGCCAGGCAAGCTACCACTTTGCCCATAACGATCTGGTCGTTGGCCGTGACGCGCGCGTATCCAGCCACAGCTTCCTGCTGGGGGCCGGGTTAACCCGTAACAACACCAGCGCACAGCTTAACGGCGAAGGCAGCAATCTGAACATCAATAGCCTGCTGTTGCCGATTGATGCCGAGATTGCGGATACCCGCACTTATCTCGAGCACAACAAAGGCTATTGCAACAGCAATCAGCTGCACAAGGTGATTGTTAACGATCGTGCTAAAGCGGTATTTAACGGCATGATCGAAGTGGCTAAAAACGCCATTAAAACCGACGGCAAGATGACCAACAACAACCTGTTGCTGAGTCCGAAAGCCGAGGTCGATACCAAGCCGCAGCTGGTTATTTTTGCCGATGACGTCAAGTGTGGACACGGCGCGACCGTTGGCCGCATGGACGACGAGCAGCTGTTCTACCTTCGTGCTCGCGGTATCAGCGGGCTTGATGCACGTAACATGATTATCTTCGCCTTCGCAGCCGAGCTGACTGAAGCAATTGAAAATGAGACGCTGCGTGAGGTTGTTATTGCACGGATTGCAGGCCGACTGAATCGAGGTGAGTAATGAGTTTTCCACTGGAAAGAGTGCGTAGTGATTTTCCTCTGCTGAGCCGTGAAGTTAACGGCCAGCCACTGGCCTACCTGGACAGCGCGGCGAGCGCGCAGAAACCGCGTCAGGTCATTGACAGTGAAAGTCAGTTCTATAAGCACGACTACGCCGCTGTGCACCGTGGGATCCACACTCTCAGCGTTGAAGCCACCGAGCAGATGGAAAACGTTCGTAAGCAGGCCGCCGCATTTATTAATGCGGCTTCTGCCGAAGAGATTGTTTTCGTCAAAGGTTCGACCGAGGCTATCAACCTGGTTGCCAACACCTTTGGCCGTACCCAGCTTTCCGCCGGTGATCGCATTATCATCACCGAGATGGAGCACCATGCCAATATCGTTCCGTGGCAGATGCTTGCCGAAGAACGTGGCCTGCACATCGATGTCTGGCACCTGACGCCGGAAGGCGAACTGGACATGAGTCAGTTTGCGTCGCTGCTGACGCCGCAGACCAAACTGCTGGCGCTGGCGCACGTCTCAAACGTGTTGGGCACGCGCAATCCCATTGAAACCATTATTCCACAGGCTAAGGCCGCCGGCCTGTATGTGCTGGTGGACGGCGCGCAGGCTGTCATGCACCACAAGGTGGATGTGCAGGCGTTGGATTGTGATTTCTACGTGTTCTCTGGCCATAAACTCTATGGACCGACCGGTATTGGTATTCTTTACGGTAAAGCGGCACTGCTAGATAAAATGCCACCCTGGGAAGGCGGCGGCTCGATGATCAAGCACGTGAGCCTGACCGAAGGAACCACCTACGTCAAAGCGCCGTGGCGTTTTGAGGCGGGCTCGCCAAACACCGGCGGCATGATTGGCCTGGGCGCTGCATTCGACTACGTTAATGAACTTGGTCTGGACGCTATCAACGAGTACGAGCAGTCGCTGATGAGCTACGCGCTCGAGGCGATGGCCGATATCCCGGATATCCATATCTATGGACCTGCAGAACGTTCTGGTGTCATTGCCTTTAACCTCGGCAAGCATCATGCTTATGACGTGGGCAGCTTCCTTGACCAATACGGTATCGCTATTCGCACCGGTCACCACTGCGCCATGCCGCTGATGTCATTCTTCGGCGTTCCGGCCATGTGCCGTGCTTCTCTTGCAATGTATAATACCCGCGAAGAAGTTGACCGTTTGGTCGCAGGACTAAAACGTATTAGCCTGCTGCTGGGTTAACAAAAAGCAAAATAGCAGGATGGTTTTTTATGGCAAATTTGCCAGATAAGCAAAAGTTGGTTAAAAACTTCTCCCGGTGCCCGAACTGGGAAGAGAAATACCTGTATGTGATCGAGCTTGGTGCGCTGCTTGCGCCATTAAGCGACGAAAATCGTCAGGCGCAGAATCTGATTTCTGGCTGTCAAAGCCAGGTGTGGATTGTGATGCACGCAGGCGAAAATGGTCAGATTGATTTCGCTGGCGACAGCGATGCGGCCATCGTGAAAGGGTTGCTGGCGATTGTTTTCAGCCTGTATCACGGCCTGACCGCAGAAGAAGTGGTGGCGCTTGACGTTCGTCCTTTCTTTGGCGAGCTGGAGCTGAGTCAGCATCTTACGCCTTCCCGTTCCCAGGGGCTTGAGGCAATGATCCGCGCTATTCGTGCCAAAGCGGCGGTAATGGCGTAACCACGCCGCTTTTACCCCGTGCAATGGCCCGCCCCATTAGGATTGTTCTGCTAATGGGTCGGGCCATTTTCGTTTCCCCTCCGATTTTTCCCTGATTTATTTCTGATTTTTCAGCAGCTTAATTCCTTAATTTCCTTGCGGCGATCTGATGCGTAACGCGTTGATTTTAGAAGCCTAAATTGTCATTAAGACCAGCAATGCTAATATTAACTCTAATAACGAATGATCCTCGAGTACCTTGATACTTAGGTCAATAACCTAGATGAGCAGGAATTAGCATGAAACTGACTTTGCCTCTTATGGGAATGCTTTTCGCCAGCGTTTTTAGCGCCGGAATGACCGCCTCGAAGGCGGCGGAATATCCACTTCCCGCCGATAACAGTCGCCTAATCGGCGAGAACACCACTTACGTTGTGCCCAATGATGGCAAACCACTCGAGGCCGTGGCCGCTAAATATCAAATTGGCCTGATTGCGATGCTGGAAGCGAATCCAGGCGTCGATCCTTTACTGCCTAAGCCTGGTACTGTGCTCACCATACCCAGTCAGATGTTGCTGCCTGACACCAAACGAGAGGGCATTGTTATCAATCTCGCCGAGCTGCGTCTCTACTATTATCCGAAAGGGGAAAACAAAGTCGTGGTCTACCCGATAGGCATCGGCCAGCTGGGGCGCAATACGCCTGAAATGGTGACCTCTATCAGCCAGAAGATCCCGAATCCAACCTGGACCCCGACGCCTAATATTCGCAAAATCTATCTGAAGGAGCAGGGGATTACGCTGCCTGGCGTCGTGCCTGCTGGGCCTGATAATCCGATGGGTCTGTTTGCCATGCGTCTGGCGGCCGGACAAGGGCACTATCTTATCCACGGCACCAATGCCAACTTTGGCATTGGTATGCGCGTGAGCTCGGGCTGTATTCGTCTACGTCCCGACGATATCGAGGCATTGTTCAATAGCGTACCTAAAGGAACGCGCGTTCAGGTCATCAATCAGCCGGTGAAATTTGACATCGAGCCGGACGGCAAGCGCTATGTTGAAGTTCACCAGCCGCTCTCACGGACGGAAACGGATGATCCGCAGACGATGCCGATACTCCTCAGCGCTGCGCTGAAGAAATTCCGTGCTAGCGACGAGACTAACAAGCAGGTTTTGAAAGACGCAATTGAACGCCGTTCCGGTATGCCCGTACTGGTAAATACGGGCAATGAGGATATCAATACCCCTCCCGCAGCGGGTGCGATGTAAGTCTTGACGGGTTTGATGCCATTTAAACGCCACCAAAACGCTTTAGTGGCGTTTTTGTTTGAAAGTATTGAAAGAGTGAGGGGGAGGATGAGGATGGCTCTAAACGTGATTGAAGAGGTTTGGCAGAGGAGGATAGGATGAGAACGAAAACGAGGCAAAAAAAATGGCGCACAATGTGCGCCATTTCATTATGAGAAGTAAATATTACTTCTTGTAAGCGTGAGCTTGGTTGTCCAGACGCTGGTTAGCACGTGCTGCGTCGTCTTTAGCTGCTTGAACGTCAGACTTAACAGCTGCAACGTCGTTGCTCAGCTGATCAACTTTAGAGTTCAGAGTTGAAACGTCAGAAGACAGTTGGTCGATTTTAGCATTGCTTGAACAACCAGCCAGCAGAGTAGAACCCAGGATTACTGCGCCCAGTACCAGTTTAGTGCGATTCATTATAAAACCCTCTAGATTAAGTTAATCTCCATGTAGCGTTACAAGTATTACACAAACCTTTTTCTAATGAGAATAAATTTTTATCGCCAAATGCTTTATTTTGTTCGTTCGCTCAAAGAAGCATCTTTTTTTACATAAAAGTTGAAAAACGTTATCTAAAACAGGCTTATTCCATGAGACTTGTCCCATTTTCAGAACATCCTATTTGACAGCTTTTTCTAAAAAACAGAGAAATTGGTCAAAAAAAACGCCGCATTTCGCGGCGTTGTTATTAATGTTTAACCTGCACGTCGTTAAAGCGTGTGCACGGAAGAGGTGTTGGTGGTGCCACTTGGAACTAAAGCACCGGAAACCATGACCACTTTGTCGCCTTTTTGAGCTAAACCACTTTCGAGTGCAGCTTCTTTACCAATGCGATAGAAATCGTCGGTTGAAGCAATTTCTTTCACCAGCTGGGTGATTACGCCTTTGGTCAGGATAAGCTGACGAGCGGTCACTTCGTTGGTGGTCAGCGCCAGAATCAGGGCGTTAGGGAAGTATTTACGCACTGAAATCGCAGATTTACCGCCGTGGGTGGCGACAACAATCAGAGGCGCGTCCAGTTTCTCGGCCATTTCTACGGCACCGCGGCATACTGCTTCGGTGATACGCAGTTTGCGGCTGTCGTTCTGGCCGTCGATGCGGCTAGGCATCACGCGGTCGGTACGCTCACAGATAGTGGCCATAATGGTCACTGCTTCAAGCGGATATTTACCCTTGGCGCTTTCGCCTGACAGCATTACGGCATCGGTGCCGTCGATGATGGCGTTTGCCACATCGCCTGCTTCTGCACGGGTAGGGCGTGGGTTTTTAATCATCGAGTCAAGCATCTGGGTCGCAGTAATAACGACTTTACGTGCGCGGTTACACTTCTCGATCATCATTTTCTGGGCGAAGATAACTTCTTCAACCGGGATCTCGACGCCCAGGTCACCACGAGCAACCATGATGCCGTCTGAGGCTTCGAGGATTTCGTCGAAGTTGTTCAGGCCTTCTTGGTTTTCGATTTTAGAGATGATCTGGATATGTTCGCCGCCGTGCGCTTTCAGGTGTTCACGGATTTCAACCACGTCAGAACGTTTGCGAATGAAAGAAGCCGCAACGAAGTCTACGCCTTGCTCACAACCGAAAATCAGGTCGCGTTTGTCTTTTTCAGCCAGTGCTGGCAGCGCGATGGAAACGCCCGGCAGGTTAACGCCTTTGTTTTCGCCCAGATCACCGTTGTTCAACACTTTACAGGTGACTTCGGTGTCGCTGACGTGAGTCACTTCCATACCAATCAGGCCATCATCGACCAGAACCGTGTTGCCCACTTTCAGGTCAGCTGCGAAGCCTGCGTAGGTGACTGCAACGCGCTCGGTGTTACCGACAACGCTCTGGTCAGTGGTGAAGGTAAAGGTCTGGCCTGCAATCAGAGAGGCGTCTTTGCCGCCTTCCAGTTTGATGGTACGGATTTCAGGGCCTTTGGTGTCCAGCAGGATACCGGCTTTCTTGCCCGTTTTTTCCATGACGCTGCGGATGTTCTTGATGCGCTGGCCGTGCTCTTCATAATCACCGTGAGAAAAGTTCAAACGCATGACGTTCATTCCTGCATCAAGCAGTTTAGTCAGCATCTCTTCGGATTCAGTCTTAGGTCCGATAGTACAAACAATTTTAGTCTTTTTCATGACGATTTTTTCTACAAGTTGTGATGGATAGGATAAGAGTGCGCAGTGCGGTAGAACGGTCGCCGAACGCGCTGAATGAGTTAATGACCTGGTTTGAGAAACACTTCAGTATGAGCAAAACATTACTAAGAATAGGCGAGTGCGGGAGAAATGCAGTGTAAAGTTCGACGGGCACGCAACTGTCTGGACGACATTTGCTCGTTTCGAGGGTGAAAACGCTTGTTATATGACGATATCGATAGATCAAGGGGCTGAATCCATTCAATCTAAGAAACTGTGCCAGTTTTTGTTGCCGATAGTATAGAGGGTAAGAGGGAGGGAAACCAAACAAAAAATAGCAGGGTGCGCAATACCTAGGTGTTATCTGCGGCTTTGTTGCGCAATAACAACAAACGTTTGCTTAACGTTGAGGATTACGCATGACGTTTTCAGTAGGTAAAGCAGATTGGGTGAAATGTCAGGATTTAATCAGGGAAATAAGGGTAAGCGTTGGATTTTATTGAAAGAGGCAGGGAGGTGTTCAGGAATTTGCATTGGTGCGTCCGAGTGGACTCGAACCACCGACCCCCACCATGTCAAGGTGGTGCTCTAACCAACTGAGCTACGGACGCACATCTTAATGCAATTTTTACGGCTAAACCGGTTAAGGTTTTGAGATTTGGTGCGTCCGAGTGGACTCGAACCACCGACCCCCACCATGTCAAGGTGGTGCTCTAACCAACTGAGCTACGGACGCACATCTTAATGCAATTTTTACGGCTAAACCGGTTAAGGTTTTGAGATTTGGTGCGTCCGAGTGGACTCGAACCACCGACCCCCACCATGTCAAGGTGGTGCTCTAACCAACTGAGCTACGGACGCATCGTTTATCTCTGTCTGCCAGTGCGGCAGCGGGGACGAATATTAACGACCTACCGGATGGCTGGCAAGGGAAAAAATGCATTTTAATGACATATTGCGTGCGATTGGTGCGCTAACGCTCATTACGTTGATTTTTTAAACATTAATTACGGTGCGCTGGCGATAAACAGCGCACCGTAAGAGGGTAAAAACTATCGCCCTGCGCGTTGCAGAATAGAAAATGAAGACTGTTTTTGGATCCAGCGCATGCGCAGCGACATCATGGTGGCGGCAAAAGTGAGTCCGATGATGAATCCGCACCAAAATCCGCTCGGACCCATGGCCGGAACCAGATAATTGGTCAGCGCCAGCAGGTAACCTATAGGCAGACCCAGGATCCAGTAGGCAGTAAAGGTGATGAAGAAAATTGAGCGCGTATCTTTATAGCCACGCAATACGCCGCTGCTAATCACCTGAACGGCATCTGAAATCTGGAAGATGGCCGCAAACAACATCAGATGCGACGCCAGGCTGACGACTGCCGGATTGTCGTTGTACAGGTGTGCAATGTGGGAGCGGAAGATAACCACCATCGTTGCAATAATGCAGGCCATAACAATGCCCGTCGCGATGCTGGTCAGTGCCGAGACCTTGGCCGCCGATGGATTTGATTCACCGAGACGTGACCCAACGCGAATGGTCGCTGCCACGCCGAGCGACAACGGAACCACGAACATCAGAGACCCGACATTTAACGCAATTTGATGACTTGCGACGGCAACTATTCCGAGAGGGGAGACCAGAAGCGCCACCACTGCAAACAGCGTAACCTCGAAGAACAGCGCCAGCGCAATCGGCAGTCCGAGCAGCGACAGACGCTTCAGTACGGCCCAGTCAGGTTTGGCGAACGGGCGCGTTGCAACGATATCTTTCAGGAAGTAGGAGCGCTTAGTGTAGATGCGCATCATGATGAACATGACCCAGTACACCGTGCCGGTTGCCACGCCGCAGCCCACGCCGCCCAGCGCCGGGGCGCCAAACTTGCCATAGATGAAGATATAGTTGACCGGAATATTTACCAGTAGGCCGATAAACCCGAACACCATGCCCGGTTTGGTCTTTGACAGCCCTTCACACTGGTCGCGCAACACCTGGAAAAACAGGTAACCGGGCGCGCCCCACATAATGGCACGCAGATACCCGATGGCCTTTTCTTTCAGCAGGGGATCGATGTTTTGCATCATGCCAATCATCAGGTCGCAGTTATAAATCACCACCATCACCAGGATCGACACACCCGCGGCCAGCCAGAAGCCTTGCTGCACCTGATCGCCGATTTTTTCACGACGACCAGCCCCGTTCAGATGCGCGACGGTGGGTGTTAAAGATAATAAAAGGCCGTGGCCAAACAGTATGGCGGGGAGCCATATTGATGTGCCGACGGCAACCGCAGCCATATCGGTTGCGCTGACCGAACCTGCCATGATGGTGTCAACGACACCCATTGCGGTTTGTGCAACTTGAGCGAGGATAACGGGGATCGCGAGAGCCAATAAACTACGCGCTTCTGTGAGGTACTTCTGCACGCATACACCTTTTTTATAATGATGAGTAAAACCAAAAAGTCACCCGAGGGTGACGATAATATAGTGAGGAATTGCCGAAAGATTGTACCTTGTCAGGTTTTTTAATCAAATCGCATGCTTAAGTTTCAACAGATGCCACTCTGCTGAGATTTTATCCCTCGAGTATGGGTGAGATGTGCTTTTATTCCCGATTTTAATTGGGCTTTCGTGACGCGCCATGGCAAAAAAAGTAATATAAGTGGTAATAAACGTTGAATTAACGAGGCGCGCCTAATGTTTACCGGAATTGTGCAAGGCAAAGGCACTGTAGTGTCTATCGATGAAAAACCTAACTTCAGAACCCACGTGGTCAGACTGCCCGAGGCGATGCTGCCAAATCTGGCGCTTGGCGCATCGGTGGCTCACAACGGATGCTGTCTGACGGTGACCAAGGTTGAAGGGGATTTAGTGAGCTTTGACCTGATCAAGGAAACGCTGCGTCTGACCAACCTCGGCGAGCTTAAAGAAGGCGATGAGGTCAATCTGGAGCGTGCGGCCAGCTTTAATGACGAAATTGGCGGCCACTTGATGTCTGGCCATATTGTCTGCACTGCCGAAGTCCAGAAAATCCTCACCTCTGAAAACAATCGCCAGATCTGGTTCCGTATGCCGCATGCAGAATATATGAAATACATTCTGCACAAAGGCTACATTGGTATTGACGGCATCAGTCTGACCGTCGGTGAAGTCACGCCAACCCGTTTTTGCGTACATCTGATCCCCGAAACGCTCGAGCGCACCACGCTGGGTGCCAAACGCCTGGGTGACAAAATTAATATCGAAATCGACCCGCAGACTCAGGCCATCGTCGACACCGTCGAACGTGTGCTGGCAAGTCGCGAAGCTGCACAGGCCGCTGCGGCCGCCCTGGCTGAAATCGAACACCAGGAACACGACAAAGAATAATTGCCCTCTTTAAGATGCAAAAAGTAAAAAAGCCGGAAGCAATCACTTGCCGCCGGCTTTTTTATTATGTGAAGCATATCAACGTGGAACGCGAATGCCGCCTTCAACGCCGTTAGGGCTGAGAACAACCTGCCACAGCTGAATGTCGCGAGCGCGGAATGCCCCAGCGCAAGCGTTCAGATAATAGCTGAACATACGATAGAAACGCGTTGAATAGTTCTCTGCAAAACTTGGCCATTCGTGAACGAAACGCTCAAACCAGGCCATCAACGTTCTATCATAATCTGCGCCAATGTTGTGCCAGTCTTCCATCACAAACAGGCCTTCAGTGGTCTGTGCAATGTGTTTAACGGAAGGCAGGCAGCCGTTCGGGAAGATATATTTATCGATCCAGGGATCGACATTCAGATCGGTTTTATTCGATCCGATGGTGTGCAGCAAGAAAAGACCGTCAGGTTTGATGTTGCGTTTTACCACGTCGAAATAGGTCTGGTAATTTTTAGGCCCGACGTGTTCAAACATGCCGACGGAAACAATGCGATCGAACTGATCGTTGAGATCGCGGTAATCCTGCAGCAGGATGGTGACATCAAGACCTTCGCAGCGTTGCTGGGCCATTTTTTGCTGTTCAGAAGAAATAGTCACGCCGAAAACACTGACGCCGTAATTTCGGGCTGCATATTCCGCCAAACCTCCCCAACCACAGCCAATATCAAGCAGTCGTTGCCCCGGCTGAAGCTGCAGTTTCTCACAGATCATTTTCAGTTTGGCTTCTTGTGCCTGTTCAAGCGTGGTCGCATCTTTCCAGTAGGCACAGGAGTATTGCATATAAGGGTCAAGCATTTTACTGAACAGATCGTTACCCAGGTCGTAATGCTCTTTACCTACGATCCAGGCGCGTTTTCTGGACTGCAGGTTGGTCAGCCTTGCTGCTGCGATACGCAGTGTATCTTTAAGATGATGCGGGAGTTTGTTCTCGAGCCCTGCGGCAACGACGCGATGGAAGAACATGTCTAATCTTTCACATTCCCACCAGCCGTCCATATAACTTTCGCCGAGACCCAGTGAACCTTCCTGAAGTACGCGCTTAAAAAAATCGGGATTTTTTACCGTAATGTCAAAAGGGCGTGTTCCATTAACCTCAATGCCAGCCATTGATAACATTTCGCTCGCGATTCGGTACCACTGATTATCTTGAATACTCAGGTCTTCTACACACGATGAACTCATAGCTTCTCCATCACTTTCTCTTCTGACTTATTAACCTGCTTAAAAAGCAACGGCTATTGGCAGGTCTTATGAGAACAGACGGATATTCCGCCTTGTCTGATATATGACTATGAACAGAGGGAAAATACGAAGGACACCAGGCGTAATACGCCGCGGTGAATCATCCTTGCACTAATAAATGTGACGCGATTCGCGCGCACAAAAGTTACTTGTGATAAAAGTTTTGTAAAAGTGTTATTTTCTTATGTTGAATTGAGTATAAGCTCGCCTGCGCGCATTCTCAACTGTAAATCGCAACAGGCGAACATATTCTTCAAGTTATTGTAACATAACGGTATTATATTAACTAATTAGCATGCTTTGCTTCTGGATGTCCAGACTTCTGCTTATTCGCTGAACACGTCAAAATAAAGTATCCCATTCCCACCAGCACCACCGTCGTAAGCATAACGGTCACCGTCGAGAATAATGGCTGGGATATAAATGCCGACACCATCATGCTACTTAAAAAGCAAAGTCCTAACTGTAATGTATTCTGCAACGCGGCAGCCTTTCCTGTATTAGCAGGAAATGGCATTAATGCATTTGCTACGACAATGGGATAACAGGCACCGTTTACCAGCGCCATTAAACAGAACGGCACTAACAAACTTACCAGCGTAGCCTGAGTTAACGTCGCAACCAGATAAAGCGATATAACGCTAATAGCATAGCCTAATAAAAGCCAGGGCAGCAGACGAACCCCATCAATTTTATTGATAATCATCCTACAGCCGTAACCCCCTAATAAAAATGCAATAGTTTGAGGGACATAGCTCAAACCAATCGCAGAAGGTCCGTAGCCCATTTCACTTAGAATAAAGGGGGAACCGGTCAGCCAGGCAAAAAAGCCGGCCGAACTGGCGCTGTAAATCAGTACGTTACCGCTATAAACCGGAGAGCTGAGCATCTCGGTGACACCGCTTTTTGCCTGCGCTTTTTCGGCAACAGACTTTTTCGTTTCTTTCAGCGTCAGCGTGAAGAACAGCAGCAGGGCGCTTATCACCAGCAGCAGGGCAAAGATGACTCGCCAGTTGAAATGATTCAGTACCCATGCGCCGACTAATGGGGCGAGGGCAGGAGAAAGTGCTACCAACGGCATGATGCTGGCAAAGGTGCGTTTCGCTACGTCAGACGCATAGCGGTCAACCACCAGCGCCTGCCAGCTTACCGCCGCGGCACAAACCCCAATAGCCTGAACAAAGCGCAGCGCCAGGAGCAGCTCGGTGTTTTGCACCCAGATCATGCCCAGACAGCCTACGGCGAACAGCGACAGTCCGGTTAATAAAATAGGTTTACGGCCAAAGCGGTCGGAAAGGGGACCCCAGAACAGCTGCGCCACGGCGAAGCCAGCCAGGAAGATACTCAGGCTAGCGCTTATTCCGCTGGCCGAGGTATCCAGACTCTCCTGCATGCTGCCAAAGGCCGGGAGATACATGTCGGTCGCCAGAAATCCGAGCATGCTCAGCCCGGCCAGATAGAGTAAAAAGCCAAATGAGGGTTTCATGATGTTCTCTTATAATTCAAAAAAGCAGTTAAATATTTCGTAGGGTGAAGCCAGTGGCGCAGTGTATCCGCTTGGCTTGCGGATTGTGAAACGTTAATATTTGCACCATGTGATTAAAATATTTGAAAGCAGAGAGTTGCAATGATCATCCCGACAAAAGGCGGTGCCTATGTGGTCTGAATATTCACTCGAAGTCGTCGACGCTGTCGCGCGAAACGGCAGCTTCACTGCCGCAGCGCTTGAGCTTAATCGCGTTCCGTCAGCGATTAGCTATCAGATTCGACAGCTCGAAGAATGGCTGGCGGTCCCCCTGTTTGAACGCCGACATCGCGACGTAGAATTGACGCCCGCAGGTCGCCTTTTCGTTGATGAAGCCCGAGTGCTTATCAAAAAAATGCTATCCACGCGTCGCCAGTGTCAGCAGGTCGCCAACGGCTGGAGCGGGCAGCTACGTGTGGCGGTCGACCGAATAGTAAAACCCGATCGCATACGGCAGCTGGTGGTCGATTTTTATCGCGCTTTCCCCGACACCGAGTTATTGATTCAAGGAGAGGTGTTCAACGGCGTTTGGGACGCGCTGGCCGATGACCGTGCAGACGTCGCCATCGGTGCCACCAGCGCGGTGCCGGTCGGCGGGCGTTTCAGCTTTAGGGACATGGGGACTTTACCCTGGCACTGTGTGGTCAGCGCCACGCATCCGCTGGCAGCACAAAATAGGGCGTTGGACGATGATGCGCTGAGGCCTTATCCGGCGCTGTGTATAGAGGATACCTCCAGAAATTTGCCCAAACGCGACACCTGGACGCTGGACAACCAGCGTCGTCTGGTCGTGCCGGACTGGACCTGCGCCATTGATTGCCTTTGTGAAGGGCTCTGCGTTGGCATGCTGCCGGTACATAGGGTAGCGCCGTGGATTGCGCAACAAAGGTTGGCAGTGCTTAATCTTGCCAACGTGTTTCCGGAAAGCCCGTGTTGTCTGACGTGGGACCAGCGAAATCATTCCCCGGCGCTAGACTGGTTGTTGGAGTATCTCGGGGACAGTGAAACGCTGAATCAAGAATGGCTGAGATAGCCTCACGCCCGCGAAGGCAGGCGTGAGAGGAGCGCAGAAAAGCGAGAATTAACGACGATAGTCGCGGAAAGGACCGTCGGCCACGGAGCGGCGTTCAACCAGCTTGGGTTTCACCTCGATGGTCTGCTGCACTTCGCGCTTGCTAATAATGCGGTCGAGCAACATGGTAAAGGCCATCTCGCCCAGGCGCTCTTTCGGCTGGTGTACCGTGGTGAGTGCTGGAGAGAAGTAGCGCGCGTTGCGCACGTTGTCATAACCAATGACCGAAATATCCTGAGGAACGCGCAGGCCCATTTCGTCGGCTGCGCAAATCGCGCCCATCGCCATCACGTCACCGCCGCAGAACACTGCCGTCGGTCGCTGCTTCTGGTTGAGGATCTTTTGCATTGCCTGATAGCCTGATTCAGGTTCGAAATCGCCCTGAACCACCCATTCATCACGCACGGCAATATTGGCTTCATTCATCGCTTTCAGGAAACCGCGATAGCGACCGCCGCCGGTGTTGCGGTTCAGCTGACCGGGAATGGCGCCAATGTCGCGATGCCCGCGTTCAACCAGGTAACGACCCGCCAGATATCCGCCCTCGAAGGCGTTATCAATAATCGAGTCGGTAAAGTCGTTCTGCGCTTCGCCCCAGTCCATCACCACCATCGGGATTGAACGGTACTCCTCGAGCATGGCAAGCAGCTCGGCCGGATACTCGGCGCACATCACCAGCAGGCCGTCGACGCGCTTTTGCGCAAGCATTGCCAGATAGGCTTTCTGCTTTTCCAGATTATTGTGCGAGTTACACAGGATAAGCGTGTAGCCCTTCGCGAAGCAGCTGTTCTCAACGGCTTCAATGACTTCGGCGAAGTAGGGCGCCTCACTCGAGGTGGCCAGCAGGCCGATGGACTTGGTGTTATTCACCTTCAGGCTACGTGCGACGGCGCTCGGGGAATAGTGCAAATCTTTAATGGCTGCGCGAACCGCAGCTTTAGTTTCTTCGGCGACGAAACGGGTTTTATTGATGACGTGCGACACCGTTGTAGTCGAAACACCAGCGCGCTTAGCGACATCTTTAATCGTGGCCATGTAAAAATCACTCCTGAACTAACCCTTTTCAGCACGTTAGTTTTTTGTTAATCGTTTGCCTGCGTGCATTCAACTGCATAAATCATTTTAAGCAGTTAATTCGTTGGGTGGTTTCAGGAATCCTGAAAGATGCGTCGGACAACGCCGACCGGGCACACAGCGTGGTAACCGCTAATTTTCTCTTATATCTCAAGAAAGGGAAAGCCAAATTTGCGCTTTCGCGATAAGTTGCGCAAATCGGTGCACGATCGGTAGACGTTTTTACGCAAAGCGCGCAAAATATTTAGGCTTATAAAATATAGGGTTTTTAATCTTCTATCCGGCAAGGAGTCTATGTGGATACCAATCTGAAATACTCATTGATAACCGTGGTGTGCGCACTGGTGACGATCGTGGCATTCAGCTTTACCGCCGTCATGCACTGATCTTTTGCCGTCAGGCAGAAACGAAAAAGGGCGATTTCTTATCAAAGAAATCGCCCTTTTCTATTTTACCGCCCGCTGGAGAGGGGGTAGGCTTAAACCATTCGTTAAATGCTATTCACAGGTGTTAAGCGAGAAATCATTATTTAACGAATCGTTTTCGGCGTCATGACCCGGCGAGCACCAACGTAGTGGTCTTGCCAGTAGTTATCTGCCAGATAACTAATTTTGATGTCTTCTCCAGAGCGCGGTGACTGAATAAACTTACCGTTGCCGAGATAAACACCTACGTGGTCCGCCGCGCCGCGTTTAGTAATTCTAAAGAACACTAAATCACCAGACTCAAGCTCACCGCGTGGAACCGGGGCCGCATCGCGCAAATGGTACATCTCATTGGCGGTGCGAGGCATTTTAATACGCATTAAATCTTTGTACGCGTAATAAACCAGGCCACTACAGTCGAAACCAGTATTCGGGGAGGTTCCACCCCAGCGATAAGGTTTGCCGACCTGGTGCATCAGCTTGTTCATCGCGGTTTCTTTAGCATGCAAATACTTTTTCTTGTGCGCTGCACTCAGCGTTAACGGGGTGCAGGTATCTTCTTTTGTTTTATGCTTTCGGTGTCGTCCGTAGGCTTTTTTGCCTTCTTTCGCACAGACCACGTTAGTGGTAGCAGCCAGAGAACGGCTAATCGAGTTTATCTCTTTCTTCGAGTTCTCTGCCTTGTGTCTTGCGAGCCTGGAAGCGGTTGGCTTCTCGGCCTTGTGCCTGACGAGTTTAGTGCTGGTAGGATGCTTGTGCTCGACTTTCGCCTTCCCGTGCACTTTCTCTTTCGTCCTGCTGTGTTCTTTGGCTTTCGATTGTTCTTTCACCGGAACAGTCTTGGTCTTTCTATTGCTTCTCGCGACGACCTTTCGCTTTCGTCGCTCATCAGGCTTTGCCTGGCTTACGTGCGTTTCGGCCTGTTTGGCGGAGACGCGATGACTTGGCGAAGCATTCGCCAAATTCAAAAAGAGCTGGGTAAACAGCAGCACAAAAAGCGTAAACATTAAACGCATGGCGTCGCTACCAATATTAGGCCGAAGTTAAACATCAAAAGATGTCCCAGTATTCCCGAAAAGCGGGAGACAAAACAGCACGAATTGCTTCGATTCTAATTCATATTGTGAGTAAAAGTTAATAACTTTTTTTCTGGGCAAAATATGAGCTACAGCGCCGAAAAAATAACCAGGATTCAGAGGGTTAAACTCACGTTACCTAAAAGATCCCTTTGGGATCGTTTGGGTTAAAGTCACAGAATAAAAATGTTATTCTATATGAATCTTTATTTTTGCACTGTTTTGACAATCAGGGATACTATCACCGACATTACAGGGATGCATCAATTAAAGGCCTTTTTGTGCGCTAAAGACCTCACAAAAAATGGCGTTTTTATCCGAGGGCTGCTCTCGTTACAATGGCAGACAGTTGATCAGGTTTTTTCCGATTTAAGTAATGACCGTGACAGCCAATTAATGGCTTGAGGAAGCAAGAAAATGACCACTACTATTGAAAAAATTCAACAGCAGATTTCCGAGAACCCGATTCTTCTTTATATGAAAGGCTCTCCAAAGCTGCCAAGCTGCGGTTTCTCTGCTCAGGCCGTTCAGGCGCTGTCTGCCTGCGGCGAGCGTTTCGCTTACGTCGATATCCTGCAAAACCCGGATATCCGTGCAGAAATGCCAAAATTCGCCAACTGGCCGACCTTCCCACAGCTGTGGGTTGACGGTGAGCTGGTCGGCGGCTGCGATATCGTTATCGAAATGTATCAGCGTGGCGAACTGCAGCAGCTGATCAAAGAAACGGCTGAGAAATATAAATCTCAGGAAGAGCAGCCAGAATAATCGGCTTCGACTCTTGAAATAAAAAGAGCGGCTATCGTAGCCGCTCTTTTTTTATGTCTTACTATTTATCTTAACGAGAAGAATTTATTTCTCTTCAACGCTCTCTTCTTCAGCAATAGGCAACGGCCAGCCACCGAGGCGTTTCCAGCGGTTTACCAGCTCGCAAAACAACGCAGCGGTTTGCTCGGTGTCATAAAGCGCCGAGTGCGCCTGAGAACTGTCGAAAACGATACCCGCGCTGATGCAGGCTTTGGCCAGCACAGTTTGTCCAAGCACCAGGCCGCTCAACGCTGCCGTGTCGAAGGTGGCAAAAGGGTGGAACGGATTACGTTTCAGGCCCGCGCGCTCGGCGGCGGCCATCAAGAAGCTGTGGTCGAAATTGGCATTGTGCGCAACGATAATCGCGCGATTGCAGTCCTGCTCCTTCATCCCCTTACGGATTGCCTTGAAAATGGCGTGTAGCGCGTCGTATTCGCTAACTGCGCCACGCAGAGGGTTAGTCGGGTCGATACCGTTAAATGCCAGTGCCTCAGGATGCAAAATCGATCCTTCGAAAGGCTCAACGTGAAAATGCAGCGTTTCATCGTTTTGCAGCCAGCCGTCTTCGTCCATTTTCAGCGTCACGGCGGCGATTTCAAGCAGGGCGTCGGTCTGGGCATTAAACCCGGCGGTTTCTACATCAATTACCACAGGATAAAACCCGCGGAAACGACCTTTCAGGGCGTTAATGTCACTTTTGTCAGCCATTGGTATCTTATCTTTAAACGAATTCAGCGCGCATTATGGCAAATTTTCAGGCCAGATGCAGGAGGAGAGAATAAAAAGCAAGAAAGGGCGCCTCGATTGCGCCCTTTAAGTTACCGGTGAGACGGGATTAGTTACCCAGTCCCTGACCTGCATGTTTAGATTCAATGAGCTCGATTTTGTAGCCGTCTGGATCTTCAACGAAGGCGATGACCGTGGTACCACCTTTAACCGGGCCTGCTTCACGCACCACTTTGCCGCCTGCTTTGCGAATGTCTTCACAGGTTTGCGCAACGTCGTCAACGCCCAGCGCCAGATGGCCGAATGCGGTGCCGTGGTCGTAGCTCTCTACGCCATAGTTATAGGTCAGTTCGATGACCGCCCCTTCGCTTTCGTCTTCATAACCGACAAACGCCAAATCGTATTTGTATTCTTTATTCTGACTGGTACGCAGCACTTTCATGCCCAGTACTTCAGTATAAAACTTGATTGAGCGCTGCATGTCGCCAACGCGGATCATGGTGTGAAGTAAACGCATAATTTCCTCTGATTGCCAGTTAAAACATATTGAATACTAGACTAACTCAATGCTATCGCTTTGTCTTTAAGAGACATCCCGACTGAGCAGTCTCTAAGCACTGGCGGGCTTAGAGACTGTTTTGAGGCAACTTACAGCGTAGGATAGTCGGTGTAGCCTTGTGCGCCGCCGCCGTAGAAGGTTTCTGGCTTCGGCTCGTTGAGCGGAGCATGGTTTTTCAGACGCTCAACCAGATCCGGGTTGGCGATATAGCTGCGGCCAAACGCTACGGCGTCGATGTAGCCCTTCGCAATAAGCTCTTCGGCTTTCTCGGCGGTATATGCACCGGCACCCACGATGACACCTTTATAGTGCTCGCGAATCGCTTTGCGGAACGACTCGGTATAAGGCTTGCCGCCGGCCCAGTCGGGTTCCGAGATATGCAGATACGCAAGACCACGCTTGTTCAGCTCATCGAGCAGGTAGAGCGCTGCTGACTCCTGATCTTCGCCGTTGTCCAGACCGTTGAATGGGCCCAGCGGCGAGATGCGAATGCCTACACGGTCGGCGCCGATTTCAGCAACGGCGGCATCGACCACTTCCAGCGTTAGGCGAGCGCGATTTTCAATGCTGCCGCCGTACTGGTCTTCGCGTTTGTTAGAAGCCGGAGAGATGAACTGGTGCAGCAAATAGCCGTGCGCCGCGTGCAGCTCGATGTAGTCGAAACCGGCCTCACGCGAATTGGCTGCTGCCTGGCGGAAGTCGTTAACGATCCCCGGAATTTCAGCGGTTTCCAGCGCACGCGGCGTCGAGCACTCTTCGCGGACGGCATTGCCGTTTTCGTCGCGCAGGCTAGTACGGGTCCCGGCCGCAATGGCGGAAGGCGCAACCGGCGGCTGCTGATTTGGCTGTAGGCTGGTGTGCGAAATACGGCCTACGTGCCACAGCTGGACGGCAATGTGCCCGTCTTTCGCGTGCACACCGGCAACAATTTTTTTCCAGGCGGCGGTTTGTTCCGGCGTGTGCAGACCCGGTGCACCGGCATAGCCTTTCGCCTGGAAGGAGACCTGCGTCGCTTCGGTGATAATCAGGCCGGAGCTATGGCGCTGGGCGTAGTATTCGCCCATCAGCGGGGTAGGGATATCCCCCGGCTCGATGCTGCGCAGACGGGTTAACGGTGCCATAAATACGCGATTTGGCAGGGTTTTATGCCCGACTACCAGGGGCGTGAAGAGCTTGGTCATGTAACTATCTCCTGAAACAATAATGAGATGGGATGATGAATCATTCTTGGCTCACGTTAATAGACCAGTCAGTCTAGGTCAACCTGAGGCTTTGCTCCACAGCTCATTTTGCTACGTCGAGATGTCACCTTTGCAGATTTTTGGTATAAAATATCAGCATCTTTACCTGTTTTCTCTCCATCCACCGGTTAGCGCGGAGTAATTTTGGCTCAGCAGCTCGAGTTTTTCGACATTCCCAGTCCCTGCCGCGGCGTGTGCGAGTCCGGGCCCAACGGCTATTGTCGCGGCTGTTTTCGCAGTCGTGAGGAGCGTTTTGGCTGGATGAGCATGAACGATACCGAAAAGCGCCACGTATTGCGCCTGTGCCACCAGCGCTTCCTGCGGCTAAAACGCGCTGCCAGGGCCGCTGACGATCCGGCTCCCGAACAGCCCTCACTGTTTTAATTCCCCTTTCAAATCAATGAAAAATTCATAAAACAGGCTATGCTTGGCCGACCATAATGAGAAAAGGAATACACAATGGAACAACGCACGCGTATTGCGCCGCAGGGGCCGGAATTTTCCTCAATGATTTGCGGCTATTGGCGTTTGATGGAGTGGGGCATGACGCCGCAACAGCTGCTGGCGTTTATCGATCAACACGTTGAACTTGGCATAACCACCGTCGATCACGCGGATATCTACGGCAATTACCAATGCGAGGCCGCCTTTGGTGAGGCGCTGAAGCTCAACCCCTCGCTGCGTGACAAGCTGCAGCTGGTGAGCAAATGCGGGATCTCAACCACCGCCGCTCCAGGTAATCCGATCGGCCATTACATTACCGATAAAGCCTACGTTATTGCGCAGGCCGAACGTTCGCTGAAAAATTTACATACTGACAGCCTCGATCTGCTGCTGATTCATCGTCCGGACCCGTTGATGAACGCAGACGAAACCGCCGAGGCGTTCACTGCCCTGCATCAGAGCGGCAAGGTGAAGTATTTTGGTGTCTCCAACTTTACCCCGGCGCAGTTTACCCTGCTGCAATCGCGCCTGCCGTTTTCGCTGGTGACCAATCAGGTCGAGATTTCGCCGATTCATCAGCCGGCCATCCTCGACGGCACGCTGGATCAATGCCAGCAATTGCGGATCAAGCCGATGGCCTGGTCTTGTCTGGGAGGCGGGGGTCTTTTCAATGATCCACAATATCAACCGCTGCGGGATGAACTGCAGAAAGTAGCAGAAGAGACGGGCGCAGAGACCATTGATCAAGTGGTCTATGCCTGGATCATGCGTCTGCCGTCACGTCCGTTACCGATCCTTGGCAGCGGCAAGATTGAGCGTATCGCCTCGGCGTGGAAGGCATTGTCGCTGGACATTAACCGCCAGCAGTGGTTCCGCATACGCAAGGCTGCACTGGGATACGATGTTCCCTGAGGCAAAATAACCGGCCTCAGGCCGGTTTACCGGCAGGCTCAGACGCGCCTGCCGCCACGTCTTCTATATTGATAGCCGACTGCAGCTGCGACAGCGAACAGTAAAGTCGCCAGATGACACCCGCCAGTTCGCGCGCCGAGGCATCGGGGTGCTTCGACAACGCTTCGCTGATGCGCTGCAACTCGTTTAGGCTGGCATCAAGCTTCGGATGACTCACGCCCCGCTCGGTCATAATCCCCTTCAGACAGTGAATGCACACGTCACGCACCTTTGACAGCGGATTTGACCGCGTTTCCCACTCTCGCAGTTGCCAAACAATGTGGCTACAGTTGAGCAGCACCACGCCCCAGCGCAGCAACCAGGTGCGCGAGACCTGATCCTTGCTCTGATTAAGCTGGTTAACGCGATAGTAAATCAGCGACTCGAACTGCAAGTGTGACATCTGCGGTCTGCGGCTAAGCTGGTCGATAAAATCGCGGCGCAGGGCGCGAATCTGGCGGCGACTCTTGCGGCTGTCCGAGCTTGGGCGCAACACCTGGAAGAAAAGTCCGGCCAGCATCACGCCGGCAATCTCGGCTAAGCCATCATTAATGAACGACTGATAGTCAAAGCTCGGTGGGTTCGCCACGGCGAGCAGCGATCCACTGAAGACAATCAGTTGTCCCCACAGACCGGCATACGCTTTGTACTGCAATTTGCACAGCTGCATCGTCGCCAATACCGGCAGGATGAACGCGCAAAAAAGCCAGAAATCGGTGATTTGCACCATCACGCCGAACTTGATAATGAAGCAGCCGATAAACAGCAGCATCAACGACTTAGTCAGCAGATTGATGCTGTTGATGGGGGAAGCCGTCGAGGAGTAGAGCACACAGCCAATAGCGGCCAACGTGACGCCCGACGCCCCGGAGTCCCATTGGGTGTTAATCCAATACGCGCAGGCCACCACGATGCACAAAAAAGTGCGAAATCCGCTGTAAGCCGCCTCATAGACGTCGGCGTGGCGAGTCAGTTTACTCACCTTGGGGGCCTGAATCTGATCCACCGAGACCACATTGGCGTTTTCAACCTGTTGAAGCAGACGTTCGTTGCGCAAATAGAGCCAGCAAAAATCGCGCAGTCGTTGCCAGAAAGCGTGATGACGATAGTCGGCGGGATCGACAGGCCGGATGTTTTTGAGCGTCTTGGCCAGCTGATATTTGCTGGCATTGGGTTTCCTCAGCTCGTCCAGCAGGGCGGCAAGCACCTCGTTGAGGTTCTCGGGAGGATTCGGCCAGTTGAGCATCATCCTGCGCAGGCTGGAGATGTAGCTGGTTAGCCGCAGCTGCTGATGCAGCAGGTAGTTGAGCAGATTGTTCTGCTGACGCAGGCGGTAATGGCTCCAGAAGGCCTGGATACGCAGCAGGTTGAGGGTCAGTATCTGATTGATTACCCCCTCGTGGGAGACGCGAATCTGGTTGGTGACTTCGCTGCGCCACAGCAACTGCGCGTGTTCCAGCAGCTGAACGTGCATCTTGCGCAACGAAGTCAGCAGCGCATCGCCGTCGGAGGTGCTGGGCATCACCATCATCATGAAGCCCCCGCAAAGGATCCCGGTAATGACTTCACAAACCCTGGCCTGCGCGATGTCAAAGATAGTGCCGGTATCGGTCACGTTGACGGTTGAAAAGGCGATAATCGCGGCGGTATAACCGGCCAACGCAAAGGCATAGGAGACATTGTTCTGATACAGATTGGAGGCATAGGTGCAGACGCCCAGCCAGGCGGCGATAAACAGCGTGAACAGCCAGGGGTCGTTCAGGCAGTGTCCGGCAATGAGCACCGCCGCCGATGCGCCGAGCAGACTACCGAAGACGCGGCCGATACTTTTGCTTATGACACCGCCGACGGTCGGGAAGCTGACCACCGCCGCCGAGGTAAAGGCCCAGTAAGGCTCATCGAGCTGTAGCACAAAGGCAATCCACAGCGCCAGACACATGGCGATAGAGTTTCGCAACGCATAGCGCCACTGTCCTCGCGTGGATCGACCCCAGAGCGTGTTTTTCCATTCCAGCCACGAGAAATTCAAGCTTTTCCCTTAATAATGAATCGATATCGTGCAGGTAGTCCCGGCAACCAGCACCAGATTACTCGGGATATTATCGATTTTGATCCTCACTGGAACGCGTTGAGCCAGACGCACCCACGGTACGTTCGGCTTAACGTCGAGCAACAGGCCGGTGTCGCTTTCGACGCTCTGGTCGTAAATGGCGCGCCCGATACCCTCGACCTCACCCTTGAGCGGGATATTACCGTTATACAGCACAATATCGGCCGGACTGCCGACCTTGATGTGCTTGAGCTTTGTTTCTTCGAAATAGCCTAAAACGTAGAAGGAGTGCGCATCGACCAGCGCCACCAGAGGCGTACCGGTAGTGGCATAGTTGCCTTTACGCGCCACCAGGTTAGTGATGTAGCCGTCGGTCGGAGCAAAAATTTTTGTTTTGCTCAGATTCCAGCGTGCCTGCTCCAGCATGGCTTTCGTCGCTTCAAGTGTCGCTTTCATTGATTTGGCTTCGAGATTTGCCTGGTCTAACGACTCGCTCGAGATGACATCGCGGCCCAGTTTCTGCCGGCGTTCGGCTTCGTGATTGGCTTTATCGAGGTCTGCCTGTGCCTTGTCAACCGAGGCCTGGGCATTATCCACCGCAATCTGGAAAGGCACCGGGTCAAGGTTAAACAGAAGTTCTCCTGCATGGACATATTGATTGTCATGCACGGTAATATCGGTAACCCTGCCTGACACTTCTGGCGTGATATCGACGAGCTCGGCGCGAACTTTTCCATCGCGAGTCCACGGCGACTGCATGTAATAGTTCCACATCCACCAACCCGCGCATAATGCGACGGCGAGCACTGCAAGCGTTGAAAAATATTTTAGTGTCTTAAATTTCATCTTTTTTACTCATTAACGATCAGTAATAGCGCCGCGCATATCGATATGACAAATATAGATAAATCCATCAAAGTGGGATGCCAGATTTCACCGGAATAGATCCAGTTGCGCAACAATCGGTGAATAATCAACCAAATTAACAATCCAAGTAAAAAAGCTTTAAAAATAGGAGGAAAATATAGAGAGGCACCCAGCACAAGATCTGGGAGAAAAGGGCCAGAATGGAACATTTGCGCAATCACAATATTAATCTCTGCATCGGGTTGTGTTATAAATAACCTGGCTTCTGGGTGCGTTTTGCATTCGGGGCACGAGTCTCAGATTAATTGTATAAGGTGTTACCGTTTTAGATTTGTAATTTTACGATTAAATTCACGAGAACTAAGCTAAACTCTGGGGAGTTATCTTAGCATGCTAATTATAAGGAGGGTGCATTGGAATCAAACCTTGGGTCAGATCTCGCACGATTAGTTCGTGTCTGGCGTGCGTTAATCGACGATCGGCTGAAGCCATTGGAGCTGACGCAAACGCATTGGGTTACCTTGCATAACATCAATATCTTACCGCCTGAGCAGTCTCAGATTCAATTGGCAAAAGCTATCGGTATTGAACAGCCGTCGCTGGTGCGAACCTTGGATCAGTTGGAAGAGAAAAGGCTGATAACGCGTCAAACCTGCGCCAGCGATCGCCGTGCGAAGCGCATTAAACTCACGGAAGAAGCGGCACCAATCATTAATCAGATGGAAACGGTGATTGATGATACCCGCAAAGAGATCCTCTCAGGGATGTCTTCTACCGATATTAATTTGCTGTTAGAAATGTTGGCAAGATTAGAAAAAAACATTGCTTCCCTACAAAACAAACCATAACGACAGCAAGCATTAGAACCACATCGATGGCCATGCGTTTACCGTGATTTAATCTTCGATTTGTTTTTAAGCAAGACCGTAGCCAGGAAAAAAATCGGAACCCCTGCAGGCAGGGATTCCGATTTTTTTTATGCCCGTAACAAGGTCACGAGCGAGGGGAGATTAAACGCCCGGAGAAACGGTGATGGTGCTGCCGCTGGTCGCCATGCTGACGCGCTGGCCAACATAGTATTTGGTGCTGCTGTCAACTTTCTGCACGACCTGGATGGTGTTGCCATCATCTTTACGGATCTGCAGTTCAACACCGTTTGCACGGTTCAGGCCATTAGTGACTGCGTTACCCGCAACCGCACCGGCCACTGCACCACCGGCTGTCGCCAGGCTGCGCCCTGCACCGCGACCAATGGTGTTACCCAGGAAACCACCCAATACGGCTCCACCGATAGCGCCTATCACGTTGTTTTGGTCATCACCCTGAATCTGCACTGGGCGAACAGACACCAAGGTACCGTAAGAAATGTTTTGAACCTGCTTCGCCTGTGAGGATGAGTAGACATTGCCTGACAGTGAGTCGCTTACGCAACCGGCGAGAGTGGAACCCATCAGAGCGACGATGAGAATACGCTTAATCATAAAAAGCTCCTGTTTATAGTCACGTCCCCGCAGTTCAGCGAGTCGACGTTTGAAATCGGGACACAGTTCAACATCATTGTAGATAGTGTCAGCTACTATCATAACTCAAACTGGTGATTATCTTATAGACGCGCTTATCAACTAATAATAAACGTTGGTTTATTTTTGCGAGATTAGCAAAAAAATACGCGACCAAAACCCTTTCTTTGTGACAGCCTGTTTAATTAACCTTTATCCTTCGGGATTTTTGCGGGAGTTCATAAGATGCTAACCAAGAAGTCAGGCCGTTACATCGGCGTTATGTCAGGCACCAGTCTGGATGGAGTTGACGTCGTGTTGGCGGCGATCGATGAACGCATGGTGGCCCAGCAGGCCAGCTACTCGCATCCTATCCCGCCGGACATTAAAGAGGCGGTACTCGGCATGTGCCAGGGACAGGCGGTGACGCTTTCACAGGTCGGCGAATTGGATGCCCGTCTGGGACGTCTTTTCGCCGAGGCGGTGCTGGGATTGCTCGACAAGGCAGGGATCGACGCCGAAGAGGTGACCGCCATCGGCTGCCACGGGCAAACCGTGTGGCATCAGCCGAAAGGCGACACGCCGTTCTCCATGCAGCTGGGTGACAATAATCGCATTGCCGCGATGACCGGCATTACCACCATCGGCGATTTTCGTCGTCGTGATATGGCATGGGGCGGGCAGGGCGCGCCGCTGGTGCCCGCCTTCCATCAGGCACTGCTCGCGCATCCCACCGAACGCCGGATGATCCTTAATATCGGCGGTATTGCCAACCTTTCGCTGTTGCTGCCCGGCCAGCCTATTCGCGGCTATGATACCGGTCCGGGCAATATGCTGATGGACGCCTGGATCTGGCAGCAGCGCGCGCTGCCCTACGACAAAGACGCCGCGTTCGCGAGTGAAGGGCGAGTGGATTTGATGTTGTTACAGCACATGCTCTCCGACGCCTATTTTGCCGAACCTGCGCCAAAGAGCACCGGCCGCGAATATTTTAATCTGGCGTGGCTCGAGCGACAGCTGGCGAGTGCGCATCCGCTGGCGGCGGAGGACGTGCAGGCGACGCTGGCCGAACTGACGGCCACCAGTATTTCCGAACAGGTTCAGCTGGCGGGCGGCTGCGACCGGCTGCTGGTGTGTGGCGGCGGGGCGAGAAATCCGTTGGTGATGGCGCGTCTGTCGGCGATGCTGCCCGGCACCGAGGTTAGCCCTACTGACGCATTTGGCGTGAGCGGTGATGACATGGAGGCGTTAGCCTTTGCGTGGCTGGCGTTTCGCACGCTTTCGGGACAGCCGGGCAATCTGCCTTCTGTGACTGGTGCGAGCCGCGAAACGGTGCTCGGTGCGATTTATCCGGTTTTTTCCAACGTTGTACGTGAATAGACTAGAGTGGTTAGCACGGGCAAAAATCAGGAAAATCAAAATGAAAAAAGCCATTCTCGTCGGACTAACCAGCGTTGTACTGGCCGGTTGCAGTCAGTTTAGCCATCAACCGGCCTCCGACGCCGCTCCCGACAGCGTTCAACTGCATTATGAATGCGGCACGACGCCGCTTAGCGTAACGCTTAACAAACCGGCACGGCAGGTCAGTTTAATTCTCGACGGGATTCAGCTGCATCTGCCGCAGGTAGAAGCGGCGTCCGGTACGCGCTACAGCGACGGTCACTACACGTTCTGGTCCAAAGGTAACGCAGCATTAGTCCAGCGCGGCGATGACGTGATCATCGACGATTGTGTCATCGTTCCTGCGAACTAGGCGCGACAGCGTGCCTGTTCACCCCGGCCACTTACCTGAGTCAGCGTCCGGAAATGCTTTCACTTGCCGCGTTGCTGTAATCCCGATTACTTGGGGATAGAGCATTGTTATCTTTTAAAGTGTGGCGCAAAATAAACCCATCCCACTACTGACTAAATGTTGAACCTATATGGCTGAAAATAATGAGTTTGACGTTGCCGATCTGCGACGTGAATATACCCGAGGTGGTTTGCGCCGCAAAGATTTGACGGCAGAGCCGATGGCGCTGTTCGAGCACTGGTTAAGACAGGCCTGCGAGGCAAAACTTCCGGATCCGACCGCAATGTGCGTCGCTACCGTGGACGAAAATGGTCAGCCTTTCCAACGTATCGTCTTGCTCAAACACTACGATGAGCATGGCATGGTGTTCTTCACTAACCTGGGCAGCCGCAAGGCACAGCAGCTGGCGCTGAATCCGCGTATCAGCCTGCTTTTTCCGTGGCACATGCTTGACCGTCAGGTCATCGTGCTGGGGCAGGCCGAACGTTTACCGACGCTGGAGGTGATGAAATACTTCACCAGCCGTCCGAAAGACAGCCAGATCGGGGCCTGGGTCTCCCAGCAATCGACGCGTATCTCTGCCCGCGGCGTGCTGGAAAGCAAGTTCCTCGAGCTGAAGCAGAAATTCAGCAATGGCGAAGTCCCGTTGCCAAGCTTCTGGGGCGGATTCCGCGTGAAATTCGATTCGATGGAGTTCTGGCAGGGCGGCGAACATCGCCTGCATGACCGCTTCATTTATCAGCGCGAGACGGCATCTGAAGGCAATGCGCCGGGAACTGGTTGGAAAATAGACCGACTCGCGCCTTAAGCCGCTAAAAGTTGTCTGAAAACCTAGCGCTCGTCCCTCGGGCGCTTTATTCTATACCCCTTACAAACTCCCTGTGCCTTAACGGTCAGTCTTTGTAATCCCAGATTTCGCAAACGCGTGGACGAGGGTGTCGGCGCGTTTTTTTGCATGAATAATCCCGATAAACAATTTTCCAGAATTGATGGAGTTTTTGATGGCAAGCAGCAACTTGATTCAACAATTGCAGGAGCGGGGGCTTATCGCCCAGGTTACGGACGAAAATGCGTTAGCAGAGCGACTGGCGCAAGGGCCAATTGCACTGTATTGCGGTTTCGATCCTACCGCCGATAGCCTGCACTTGGGCCATCTGGTGCCTTTGCTGTGCCTGAAACGCTTCCAGTTGGACGGCCACAAGCCTGTTGCTCTGGTCGGTGGCGCAACCGGTCTCATCGGTGACCCGAGCTTCAAGGCGACCGAACGTAAGCTGAATACCAACGAAACCGTAAACGAATGGGTTGAAAAAATCCGTCATCAGGTTTCCCCGTTCCTTGACTTCAACTGCGGTGAGAACAGTGCGGTCACTGCCAATAACTACGATTGGTTCGGCGGCATGAACGTGCTGACCTTCCTGCGTGACATCGGCAAGCACTTCTCAGTTAACCAGATGATTAACAAGGAAGCGGTTAAGCAGCGTCTGAATCGTGACGACAGCGGTATCTCCTTTACCGAATTCTCTTACAACCTGCTACAGGGTTACGATTTCTCTTCTCTGTACGACCTGCACAAGGTTGAGCTACAGATTGGGGGTTCTGACCAGTGGGGTAACATCACCTCGGGTATCGACCTGACGCGTCGTCTGCACCAGAAGCAGGTGTTTGGTCTGACCGTTCCATTGATCACCAAATCAGACGGGACCAAGTTCGGTAAAACCGAAGGCGGCGCCGTGTGGCTGGATCCGAAGAAAACCAGCCCTTACAAATTCTACCAGTTCTGGATCAATACCGCGGATGCCGACGTTTATCGTTTCCTGAAATTCTTCACCTTCATGAGCATTGAAGAAATTAATGCGCTGGAAGAAGAAGACAAAAACAGCGGTACCGCACCGCGTGCACAGTACGTGCTTGCCGAGCAGGTTACCGGCATGGTTCACGGCGAAGAAGGCCTGGCCGCAGCGCGTCGCATCACTGCCAGCCTGTTCTCCGGCGCATTAAGCGACATGAGCGAAGCCGACTTCGCCCAGCTGGCGCAAGACGGTATGCCAAGCATCGAGCTGGAAGGTGATGTTGATTTGCAGCAGGCGCTGGTTAACGCCGAGCTGGAACCTTCACGCGGCCGCGCACGTACCGCTATTTCGTCTAATGCGGTGATGGTCAACGGCGAGAAGCAGGCCGATCCTGAATACAAATTCAGCGACAGCGACCGCCTCTTTGGCCGTTATACGCTGCTGCGTCGCGGCAAGAAGAACTACTGCCTGGCAGTCTGGAAATAAACCGAACCGCCGACGGGACGCTCCAGGCCTGCCGTCGGCAATCTCATTGACCCGTTGCGCCATCTCGCTGATGACGTTGGCATCGGACTCTCATGAAAAATATTCTCTCGATTCAATCCCATACCGTTTTCGGTCACGCAGGCAACAGCGCGGCAGAATTTCCTATGCGTCGTATGGGCGCAAACGTTTGGCCGCTGAATACCGTCCAGTTTTCAAATCATACCCAATATGGCCACTGGACCGGCTGCGTGATGCCCGCCAGCCATCTTACCGATATCGCACGCGGTATTGCCGAGATTGACCGTCTTAAGGACTGTGACGCCGTGCTGAGTGGCTACATTGGTTCGGCGGAGCAGGGCGAGCATATCCTGCAAATCGTTAAGCAGGTCAAAGCGGCGAATCCAGAAGCCTGGTACTTCTGCGATCCGGTGATGGGGCATCCTGAGAAGGGGTGCATCGTTGCACCGGGCGTGGCTGAGTTCCACTGCAAACAGGCGCTGGTTAACTGCGATATTATCGCACCAAACCTGCTGGAGCTGGAAATGCTGAGCGGGAGCACGGTCAATAACGTCGAAGACGCGGTGAGAGCGGCGCGTGAGCTTATTGCCAAAGGACCCAAAGTGGTGCTTATCAAACACCTTAGCCGTGCCGGTTATCAGAGCGATCGTTTCGAAATGCTGCTGGTGACCGCAGAGGCGGCGTGGCATATCCACCGTCCGCTGGTGGATTTCGGCGCGCGTCAACCGGTGGGCGTAGGCGATTTGACCAGCGGATTACTGCTGGTGGACTTGCTTAAAGGCCAACAGCTTGACCAGGCGCTAGAGCACGTGACGGCGGCCGTTTACGAGGTTATGCTGGCCACTCATTCAATGGGTGAATACGAGCTACAGGTCGTGGCAGCGCAGGACAAGATTGTGCATCCGACCCACCATTTCCCTGCCGTTAAGCTTTGATATTATTAGGTTCCCCCGGCTCAGGGGGAACCGATTTCTATTATTTCAGTCCCTCGGCCACCAGCGCCGCATCCACCGCCGACCTGGCCGCGACTCGCTCAATGTAGCTGTTCAAATCGGGCAGTGAAGAGAGGTCAAACTTCAGCGCCTTGGCCCATCTCATCATGGTAAACAGATACGCATCCGCCACGCTAAAACGGTTGCCTAGCAGGAACTGTTTGTCCTTCAATGAAGTATTCAGGTAGGCCAGCTTTTTATGCAGCGCCTCGCGGGTCATGAATTTGTATTCGTCGGGGGTTTTGGGATTAAACAGCGGGCTAATACTGCGGTGAATTTCGGTCGCAATATAGTTCAACCATTCCAGCGCATGATAGCGGGCCAGAGAGCCAAATTCCGGCAAAAGCTGTCGGTCGGGCTTCTGGTCAGCAATGTATTGCACCACCACGGCACCTTCGGTGAGCACCGTTCCGTCATCCAGGACCAGCGTTGGCACCTGGCCTTTGGGATTGATGTGATAGAAATCTTCGCCCTGCTCGGTCTTTTTTGTCACTAAATCGACTTTAACGATAGTGAAATCAAGACCGGCTTCACGCAGGACAATGTGTGGAGAAAGTGAACAGGCACCCGCTTTATAATAAAGTTTCATACAAACCCCGAGTTATCAGATGGTATGCCAGGAACTATATCGTCGTCTGGTTGCAGCTGTTCACATTATAATCTATCTGCTGAATGTATTGAGATAATTGACGATAGCTTCTTCAACTTCTGCGGGGGCAGGCAACATTGGCGCACGCAGTTCGTTTTGCATCAGGCCACCCAGTGAGAGCGCAAACTTGATAGATGCCGGGTTTGGCGCGGCAAACATCAGGCGAATAAGTGGCATCAGCTGGAAGAAGTTCTCGCGTGCGGCGGCAAGGTCACAGGCCTGAACCTGTTTGACAAGCGCCACGAATTTCTCTGGGAACAGGTGAGACGAAGCGGCGATAGCGCCGTTTCCGCCCATGCACAGGGTGGCCAGAATCTGCCCGTCTTCGCCACACAGCACGTCCAACTCGCCGTCGGCAATCAGGGAATAGGTCAAATCGGTGCTGCCGCCGCAGTCTTTCACTGCCACGATGCGTGGATGCTTGGCCAGACGACGCAGGGTTTCCAGCTCGAGATGAATACCGCTGCGATAAGGTACGTTGTACACCACGATTGGCACGCTTGAGCTGTCGGCAAGCTGAGTGAAGAACGCCTCCAGAGCAGCCTGAGAAGGGCGGATATAGTAAGGTGCAGGCAGCAAAATACCGGCAATTGGACGCTCGGTAATGGCTTTCTGCATTGCCACAATGCTGGGCATGTGGGTGCCAGAAAGGCCCATCATCACTTTATTACCCGGCACGACGGTCAGCACGGCGTCGAGGACTTGCAGCTGTTCTTCTTTGCTGAGCATCGGCGCTTCGCCGGTGGTGCCACACACCACAACGCCGTCAACGCCTCTGTCCATAACGTGCTGGCACAGTGCGGTCAGCGCGGGAAAATCAATTTCACCCTGATTGAAAGGCGTAACCAGTGGAACCCAAATACCTGAAAATATTGACATAATTTATACGCCTGACGCAGAGGTCATCCAAAAAATTGTAGGAAAGGCTTTCACAAACCAAATAAAAACGTGCTGCTTTTCAGCTTACAAACAGTCTGCGGTAAAAAGGCGGCGTCGGCTAATGGAATGATTTAATAAGGCCGCCAGCATTATTTATCTGGCTAATGGCATATGCCGAAGCACAGATCAGGGTTTGGGAGAGGTATTGGAGTATTTTTCACGGAATTCACGGCGATAGGCCCGGGATTTCCGTCGTCCTTTTAACCACAGGAAGGTACAGACCAGACATACTCCGCCCGAGAACACCAGATTTCGCATATCGCGGTCGTAGAAGTAAACCAGCACGCAGTCGAGCGCGGCGACGATGGCGAACCATTTATGCACGTGTGAGAGCTTGCGGGTCTCGGCGTTGAGCCGCTTCAGTTGGCGTCCTTCATCCAGGACTTTACGTTTTTCCATGGAGGCATTCCTGGTGAACTCAAGATTGAATCAAATATAACAAAACGAATAAGCAAATACTGGGCCGCATTTAAAAATATCAGCATTTTTTGTTAAAAATGTGCGGTCTCTTACATTAAGAACCGCCGGGGGAAAGGCAGCGATAAAAAAAGGGGGGGAACGTCGCCGTTCCCCCCCTTTTCTATCTCTGAGTTATCAGACTAATTCGATAACGTCGAAGTTCGCTTCAGCGCTGACGTCGGCATCGTAATCAACGCCTTTTAGACCGAAACCGAACAGACGCAGGAATTCGTCTTTGTAACCTTGATAGTCGGTCAGCTCATAGATGTTGTCATCAGTCAGCTGAGACCAGATAACGCCGCAGGTCTTCTGCACTTCGTCGCGCAGTTCCCAGTCGTCCAGACGCAGACGATTTTTGTCGTCGGTGTCAGGCACGGAGTTATTGTACAGTTTGGTCGCGAACAGACGTTGGATCTGCTCGATAGTGCCTTCGTGGATGCCTTGCTCTTTCATGATTTTGAAAGAGATAGCAATATACAGAGGCATTACTGGAATAGCGGCAGAAGCCTGGGTCACCACGGATTTCAGCACCGCAACGTTCGCAGAACCCCCCTTGGCTTTCAGTCGGGTGTCGATAGCCTGAGCTGCGCGATCGAGGTCTTCTTTCGCTTTGCCCAGCGTACCGTGCCAGTAAATTGGCCAGGTCAGCTCGGTGCCGATGTAAGAGTAGGCCACAGACTTGGCACCGTCGGCCAATACGCCTGCGTCTTCCAGCGCGTTCATCCACAGTTCCCAGTCCTGACCGCCCATCACCTTGATGGTATCGGCAATTTCCTGCTCGTTTGCAGGTTCAACAACGGCGGTCACCAGCCTGTCTTTGTTGGTGTCCAGCGCGGTTGATTCGTACGGCTCGCCGATAGGTTTCAGCGCAGAACGCACCAGTTCGCCTGAATCAGGTAATTTACGCACTGGAGAGGCCAGTGAGTAAACCACCAGGTCGATTTGACCCAGGTCTTCTTTGATAAGTTTAATGACGGTATCGCGGCATTCGTTGGAGAATGCATCACCGTTGATGCTTTTAGAATACAAGCCTTCTTCTTTAGCGGCTTTATCGAAAGCGGCAGAGTTGTACCAGCCGGCTGAACCCGTTTTGCTTTCGCTGCCCGGTTTTTCGAAGAACACCCCAATGGTGGCAGCATCTGCACCAAACGCGGCGTTAATTCTTGAGGCAAGCCCATAACCAGTGGAGGCACCAATGACCAGGACGCGTTTTGGTCCGTCTTTCAGTTTGCCCTGCGCTTTCACGTATGCAATTTGCTCACGCACGTTGGCCTCACAGCCGATTGGGTGAGTGGTCGTACAGATAAATCCACGAATTTTAGGTTTGATAATCATGACAAGGCTTATCTTGTTAGTTATTGATGGACGGTAATATTACCTTATTTTCTCGACAAGCTTAACACTCTGCTTTTGTCTCAGAGTAAATTGTCGGAATTTAATTATAGCTAAGGCTGTGAAATGAGAAACAAAAGGACAAGGATTAATCGCTTTTGCCACCGGTGCGGCGGGGGATGCCGCACCGGCGTTCTCCCCCTGATGACGCATAAATCGTCTAAGGGGAGAGTTGAAAAGCAGATTACGTCGAGAAATTATGCGCGAGAGGTGGAAACTCCCGCCTGTGGCTGATGTTTCTCATCGGAGTCGCGATCCAGTGTCATGCGGTGCAGTTTTGATGCAGTCACCAGCATCAGCAGTGCAATCACGCCGGTCACCAGGCCGATTTGCATAAACACGTGGCTATAGATAGCCAGAGACGCATGTGCATCGGTGATGTTGCCTGGAACGGCGGTCAGCGCCGCCACTTTACCGGCAATGATTGCCGCCGCCGCGGTGGTCAGATACCAGGAGCCCATGATGAAGCCCATCAGACGCTGAGGGACCAACTGTGCGACCATAGCCAGACCTAGACCAGAAATCATCAGCTCGCCGATACTCTGCAGCGCGTAGCTCAGCACCAGCCAGTTAACGGAAACGATACCCGCATCGCTGGCGAAGGTTGCGCCCCAAGGCAGCACCAGGAACGCCAGTGAACACAGCACCATCCCAATAGCAAATTTGTGCGGCATAGGCATACGGTCACCCAGCTTGGCATAAAGAGTCGCCAGAATCGGGCTCGCTACCATGATCCAGAATGGGTTCAGCGCCTGATACTGCTCTGGCTGGAAGTCGATACCCAGCAGATGGTTGTTCACGTTATGGATGGCGAAGAAGTTCAGCGAGGTTGGCATCTGCGCATACAGCACGAAGAACACGATAGCCTGCAGCATCAGAATGAAGGCGACCATCATCTTGCGACGGGCGATGCCCTTCAGTGCGAAGGTCTCTTTACCGAAGATGCAGACGATGCCAATAGCCACTACTAGCAGTGCCCAACGCGCGATGCTCTGATTATGCAGCAGGAAGCTTGAAACGGCGATCAGCGCAACCACGCCTACCACAACCATCAGCAGTTTACCCAGGTGCATCGGCTGGAAGTCAGGCTTGGAGCCGTGGTTTTTCACCCAATGACGGCAGAACATGAAGTTCACCAGGGTGATAAGCATCCCGACCACGCTCAGAGAGAACGCGACGCTCCAGCCGTACTTCGCGGCTAACCATGGCGTTGCCAGCATGGAGAAGAATGAACCGATATTGACTGACATGTAGTACATGGTGAACGCGCCATCGAGACGCGGGTCATCCTTGGCATAGCAAGTAGACAGCAAAGAGGATGGATTTGCCTTAAACAAGCCACTGCCGACGGCGATAGTCGCCATACCCATGTAAACCCAGAAAATATCGTGACCGGAGTAGGCAACCTGAGCATAGCCCAGTGCCAGCACCAAGGCGCCGAGAACGATGACGCGTTTGGACCCGAGCACTTTGTCGCCCAGCCAGCCGCCGATGGCAACGAAGCCATAGACCAGTGCACTGAAAGACGAGAACAGGGTGATAGAAGCTGATTCACTCAGGCCAAGCATCTTGACCAGGTAAACCGCCATAATTCCCTGCAGGCCGTAGTAACCAAATCTTTCCCATAATTCGATGGAGAAAATAAGGTAGAACGAGCGAGGCTGTTTGAAGGCGTTCATGCTGACGCTTTCTTGGGTTGGTGTTGAGTTTGTTTTAGACACTAATACCTCTTTTTATCTCTTCCTGTTTCTAGGACAGGCATTACAAATGTCGTGCGGGCAAGCACGCTTTGCATAGTTATAGGATGTGTGACGGCGGGTAATGTTCACTATCTTTCGTATTCAGGCAAGCTTTTTGTCATATCCTGTTACAGTTATACTTCGCCCCCTGATTAAACTCTGTTCGAATTGTTACGCAGGATTAAAGTTTATGTTTAATAAAATTGTTGAATTTATATCCTGACTAATAATCAATCATTTATAACGAGGGTTTAAAAGCTGGATCACAGTGTAATATCAGATTTATGAAGGCACTTTATCGGATTAAACTGAGAGTAAACTCTGTTTTTAGAATATTTTGCAGGATTTTATAAATAAGTAAACTCTGTGATTTTGCAAGCGTTTTTTGGGTGACGATTGTAATGTGATATTCGTCACTTTTTAACACTAAATTTTAGATAGGAATTAAGCCAAGTATCAGTTGAGGAGGTAGGGAGCGAGAGGGATGACTAGAAAACGGTCATTGCAGAGAGAGATCCCCTGCAATAACCACGATAACAGTTGGCTTAGGCTGGACGAGATTCGCCCAGCGTCTGGATGAGTCTATTCAACCAGTTAAACAGCGCGCTGCTCAATAAAACGTCTAAAATTTGCGGGTAGCTATACCCCGCATTGACCAGTGGCTGGATGGCTGAGGCATCAAATTTTTCCGGTGCCTGGGTTAAGGTTTTAACGGATTTAACCAGCGGGTCAATCGACGACTGAGCCACATTTTTCACCTCATTGTCCTGGAACAGGCTGTCGATATGCGCGGTCTCTCCGCCGCAGTCGAGATAATAGCGGCCGTGGATACCGGCACAGAACAGGCAGCCGTTAATGCGCGAAGTGGCAGCGGCAGCCCACTCTTTAAGCGCCGATTTTTCATCGCCATGCTGCTGCATAATGTGCGTTGTCACCGCAGACAGCGCGTCAAGGGTGGCGGAATCCTGCAACAGCAGGCGATAAAACGAGGATTCACGTGCGTCGGGGGCGCAGAAGTCGAGCACATCCAGCTGTTCTTTGCTGGCTTTATGCAGATCGACCTCCGGCAAAAATGCGTGCCAGCTGCGCAGCTGCAGGGAGAACCCGCGCTGGTCGTTATCTTCTGGCCGTGGGAAACCAGGCAATACCGTTGCCGGACGGCCTGCCAGCGCATTAACCACCGCCAGCAGTCGAGCCTGAAAACTCACGAAGCCAATCAGCTGTGAGAACAGCACAATATCCT
This sequence comes from Rouxiella badensis, assembly GCF_002093665.1. Taxonomy (GTDB): domain Bacteria; phylum Pseudomonadota; class Gammaproteobacteria; order Enterobacterales; family Enterobacteriaceae; genus Rouxiella; species Rouxiella badensis. The sequence goes on along the minus strand of NZ_MRWE01000018.1, from coordinate 61,270 downwards.
GCGGACTCAGACCCACGTCGGCGAGCTGCTTAAGCATCGCAGAATTAATCAGCGTCGGTTGAGTGGCGAGCAGTCTGGCGTATTGGGCGAGATGAGTCTGACGAATGTTGCTTTCACGAGAGGCGTCGGGACAGTTGAGCGGGGCAAGGCGTGCGGCATAATGGCTACAGAGCGGCTGAATGCCGGTAACCTGCGCCACGGTCAATGCGCTGCTGAGTCTGTCGTACAGTGAGAGCGTCTGAAAGCGTGAGAGTGAGACACTTTTAGGAAACAGCTTGTTGTAACAGGTTTGAGCCGCAAACAATAAACCGTTGCGCTGAGTCAGCAAGCGGCGCAGTGAGGGCTCTATCTTTTGTTCAAGACCTAAGAGAATGCTGTCAGGTTCAGTTTGACAGGGATCCAATGGTGTATGCCGCTGCTGGCTGGATTGGGTTTCGTGATACCAACCATCGATAGCGGCCCGGCGCTGTTGTTCCATGATCGAGTCCTTTGCGAGGGCAATTTCAGACTCTATCCTTGCCGATCGTTCACGCCATATAAAATACTGTTAAGTGATAAATCATAGCTAAAAGGAATAGTAAAATAAAAAAAGGCAGATAAAACCGACTATGCCTCGTCGGTTCTAGCTCGCCTTTGTTTCAACTACGCTTTACCGTCCCGACGCGATGCATCCGCGTTGAGCGACTCACCAAAGTGGCTGGCCACCAGTCTGCGGGTGAGGTCATGCTGCGGCGAGGCCAATACTTCCTCAGTAATCCCCCGTTCCACCACTTCGCCATTGTGCATCACCAGCACCTGATCGCTAATATGTTTCATCATGCCAAGATGTTGTGTGACATAAATGTATGAAATTTCGTGCTTTTCCTGCAATTCCAGCATCATGTTGATGATTTGCGAACGCATCGACATGTCCAGCGACGCCAGCGCTTCGTCGGCAACGATGACCTTGGGTTGCAGAATCAGTGCACGCGCCAACGCCACGCGCTGCACCTGCCCGGAGGCCAGCATATGCGGATAATAATTGGCGTGGTCCGGCAGCAAACCGACCTGACGCAGCGTTTGGTTAATGCGCACTTCACGATCGTGCGCTTCCATACTGCTCGTCAGGCGCAGCGGCGCTTCAAGAATTTGTCCGATCCGCTGACGTGGGTTCAACGACGTCGTCGGATCCTGAAAAATCATGCGGATAGTCTGACTGCGCTGGCGATAATCACCAAACTTCAGGCTCTTGTCTTCAACCAGGATCTCACCGTCGGTCGGCTCAATCATTCCCGCCAGCATTTTTGCCAGCGTGGATTTACCGGAGCCGTTTTCACCGATGATCGCCAGCGTTTGTTTTGCACGCAGCGTGAAGTTTACCGGCTTGACCGCCTGCAAATTCATCTTGCGAAACAGTCCCGTACGATAGCGGAAAGTTTTGCACAGGTTTCTGACCTCGAGCAGTGTCTCAGCCATTATTGCTCCTCCATATTGAGCGGGAAGTGGCAGGCATAGGCGTGAGTCTTGGCCAGGCGCAGGCGCGGCGTCTCAATGCATTTCTTCTGTGCGTAAGGGCAGCGTGGCCCTAGGCGGCAACCGATGGGAAGATGCTCAAGCGAGGGAATAGCGCCGGGCAGCGTGTTAAGGCGGCTCTTGTGCGGCAGAGAGTGGCCAAAGTCCGGCATCGCGCGGATAAGCGCCTGGGTATAAGGGTGATGCGGCGCCGCGAGCAAGTCCTCGCACATCGCGCTTTCCACCGTTTGCCCGCAGTAAAGCACGTTAACCCGGTTGGCCCACTTGCTCATCATCTGCAAGTCATGGCTGATCAGCAGAATGGTGGTGTTGTTGTTCTGGTTGAGTCGCGCCAGTAGACGGAAAATCTGTGCCTGCGTGGTCGGCTCCATCGCGTTGGTTGGCTCATCGGCAATCAGCAGTCGCGGCTGGTTGGCAAGCGCGATAGCAATCATCACCTTCTGGCATTCACCCTCGGTGAGCTCGTAGGGGAAGCTGGCCATGATGTCTTTATGGTCCTTGATCCCCACGCGGTGCAGCAGTTCGATAGCGCGACGTTTACGCCACATAAAACGCTGATACCAAAGACCTTTATAGGTCCAGCCCGGAATAGCCTGAATCAACTGACGACCGATACTCTCGGAAGGGTCAAGGCACGACTGTGGCTCCTGGAAAATCATCGAGATGTTATGACCAATCAGCTTGCGGCGTTCACGCGGGCTGAGCTGGAGCAGGTCGATGTCGTCGAAGCGCATACGGTCGGCGGTAACGCGCCAGTTGTCTTTGGTTACGCCACAAATTGCCTTGGCAATCAGGCTCTTGCCTGAGCCAGATTCCCCAACCAGTCCGCGAACCTCTCCCGCGGTCAGCGTGATGCTGACGCGATCGACGGCCTTCACCGGGCCGTCCGAGGTCATGAATTCGATAGTCAGATTGCGAATATCCAGTAACGGCATTATTTCACCCCTGCAATAATCGCGCGACGCACGCCATCGCCCAACAGATTGATTAATAACACGCTAATCAGGATTGCCGCACCGGGCAGCATCACGGTCCAGGGCGCGACGTAAACCAGCTCCAGCGAGTCCCCCAGCATGGCACCCCATTCCGGAGACGGAAGCTGTGCGCCGAGGTCGAGGAAGCCGAGCGCGGCAATGTCCATAATCGCCATCGACACGGAACGGGTGAACTCGGTCACCAGCACGGCTACGATGTTTGGCAGTACCGCATAGCGCAGAATTTGCAGCGTGGTTGCGCCGTCGAGACGCACCGCGACCACATACTCTTTCTCCATCTCGTCATGCACGGCAACGTAAAGCGTGCGCGCCATGCGCGGCAGCAGCGCGAGCCAGACGGCAAGATAGGCGTGTTCGAGCTTAGGCCCGATAAACGCAACCACCACAATGGCCAGCAGCAGAGAAGGGATAGACAGCAGCGTATCGAGAATGTGGTTCAGCACCGCCGAGCGGATACCGCGGGTAATCCCCGCCAATACGCCAATGATGATGGCACACACGGACGCGGCCAGCGTGACCAGGAAGGCACCGCCAATCGTTGGCGCTGCACCGCTCAGAATGCGGCTCAGCAGGTCTCGCCCTAAATCGTCGGTCCCGAGAAAGAACGAAACATCACCATAGCGTGACCACGAAGGCGGCAGCAGTTGATACCCCAGAAACTGCTGATCGAGCTGGTAAGGTGCGAGCAGGCTGCCAAAAATACACAGGAATAGCAGCCCAATCACGCCGTAAAAGCCAATCATCGACAGGCTGTCACGATAAAAAATACGCCAGGTGTAGCGCAGGGTGCTGGGCGCCTGTTTTTCACGGTATACGTTATCTAAAGGCATACCATTCCTTATGTTTCAATGGGTTCAGCATCGCGCCTAGAATGTCGGAAAGTACGTTGACCAGAATGACCAAGGTTCCCGCCACCATGACACCGGCTGAAATCGCCGCGTAGTCCTGCTGGCGAATCGCGTTAACCAGCCAGCGGCCCAGTCCCGGCCAGTTAAAGACCACCTCGGTTATCATCGCCAGCGTCAGCATGGTCGAGAATTGCAGGCCGAGCTGCGGGATAATTGGCGGCAGTGCGTTGTGCAGCACGTGGCGGCGAATAATGGTAAAGCGAGACAGGCCACGCGTTGCCGCCGCCTTAATGTAGTTTTTCGACAGCACGTCGTCGGTGCTGATGCGCATCAGGCGAATAACCTCCGTGGTCGGCGCGACCGCCAGTGCAGCAATGGGCAGGATCATGTGCTTAATCGCACTGACAATCATCTCATGGCGGTAGGGCGAGTGAGACAGCCAGGCGTCAATCAGCGCAAAGCCGGTGACCGTTTTGAGCTGATACAGCAGGTCGATACGGCCTGAAACCGGCAGCCAGCCGAGCTGGAGCGAAAAGAACAGCATCAACAGCAGCGCGAGCCAGAAGATAGGAATCGAGAAGCCGAGCAGGGCGAGAGTGCTGATAGCCACGTCCGGCCATTTTCCTCGCATGACACCCGCAGTAATGCCGAGAGGAATGCCTACCAGCAGGGCGAGGAAAAACGCCAGGACGCACAGTTCCATGGTGGCCGGGAACACGCTAAGTAACTGCTCGCCAATCGGCTCACCGTTGATGCTCGACACGCCAAAATCAAATTGGCAAATGCCAATAAAGAAGAAACGGTAGGCATCCCACAGTGAAGCGCCCTGTAAAGGGGCATGGGGCGTGAAATAGCTCAGGCTAAACGCCACCAGGCTGAGCAGAAACAGCGTAATCACCAGCAGCAGCATGCGGCGTAAAATAAAGATAATCACGGTTTCTTCTCCACCACTACAGGACCTTCGTCGCTGGCATCATTGTTGATACCGTTCGAATCTCGATAAACGCCAGCGAAGGAGGAGTTGCCAAACGGACTGAGCACCAACCCTTTAATATCATAACGATAGGCCTGCAAACGCAGTGAGGAAGCCAGCGGCAACACCGGCAGCTGTTTCTCAAGAATGGCCTGCGCCTGCTGATAATAGTCGATGCGCTGGGACAGCTGCTGCGAGAGCAATGCCTGATGAAGCAGCGCGTCAAATTCGGGGCTGCACCAGTGAGCATAGTTGGTCTGCGAGCGAATTGCCGCGCAGCTCAGCACAGGACGGAAGAAGCTGTCGGGGTCATTACTGTCGGTGGACCAGCCGGACAGCGTCAGGTCATGATTCATCTCCATCAGCCGCGCTTCCTGAAAACGCCCCTCGACCGGCACGATAATCACTTTAATGCCCACCTGCGCCAGGTCGGCCTGGATAAGCTCGGCGGTTTTGAGCGGGCTAGGATTATAGGACTGCGAAATAATCGGCACCCACAGATGCAACACGAGATCTTTTTTGCCGAGGCTGTCGAGGATTTGTCGCGCCTTGGCCGGATTATATTCAGTGACTTTGGCGTTGCTGTCGTAGGCCCAGGAGGCGCGCGGTAACACCGACGCTGCGGTCTCTGCGGTGCCGTAATAAATCGACTGCATCAGGCGCTGATTGTTGATAGCCAGCGCGATAGCTTCGCGTACGCGCGCATCGTCCAGCGGCGGCTTACCGGTGTTAAACGCCAGATAAGCCACATTCATGCCGGGGCGCAGCGTCAGGCGCAGGCGCGGGTCATCGCGCAGAATAGACAGCTGACTGGCGGCCGGATAGGCCAACACGTCGCATTCGCCGGTGAGCAGCTTGGACAAACGTCCCGTGCCGCCGACGCCCATATCGATAACCACCTGCTGCATACGCGGCACGCCCTTCCAGTATTTGCCGTTACGGGCGAGGCGCACGTACTGGCCCGCGCGGAAGCCGGAAAGCTGGAAGGGGCCGGTACCGACCGGCTGGCGATCGATTTGCTCTTCATTGCCACTTTTTTGCAGTTTGTCGGCGTATTCAGCCGACAGCACTGGCGCATAGTGCGTGGCGAGATGCCACAGGAAGGAGGCATCCGGGTTATTCAATTTAAATTCAACGGTATAGTCGTCGATTTTACGCACGCTCTTGACCGTCTTGGCAAACTGCAAACTGTCAAAATAGGGGTAATCGCTGCCGTTAACGTTGTGGTAGTGATTATTGTCGTCAATCACCCGCTCAATGCTGAACACCACGTCATCGGCGTTCATCATGCGCGTCGGGGTAAACCAGGGCGTGGTTTGGAAAGGCACGTCTTTACGCAAATGGAAACGGTAGGTCGCGCCGTTATCAAGCACTTCCCAGCTTTGCGCAAGCTGTGGGATCAGGCGATAGGTGTACGGGTCGACGTCCAGCAGACGGTCATAGAGCTGCGCGGCCAGGGTGTCGATAATGACCCCGCTGCTGGCTTTCTGCGGATTAAAGGTGTTCACCATGCCGTTGACACAGTAGACGAATCCGCTTTGACGGACATCGTGGGTCGCCATCGACGACGGGGCTGGATGCGTTTTTACGCTATCATGATTGGCAGCAGGCGTTGCTGCCGCCAGCGTAACGGCAGCAAAACATGCCGAAGACAAACCGGCAAGGGACTGCATCCAAAGGGTTAAACGACGCATAAGGGCTTCAAATGTAAGTAAGCAATCTGCTAAGTGTACCGCACTCTGCCAGACACCCCAATCATTGCGCAAACATTCGCACCAAGAGTAGCCGCAGATTCTGTATGGTAATGAGAAAAATTCTCAACAAACCCCTTTACAGAGTGTACTGATAACTATTATCATCTTCTCATCGACTGGGACACGACCCGCCCGGGACGTTATTCAGTTGATACGACATTGCTCACATTGCTTCCAGTATGACTTAGCCAGCTCGGGTGCTGGCTTTTTTTTGCCTGCAATTTAATGCTTTACCTCAGTTTTCTTCCTGTGCATTGACCTGCATCCCGTGTTTTTTCAACATTCCTCTGAGCTGGTGATAGGTCAGGCCTAGCAAATCCGCTGCACGCCGCTGGTTGAATTTTGCCTGTCGAAGCGCCTGCTCAATCAAGTTCGCCTCCACCGTATTTAGCCAGCTTTTACTGTCTACCGGCAGCGTAGGCAGGGCGAAAGGGGCGTCCTCGTCCTGCGCACGTGGAGCCTGCTTTTCTTTTTGTTGGCTAAAAGGATTGATAACGATGTTGTCCAGCGGCGTATCACTGTTGCCATGGCGATACATCGAGCGTTCAACCACGTTTTTAAGCTCCCGCACGTTGCCCGGCCAGCGGTAATCGAGCAGCGTATCTTTGGCTTCTTCGGTAAACCCAGGGAACAGCGGCAGCGAAAGTTCGCGGCACATCTGAATGGCGAAATGTTCTGCCAGCAGCATGATGTCTTGCTGACGCTCGCGCAGCGGCGGCAGTTGAATAACGTCGAAGGCCAGCCTGTCGAGCAGGTCGGCGCGAAACTTTCCGGCGGCGGCAAGGGCGGGGAGGTCATCGTTGGTTGCGCACACCAGACGCACATCGACCTGGAGCGGCTGGCTTCCTCCTACGCGTTCAAGGTGGCCGTATTCGATCACCCGCAGCAGTTTTTCCTGCACCAGCATCGGCGCGGTCGCTAATTCGTCGAGGAACAGCGTGCCGCCGTCGGCGCGTTCGAAGCGCCCAAGATGACGCTTCTGTGCGCCGGTAAACGCGCCCGCTTCGTGTCCGAACAGCTCAGAGTCGAGCAGGTTCTCATTCAGCGCGGCGCAGTTTAGTGAAATAAAAGGCCCCTGCCAGCGGCCGGACAAATAGTGTAAACGGTGAGCTATCAGTTCCTTACCCGTTCCGCGTTCACCGGTCACCAACACGGGCTTGTTTAAGGCTGCAAGCTGTGAGACCTGTTCCAGAACTTCAATAAAGGAGTTGGCTTCGCCGAGCAGATTATCAATAGTCGCTGTCATGGTGAAATTTACCAACCTTTAGTTAATTTAATCATCATTGACGTAAGCCTAGCAGAAGCTGAAATAAAAAAACTGTTTTTATTCAGTCGGATAATAAATTTAAAAAGTTGGCACGCGTCTTGTAATACCTGATGCAGGATTAACAGCAATGGCCGCCGACTCGGCGATTGTCTCGATACTGTCGGCCAGCTGGCCGTTAAATGAAAAGTCAAAGAGGAACGTTGATTATGGGTATTTTTTCTCGCTTTGCTGACATCGTAAACGCCAACATTAATAACCTGCTTGATAAAGCAGAAGATCCCCAGAAGTTGGTGCGCCTGATGATTCAGGAAATGGAAGATACGCTGGTGGAGGTGCGCTCAACGTCTGCTCGTGCGCTGGCCGAGAAGAAACAGCTGAACCGCCGCATCGAACAGGGCGAAGCGCAACAGAAAGAGTGGCAAGACAAAGCCGAACTGGCGCTGCGTAAAGAGAAAGACGATTTGGCGCGTGCGGCTCTGATTGAGAAACAAAAACTCGTCGAGCTGGTGGCTACGCTTAAACATGAAGTCATCACGGTTGAAGAAACGCTGGACCGCATGAAGTCTGAAATTGGCGAGTTGGAAAGCAAGCTGACTGAAACGCGTGCGCGCCAGCAGGCACTGACTTTGCGTCATCAGGCGGCCTCTTCCTCGCGCGACGTTCGTCGCCAGTTGGACAGCGGCAAGATTGATGAAGCGATGGCGCGTTTTGAACACTTCGAGCGCCGTATCGACAGCATGGAAGCCGAAGCGGAGTCGATGAGTATTGGCAAAAAGAAAAGTCTCGACCAGCAGTTTGCCGAGCTGAAGGCCGATGACGAAATCAGCGCTCAGATTGAGGCGCTGAAGGCTAAAATGCAGGCCAACAAAGACGCCTAACGTTCGCGGTTCATTGCGCGTTGGCGAATGCGCTTTCTTAAAAACGAGCTGCATTCAAAACAAAAAGTCCTAGAGGACCTAAAGGAGTAGACATGAGCGTCCTATTTTTAGCCATTCCACTGACAATATTTGTGTTATTTGTCGCGCCGATTTGGCTGTGGCTACACTACAGCAACCGGTCACAGAACGGCGGTCAGTTAAGCCAGAACGAGTACCAAAATTTACAGCAACTTGCCGGCGAAGCACGCCGCATGCGCGAAAGGATCCAGGCGCTGGAAGAAATCCTTGATGCCGAGCATCCGGGTTGGAGGCAATCTTAATGTCAACCACGCTGTCACAAAGGAAGCTATACCGTGTGCCGGAAGAGGGCGTCTTTAAAGGCGTCTGCGCCGGGCTCTCGCACTATCTCGGCGTACCGGTCAAACTGCTGCGTCTGATTGTGGTGCTGTCGCTGTTCTTAGGCCTGTTTATGTTCACCGTCGTGGCCTATTTCCTGTTGGCTTGGCTCCTGGAGCCGGTTCCGTCGGAAATTTTCGGCGACGAGCAGCCGGTGACGGCTCATGACCTGCTGGTCGAAGCCGACCGCGAACTTAACGCCAGTGAGCAACGATTGAGGCAGGTAGAGCGGTATGTCACCTCTGAAACCTTTGGGGTACGCAGCCGCTTCAAGGATCTCTAAGCCAATCACTTTTTCACTTTCGATTTGACGCTTTTTCAGGAGGACAGTTTATGCGTTATGCATCCGCCGCCGCGGTATCAGCAAACAGTGGCCTGTTGAAGAAGGCCTTTAAATTTATCATTATGGTCGTCTTGACCTTCGCACCGGCGGGCGTTGCTGCCCGCGTGCTCGGCCTGCTGGGTAAAGGTCCGCTGCGCTATGTGCTGGCTCTGTTTCTTGAGCCTTTAGTCAGAAGGTTGTTAACCGCCGTATTCGGGCGTTATGCCAGGGAGAGCAATGAAAAGACTTCAAAATGAATTCACTTCTATGGTCAACCGTGGGGTAGACCGCCACCTACGGCTTGCCGTTACCGGCCTTAGCCGCAGCGGTAAGACGGCCTTCATTACCTCATTGGTCAATCAGTTATTACACGTTCACAGCGGCTCAAGATTGCCGCTGTTTTCTGCTGTGCGCGAAGAGCGGTTGCTGGGAGTCAAACGCGTACCCCAGCGTGACCTTGGCGTGTCACGTTTTACCTACGACGAAGGCATTGCCCAGCTTTATGGCACGCCGCCCGCATGGCCAACCCCAACGCGAGGCGTGAGTGAAATCCGTCTTGCGCTGCGTTTTCGCTCTAATGACTCTCTCCTGCGCCACTTTAAAGATACCTCGACGCTGTATCTCGAGATAGTCGATTATCCCGGCGAGTGGCTGCTGGATTTACCGATGCTCGAGCAGGACTATTTGAGCTGGTCACGGCAGATGGCTGGCCTGTTACAGGGGCAGCGCGCCGATTGGGCGGCACCCTGGCTTGCACTGTGCCGCCAGTGCGACCCACTGGCGCCGGCCGATGAAAATCAGCTGGCGGCCATCGCACAGGCCTACACGGCTTATCTGCTGCGCTGCAAAGACGAAGGTCTGCATTTTATTCAGCCTGGGCGTTTTGTGTTACCGGGCGATCTGGCCGGTGCACCGGCACTACAGTTTTTCCCATGGCCTGAACTGCATCAGTTTAGCGACAGCCAGTTGGCGCAGGCCGATAAACACAGCAATCTGGGCATGCTGCGCCAGCGCTTCGACTACTACTGTTCGAACATTGTTAAAGGCTTCTATAAGGAACACTTTATCCGCTTTGACCGGCAGATAGTGCTGGTTGACTGCCTGCAACCCCTAAATAGCGGTCCCCAGGCGTTTAACGACATGCGCCTCGCGCTGACACAGCTAATGCAAAGTTTTCACTATGGAAAACGCACGCTATTTCGCCGCCTGTTTGCCCCCTGCATCGATAAACTGATGTTTGCCGCCACCAAGGCCGATCATATCACCGGCGATCAGCACGCCAATCTGGTTTCTCTGTTGCAGCAGTTGGTGCAAGAAGCATGGCAAAACGCCGCCTTCGAAGGTATCAGCATGGACTGCGCCGGGCTTGCTTCTGTGCAGGCTACCGAGAGCGGACTGGTAGAGTATCAGGGCCAGTCTATCCCGGCGGTCAAAGGGCACCGTCTTGAAGACGGTCAGGCGTTGACGGTTTATCCCGGTGAGGTGCCTTCACGTTTGCCGGGCAACGCTTTCTGGGAGCAGCAGGGTTTTCACTTTGACGACTTCCGCCCACGCCAGATGAACATTGATGTGCCGTTGCCGCATATCAGAATGGATTCTGTGATGGAGTTTTTACTGGGAGATAAAATGCGATGAACGAGCCACTGAAACCGCGTATTCATTTCGAACAGAACATTCAGCCTCCTGAAGAACATAAGCTCCGGGCGGCACAAAGTTTCGACGGTGCGCAGGCCGAGAATTTCCTGGCCGTGCCTGATACTGACCCGTTGCTTGCGCAGGAAGGACAGGCCGAGGCGGTGGTCAGCCGAGCGTTGAAACCGCGCCGCAGTTTGTGGAGTAAAATGGTTCGGCTCGGCGTGGTGGTATTTGCTGCAAGCTTAGTGGGACAGGGCGTTCAGTGGGTGCATCAGGCGTGGAATCAACAGGACTGGATTGCGCTCGGTGCCTGTACTGCTGGGGGATTGATTGTTGTGGCCGGTGTCGGGTCGGTACTGACCGAGTGGCGACGCCTTTATCGTCTGCGCCAGCGAGCCGATGAGCGCGACGTCGCGACCGACCTGTTGCACAGCCACGCGCTAGGTCAGGGACGCGCATTTTGTGAAAAACTTGCCCGTCAGGCAGGGTTGGACCAAAGTCATCCGGCGCTTCAGCGCTGGCAGGCTTCGCTGCACGAAACACACAGTGACCGTGAAGTCGTTGAGCTTTATGCGCGTCTGGTTCAGCCGGTGCTTGACGGACAGGCGCGTCGCGAGATAAGTCAGTCAGCCGCAGAATCAGCGCTAATGATTGCCGTTAGCCCGTTAGCGTTGGTCGATATGGGGTTTATCGCCTGGCGAAATCTGCGTTTGGTTAATCGTATTGCCAGTTTGTACGGCATAGAGCTGGGCTATTACAGCCGGATCCGGCTGTTCCGTTTGGTATTGCTCAATATTGCGTTCGCGGGAGCCACCGAGCTGGTAAGGGAGATTGGTATGGACTGGATCTCGCAAGACTTAGCGGCCCGTCTTTCGGCGCGTGCGGCACAGGGTATTGGCGCTGGCTTGCTGACCGCGCGTCTGGGCGTCAAAACGATGGAGCTTTGCCGTCCGCTGCCGTGGCTCGAAGGGGATAAACCGCGCCTTGGCGATTTTCGCAGTGAACTCGTCGGCAAGTTAAAGGCGACAATGAACAAAAGCGATAAAGCAAAATAGTGGCATGGCGGAGGTTCTGTGAAACAGGATCGCCGCTAGAATAGCTAACAGGCTTAAGGTATTGCAGAACAGGGAAGTCGTAATGTGCTGTCGAGTGTTTTAGACAAACTTTGAAGGAATTTTACAACCTGTAGAGGGCAACGCGATGGTGGTGGGGGAAGGATTCGAACCTTCGAAGTCGATGACGGCAGATTTACAGTCTGCTCCCTTTGGCCGCTCGGGAACCCCACCACGAAATTCGTGGATTTCTTGTTTTACTCTTTACTTCAGTACCTGCCGCGTGGCTTGTCGCGGTAAGCGGGGCGCATCATATCAAATGAAACGCAGCTGTAAAGCCTTGAAACGCAGAAAATAGTTAAAACAGGTTCGAATGCCGATTTTTTGCACGTGCGGGCGTTTTACTAACCAAAAACGCCCGCGGCAGGCTTAAAGAATGACCGTACGGTTGCCGTAAACAAATACGCGCTGCTGAAGAACTTTATAAATTGCGCGACTCAGCACGTTCTTTTCAACGTCGCGGCCGGCACGCATCATATCGTCAGCGGTGTAAGTGTGATCGACATTAATAACGTCCTGCATGATGATTGGGCCTTCATCCAGATTGTCATTAACGTAGTGCGCCGTTGCACCGATGATCTTCACGCCACGCTCATAGGCCTGATGGTAAGGGCGCGCGCCGATAAACGCCGGCAGGAAAGAGTGGTGAATATTGATAACCTGGTTCGGATAGTGCTGTACAAAGCCCGGCGTTAACACGCGCATATATTTCGCCAGTACCACATAGTCAGGCTGGTATTGGTCAATCTGCGCCATCATCGCGCTGTCGTGCTGCTCGCGGGTCAGACCTTCGTGGCTAACCAGATGGAAAGGAATATCGAAGCGCTCAACCAGCGTTTGCAGGGTGTCGTGGTTACCGATAACGGCCGCAATCTCGACGTCCAGGCCGCCGTAGACGGATTTCATCAGCAGATCGCCCAGGCAATGCGCCTCTTTGGTCACCAAAATGACGATACGACGACGGTCGGTGCTTTGTAGCTCACGGATGGAACCTTTCGGCAGCGCGCTGTCGAGATCGGCTAACAAGGTGTTGTCGTTAAAGATGCCTTCCAGCTCGGTGCGCATGAAGAAGCGGCCGGTGCGGTGATCGACATATTCATTGTTCTGCACGATATTCAGCTCGTGCTTGTAACAAATATTGGTGATCTTGGCGATCAGCCCTTTAGCATCAGGACAAATAGTGCGTAAAACTTTGGTTTGAACGTTGTGATGTGACATCAGAGTCTAAATCCTGTCCCCCTCATTATTATTGAGGGAATATGTTAATTATGCGTCTATCGCGTTGGGGCATTATGCCGCGTTATTTTGCGCAGCACTTCTTATATTTTTTGCCAGAACCGCAGGTGCAAGGATCGTTTCTCCCTACCTGCGGCTTAATTCCATCGACATAATACCAGTGTTTATTTACTCGAAGAAAGCGTGAACGTTCGTGGATTAGCACGGTATCTGGATTGCCCTCTTCCTGATAGCGTGCAGCGAACTCAACGAAACCTTCATCGGCGCTTTTACCCTTTGCGGTGGCAACGACGTTCAGCCCCAACCAGTGGGTAGAGCCAAACCCTTCGAGCAGGGCAGCCCGCAGTTCGGGAACGCGGCAGTCAGGGTGCCAGCTTGCAATCAGGTAGTCTGCATTTTCGGTCACGTAAGCGCTGTAACGTGAACGCATCAGTGCTTCGGGGGTCGCCGCAGGGCGCACGCCGGTGATTGCCGGTTGGCAACATTGTTCAAACTCGGACTCGCTGCCGCAAGGGCATAAACTGTTCACATTAACTCCGGTAACTGGCAGCGCGCAGTGCGTGCTATTGAATGCTAAAGGGCGTTATGTTACCTAACATTGTCACCGAGTGACAACGCACAAGCGGCGGCAAATACTCCGTCATCAGGCAGAGATAGGAAAAATAATGGCACGACAGCTGAAAATTGGTCTGGCTCTGGGCTCAGGGGCAGCAAAAGGTTGGGCTCATATTGGTGTGATCAATGCGCTGCATGAGATGGGAATTGAAGTCGATATCGTGGCGGGATGCTCGGTGGGATCATTGGTCGGTGCGGCCTACGTCAGTGGGCGTCTCCCGGCGATGGAAGGCTGGGTAAGGTCGTTTAGCTATTGGGACGTATTAAGGCTGATGGACTTCTCATGGCGACGCGGCGGTCTGCTGCGCGGCGAGAGGATTTTTAACGCCGTCTCTCAGCTGCTGCGCATCGAAGACTTTGAGCAATGTAATCGAAAATTTGGTGCGGTGGCCACCAACCTCAGTACGGGGAGAGAGCTTTGGCTCACTAAAGGCGATCTGCATCAGGCAGTGCGTGCGTCCTGCAGTATGCCGGGCCTGCTGGCACCGGTGTGGTTTAACGGCTACTGGCTGGTTGATGGTGCGGTGGTCAATCCGGTGCCGGTTTCGCTGACCCGCGCGATGGGGGCGGATATCGTTATCGCCGTTGATCTACAGCATGAGGCACATTTAATGCAGCAAGATCTGCTGTCGGTACAGGCAAATCCCGACAACATTGACGACGTCAAAGAGCTCAACTGGCGCGACAAAATTCGTCAGAAGCTTGCCCGGCCAGTGGTCAGACAGAACAGCCAAACCCCAACCGCGATGGAAATCATGTCGACGTCTATTCAGGTGCTCGAAAATCGTCTTAAGCGCTATCGTATGGCGGGTGATCCGCCGGACGTGGTCCTTCAGCCGTTTTGCCCACAAATTTCTACCCTTGATTTCCACCGTGCTGAAGAGGCTATTGAGGCGGGGCGACTGGCGGTTGAGAAGCAGATGGACCAGCTGCTGCCATTGGTTAAAAACAATCATTTCTGAACGGTTTAGCAACATTCCAGCGTTATCTGATAATTCTGACGGGCAAAATTACGCTTTATAGGCCACTATTAGGGGGAAGAATTTCTGGGAGACCCTGATGGACAAGCCACTTACAAGCAAGCACATCCTGATCGTCGAAGACGAAGCCGTTTTCAGATCGGTACTGGCAGGCTATGTGAGTTCGTTGGGGGCAACCTTTACCGAAGCGGCAAACGGGCTTGAAGCCTTGTCTCTGGTTGAGGAGTTTCCCCCTGATTTAATCCTCTGTGATTTGGCAATGCCTGAAATGGGCGGCATCGAGTTTGTTGAAAGCCTCCGCCTGCAGGGGAGCAAGATCCCCGTTCTGGTTATCTCCGCCACGGATAAAATGACCGACGTCGCGACTATGCTCCGTTTGGGCGTAGAAGACGTGCTGCTCAAACCTGTTAACGACCTCAATCGCCTTCGTGAGGCGCTATTAACCAGCCTTTATCCCAAACTGTTTTCCTCTCAGGCGCTAGAAAAAAGCGATTTGATGCAAGACTGGGAAGCGCTGTGCCGCAACCCGCATGAGGCTGCGAGACTGTTGCAAGAGTTGCAACCACCTGTTCAGCAAACCCTCGCTCACTGCCGCATTAACTACCGCCAACTGACTATGGCGCAAAACGCCGGTCTGGTGCTGGACATTGCGGCTCTTTCTGCGAAAGATCTGGGCTTTTATTGCCTCGATGTGACCCGTGCCAGTGAAAACGGCGTATTGGCCGCTTTATTATTGCGCGCGATCTTCAATGGACTGCTGCGCGAGCACCTCAGTAATCAAAATCAGCGACTGCCACAAATGTCTGCGCTGCTGAAACAGGTTAATCATTTGTTTAAGCAGGCCCATTTAGAGGGGCAATTCCCGATGTTGATGGGTTATTACAACGCAGAACAAAAAAATCTAATTCTGGTTTCTGCAGGATTACATGCCAACATAAATACCGGCACAAATCAGATTCAGCTGAGTAACGGAGTGCCCCTCGGCACCCTCGGTTCGTCTTACTCCAATCAGGTAAGTCAGCGTTGTGAAGCATGGCAATGTCAGGTTTGGGGGGCCGGTGGTCGCCTCAGATTAATGCTTTCTGCTGAATAAACCCTCATCGAAGCGCCGATTTTTAACGGGTAGAACTCCGCTTAACCCGCTTTATCCCTCAGATTTTATGGATTATTTTCCAAGAGTAATCTTGGGTCTTGTTCCTTGTCCAACGCACGTTGGACGTCGCGAAGCCCTTTGAAACTGTTATACTGCCGCCCAATATTCGTCGCAGCGATTCCAAAGGATCCGGAAAAAGCCCGCGCTTGCGTATTACTTAATCGTCTTGCGAGTTTTCAATATTGGGGAGTTGCTCATGAAAGTCACCGTATTTGGAATAGGTTATGTTGGCTTGGTTCAGGCGGCGGTGTTGGCAGAAGTTGGGCACGAAGTGCTGTGCATTGACGTGGATGCCAAAAAGGTTGAGAACTTGAAGAACGGACAAATACCGATTTTCGAACCGGGTTTGACTCCATTGGTTAAGCAAAACTACGAATCAGGCCGCCTCAAATTCAGCATTGATGCTGAAGAAGGGGTTGCGCATGCTCAGGTGCAGTTTATTGCCGTCGGCACCCCGCCTGAAGAAGATGGATCGGCTGACCTGAAATACGTAACCGCCGTGGCGCGCACCATTGCCCAGTATATGACCTCGCCAAAGATTGTTATCGACAAGTCTACCGTGCCGGTTGGAACGGCGGACAAAGTGCGTCAGGTTATGGGACAGACTCTTCAACAGCGCGGTATTAAGCTCTCATTTGACGTTATTTCGAATCCTGAGTTTCTGAAAGAGGGGGCTGCGGTGGCTGACTGCATGCGACCTGAGCGCATCGTAATTGGTACTGATAATCCAGACGCTATCGAGCCGATTCGCGAGCTGTATGAGCCTTTTAACCGCAATCACGACAGAATGATCGTGATGGACATTCGCAGCGCAGAGTTGACGAAATATGCGGCTAACTGCATGTTGGCCACCAAAATCAGCTTCATGAATGAAATGTCGAATCTTGCCGAGTTATTGGGGGCAGATATCGAGAAAGTCCGACAGGGGATTGGTTCCGATTCACGTATCGGCTATCACTTTATTTATCCAGGCTGTGGATATGGCGGCTCCTGTTTCCCGAAAGATGTGCAGGCATTGATCCGCACCTCAGAACAAATTGGCTATCAGCCAAAACTGCTTCAGGCAGTGGAACAGGTTAATGCTCAGCAGAAATATAAACTGCCGACGTTTGTTGAACGTCATTTCGGTAAAAATCTAGCAGGAAAAACCTTTGCACTTTGGGGGCTGTCATTTAAGCCGAACACCGACGATATGCGTGAAGCATCGAGCCGAGTGCTAATGGAACAACTTTGGGCGGCGGGCGCAAAAATTAAAGCCTACGATCCTGAGGCAATGAATGAAACTCAACGTATTTATGGTCACCGCAGCGATTTAGAACTGATGGGAACCAAAGAAGCGGCATTACAAGGTGCCGATGCGTTGGTTATTTGTACAGAGTGGCAGAATTTCCGCGCCCCCGATTTTGATTTGATGAAAAGCTCTTTAAAGAGCCCGGTTATTTTTGATGGCCGTAATTTGTTTGATCCGGATCGACTCGAAAAACGTGGTTTTACCTATTATGGGATTGGCCGCGGTGCATCAGTGAATCCGGTATTGTAAGGAGAAGGCATGAATTATTTAGTAACAGGTGCAGCAGGTTTCATCGGTTATTTTGTTACCCTGCGGTTGTTGGAAGAAGGGCATCAGGTAACCGGTCTTGATAATCTAAATGATTACTATGACGTCAGTTTGAAATTGGCGCGTCTGGCCCAGCTTGAAGCCAAACCCGCTTTCAAGTTCGCCAAGTTGGATCTTGCCGATCGTGCAGGGATGGCCGAGCTTTTTGCCGTGAATAAGTTTGACCGCGTAATTCATTTAGCAGCGCAGGCGGGGGTTCGCTATTCGATCGAAAATCCACTGGCGTACGTTGATGCTAATGTCGTGGGTTTTGCCAACGTACTTGAAGGCTGCCGCCATAATAAAGTTAAACATCTGCTTTATGCGTCTTCAAGCTCTGTTTATGGAATGAACCGCAAGCAGCCGTTTGATACAGAAGATAACGTAGACCATCCTATCTCGCTTTATGCGGCCACGAAAAAGGCCAATGAGTTGATGGCGCATACTTATTCGCACCTGTATGGTTTGCCGACAACCGGAATGCGCTTCTTCACGGTGTACGGTCCTTGGGGGCGTCCAGATATGGCGTTGTTCAAGTTTACCAAAGCTATTATTGCGGACCAGAGCATCGATGTTTATAACCACGGCGAAATGCGCCGCGACTTTACCTATATCGATGATGTAACAGAATCCATCATGCGCCTGCAGGATATTATTCCTCAGCCACAGCCTGACTGGACGGTCGAGACGGGTGACGGCTCCAAGAGCTCTGCACCTTACATCCTCTATAATATTGGCAATAGCAACCCGATTAAGCTGATGACCTATATAGAGGCACTCGAGAGCGCGCTGGGCGTTGAAGCGAAGAAGAACATGATGCCAATGCAGCCGGGTGACGTGCATGAAACCAGCTCTGACAGTACGCCGTTATATAACGCTACAGGTTTCAAACCGCAAACTTCGGTATACGAAGGGGTGAAGAACTTTGTCAGCTGGTATAAAGATTATTATCACTGCTAATCACAAAGCAGAAGCTGCGCGAATAACAACAGGCTGCCATGGCAGCCTTTTTTATGTCCACTTCAGAGAGCCTGAAGGCGCTCTGATGGATTATTGCCCAGCGTCTGACTTAAAAAATAAAAAACCACCGCGTTAACGGTGGTTTTGTGAAAACATTATCTTGAGACTGGGGTACAGCCAAAAAAACTTACAGCAGGAAATCGTCCAGCTGTTTGCCTTCTTCTTCGATAGCTTTCTTGATTACCGCTGGAGTACGACCCTGGCCAGTCCAGGTTTTGCTTTCGCCGTTCTCGTCAACGTATTTGTATTTAGCAGGACGGGCAGCACGCTTAGTTTTGCCGGTTGCTTTAGTTGCCGCCATAGTAGACAGCAATTCATTTGGATCGATGCCGTCAGCGATCAGCATTTCGCGATATTGCTGCAGTTTACGAGTACGCTCTTCAATTTCCGCAGCGGCTGCAGAATCTTCTTCACGGCGCTCATTAACAACAACTTCTAATTTCTCTAGCATTTCTTCGAGAGTTTCCAGGGTACATTCGCGAGCCTGTGCACGCAGAGTACGGATGTTGTTCAGAATTTTTAATGCTTCGCTCATTATACAAGTCTCAATTTAATTAGTGGGGGGCGTTTCGGTAATAATAGAATGCTCTTCTGTATTCTGCAATAGCCAATTTGTTATGTTGACGGGAATTTACCATTTATAAGCAATATTGTTTTTCACTGTGAGAAATATAAACCCGATTAACTCTGTATTAAAGTTAGCACTATAAGGCAAATTGATTGTCCTTTTGTGCGGTAAGCCACAGCTTTTAATCGTCTCTTTTATAACCTTGGCGGACAGGTTACAAATATCAATAGACCTTACGTATAACTGACAACATTAGCCTTGAGAAATCCCTCAAGCATTTTAGCTATATGTGCCCTCCAGCGATCGATTAACCCGCTAAGGAAGGGTCCGAATTTATAACCTTACTGGAATAGAGTATTGCTTAATAATTGATTTATACGGGCACTTTCCAGAGATCTTATCGGGAATCTCCCTGTTAGGTTAACTAATTAGGAAGAAGAGTAATCACAATATCTGATTGTAAAACTCTGTAATCAACCTGCTGCTTTATTGTCTATGGGACCGGTTACAGGCAGGCATAGTCAATGCCTATAGCTTCTGGCGGTGTGTTACAATTGAAAGCAAGAGGCGTTTCGGAATTCATTATACTGTTGGAGTTAAGGGCTCATGGCTCAACTTTATTTTTATTATTCTGCGATGAATGCAGGAAAATCTACATCTTTGTTACAATCTTCCTATAACTATCAGGAACGCGGCATGCGCACGTTAGTGCTGACTGCGGCAATAGATAACCGTTTCGGGGAAGGGAAGGTCAGCTCGCGTATAGGATTATCTTCACCCGCTGAACTTTATAATCAAGATACCGATTTGCTGGCGCTTATTGGCGAAGCTCATGAGGCGCAAACCTTGCACTGCGTGTTAATAGACGAAAGCCAGTTCCTGACGCGCGGGCAGGTGGAACAATTAACCGAGGTTGTCGACAGGCTCGATATCCCCGTGCTGTGCTATGGCCTGCGTACAGACTTTCGCGGCGAGTTATTTAGCGGCAGTCAGTATTTGCTGGCATGGGCCGATAAACTGGTCGAGCTTAAAACCATATGCCACTGCGGTCGTAAGGCGAATCAAACCCTCAGGCTCGACGAGAATGGAAAAGCCCTTCACGATGGCGCTCAGGTCGTTATTGGGGGGAATGAGCAGTATGTCTCCGTTTGCCGCAAGCATTATAAAGAAGCCATGGCTGAATGAAAAAGCCTGAAAGGGTCGCAATGATAACCTTTCGTTTACATTAGTCTTACGATTCTATTATTTGTATTGGTGATAATAAGCAAAAACCATTAATACACTTAATGTTTCAGCACATTCTTAAGGCATAAAAAGAAACCCGCCATATGGCGGGTTTCTTTTTTAACGCGTGTGACTGACGATTACTTTTTGGCTTTTTTAATTCCTGGAGCCTTCGCTGCGTCTGCCACGATAGTCACGGGTTCCTGTTTGGTTACCACACTCAGCGGCAATTCTTCACTGAATTTATTGCCGTAGTAGGTATCAATCAGAATTTGTTTAAGTTCTGAAATCAGCGGATAACGCGGATTAGCGCCGGTACACTGGTCGTCGAACGCGTCTTCTGACAGTTTATCGACTTTAGACAGGAAGTCGGCTTCCTGTACGCCTGCTTCACGAATGGAGGTAGGTATCCCCAATTCAGCCTTGATTTCGTCTAACCAGGCCAGCAGTTTCTCAATCTTCTGCGCGGTACGGTCACCCGCAGCGCTGAGGCCTAAATGGTCGGCAATCTCGGCGTAGCGACGGCGCGCCTGTGGACGATCGTACTGGCTAAAGGCGGTTTGCTTGGTCGGGTTGTCATTCGCGTTGTAGCGAATCACGTTCGAAATAAGCATCGCGTTGGCAAGGCCGTGTGGAATGTGGAACTCGGAGCCGAGTTTATGCGCCATTGAGTGACAAACCCCGAGGAAGGCGTTGGCAAACGCGATACCGGCGATGGTTGCGGCGTTGTGCACGCGTTCACGGGCAACCGGATTCTTCGCGCCTTCTTTATAGCTAGCTGGCAGGAACTCTTTCAGCAGTTTGAGCGCTTGCAAAGCCTGTCCATCGGAAAACTCGTTGGCAAGAACGGAAACGTAGGCTTCGAGAGCGTGCGTTACCGCATCAAGACCGCCGAAGGCACAGAGCGATTTCGGCATGTTCATCACCAGATTGGCGTCGACAATCGCCATGTCCGGAGTCAGTGCATAGTCAGCCAGCGGATATTTCTGCCCGGTCGCATCGTCGGTAACGACCGCGAAAGGCGTCACTTCAGAGCCTGTCCCTGAGGTGGTAGTGATAGCAATCATCTTCGCTTTCACCCCCATTTTGGGGAACTTGTAGATACGTTTACGGATATCCATAAAGCGCAGCGCCAAGTCTTCGAAATGCGTTTCGGGATGTTCGTACAGCACCCACATGATTTTCGCGGCGTCCATCGGTGAGCCCCCGCCGAGCGCGATAATGACGTCCGGTTTAAAGGAATTCATCTGCTCAGCGCCTTTACGCACGATACTCAGCGTTGGGTCGGCCTCTACTTCAAAGAACACTTCGGTTTCAATACCGTGGCTTTTCAGAACACGGGTCACCTGGTCTGCATAACCGTTGTTGAACAGGTAACGGTCGGTGACGATGAACGCACGTTTTGCACCGTCTGTTGCCACTTCTTCAAGTGCGATAGGCAGTGAGCCGCGGCGGAAGTAAATGGATTTCGGAAGTTTGTGCCACAGCATATTTTCTGCTCGCTTCGCAACAGTCTTCTTGTTGATAAG
The DNA here is from genome assembly GCF_002093665.1 of Rouxiella badensis. Lineage (GTDB taxonomy): Bacteria > Pseudomonadota > Gammaproteobacteria > Enterobacterales > Enterobacteriaceae > Rouxiella > Rouxiella badensis. The sequence goes on along the minus strand of NZ_MRWE01000018.1, from coordinate 39,656 downwards.
ATGTTTTGGTCCGACGTTTTCAGAAATGGAGTTACCGCCCCATGAACCACAACCCAGCGTTAGTGAAGGCGCAAGTTTGAAGTTGTAGAGGTCACCGATACCCCCCTGAGAAGCGGGCGTATTGATGAGAATTCGTGCGGTTTTCATCTTGTCGCCGAAGTAGCGAACGCGCTCTGGCTGGTTGTCCTGGTCGGTATAGAGACAAGAGGTGTGGCCGATGCCGCCCATGGTCACCAGTTTCTCGGCTTTATCGACCGCATCTTCGAAGTTTTTAGCGCGATACATCGCAAGCGTCGGTGAAAGTTTTTCGTGTGCGAAAGGTTCCGACTCGTCAACCTTGGAAACTTCACCGATTAGCACTTTGGTATTGGCAGGTACGGTGATACCGGCCATGGCAGCAATCTTGGTTGCAGGCTGGCCGACGATGTCGGCATTGAGGCCGCCATTTTTAAGAATAACGTCCTGAACCGCCTTCAGCTCTTTCCCGGCCAGCATATAGCCGCCGTGTGATTTGAAGCGTTCTCTGACTGCCTCATAGGCGGAATCCACGACGATAACGGACTGTTCTGAGGCGCAAATTACGCCATTGTCGAAGGTTTTGGACATCAGAATGGATGCGACAACGCGTTTGATATCAGCAGTTTCATCCACCACGACCGGGGTATTACCGGCACCGACGCCGATGGCCGGTTTACCTGAGCTGTAGGCGGCTTTAACCATGCCAGGACCGCCGGTGGCGAGAATCAGGTTAAGGTCAGGGTGATGCATGAGTTCGTTGGACAACGGCACACTTGGTGCGTCAATCCAGCCGATAATGTCTTTGGGTGCACCGGCCTTAATCGCTGCCTGCAGCACGATATTCGCGGCTTTGATGGTTGCTTTAGCCGCGCGTGGGTGTGGCGAGAAGATAATTGCGTTGCGGGTTTTGAGGCTAATAAGGGCTTTGAAAATTGCGGTAGAAGTTGGGTTGGTGGTGGGGACTATCCCGCAGATAATGCCGATAGGTTCAGCAATGGTAATGGTGCCGTAGGTTTCGTCTTCTGCGACGACGCCACAGGTCTTTTCATCTTTATAAGCGTTGTAGATATATTCTGAAGCGAAGTGGTTTTTAATCACTTTGTCTTCGATAATACCCATACCAGATTCTTCAACGGCTAATTTGGCAAGAGGAATACGTGCGTCAGCGGCGGCAAGTGCGGCGGCCCGGAAGATTTTATCAACCTGTTCTTGTGTGAACTCTGCATACTCACGTTGTGCTTTTTTTACACGAGCAACAAGCTCGTTCAGTTCAGCGACGTTTGTGACTGCCATGGTGTTCTCCTGAGAATGTTAAACTTTTTTAGAAAATAGCCGGGCCAGGCTCCAAGTATAGTCGTGCCCAACAATGCTGCCGGAACATTTAAAACTCACTATTTATCAAAGGAATGCGTGGTCTGTTTTTCTATTTTCTAAAAAGGTTTCTAATCAATTCTGATGGCGCAGGACATAAATTGTTAAAATTATCGCGACTCCATCATTTGTTCTGTTGGTAAAACGAGCCGCTTTTGTTGCCGTGGAATAAGCTTACCGACTAATGAGTAGGCTGAATATGATCCAGATCAAGTTAAAATCTAAAGCTGACTCCTTTCAGCTCTCTGTTTGTTAATTGAATCGATTAATTGAAGCAAAATTGTTAGTCGTTGACCGCTGCCGTTAATGAGCGTTTTTTCAGCAATTTAATGCTGGTGTTATTCACTGCTTTGTTCTGAAAATCTAGAGGTATATGCTGAATAACTTCGTGGCGTATGGGCGGCGATTCCAGTACATTAGCGCCCATTAATCACCCCCCTTTTTTACCTCTTATGCGGAGTACTGCGTGAGTCAGACAATTTTGGATTTCTCGGGTTATATCAAGTTTTTTGTCGGCCTGTTTGCGCTGGTCAACCCGGTGGGGATCCTGCCGGTATTTATCAGTATGACCAGCTATCAGGCAGCAGCAGGACGCAATAAAACCAATATGACGGCCAATCTTTCGGTCGCGATTATTTTATGCACCTCGCTGTTCCTCGGTGACGCCATCCTGCATCTGTTTGGCATCTCGATAGATTCCTTCCGTATTGCCGGTGGTATTCTGGTGGTTACCATTGCGATGTCGATGATTAGCGGTAAGCTGGGTGAGGACAAACAGAACAAACAGGAGAAGTCGGAGACCGCAATCCGTGAAAACGTAGGCGTTGTGCCGCTTGCGCTGCCTTTAATGGCCGGTCCGGGGGCAATCAGTTCCACCATCGTCTGGAGTTCGCGCTATCACAGCTGGGAAAACCTGCTTGGATTTACGCTCGCGATCGTTATCTTCTCCTTCTGCTGCTGGTTGCTGTTCCGCGCCGCACCGTTGGTGATGAAACTTTTAGGGCAAACCGGTATTAACGTTATTACACGTATTATGGGATTGTTATTGATGGCCTTAGGTATCGAGTTTATTGTTACCGGTCTTAAAGCCACGTTTCCCGGCCTGCTGTAAAGAAAATCCGGCATGAAAAATAATTAAGCAAGGGCGCTGACGCCCTTGCTTAATAAAGATCGATGAAACTTTTCTCTTATCTCCTATGGTTACGTTGCAGAAGATGAGGCAGGTGAAGAATGGATATCAAACACCACCTTGTCACTCTCTTCATCGAAACCTATCTCGACCGAATCCCCTGATTTAAGTTTGTCGCCCAGTATTTCCTTCGCGAGTTTAGTTTCTACCTCCTGACGTATTTTGCGTTTAAGCTCGCGTGCTCCAAAATCAGGTTGATAGCCCACTTCGGTTAAATGGTTAACCAGGCTTTCGGCAACAGTGAGGGTGATATCCTGCGCCGCCGCAGTGCGGGTTAGCCGGTCCAGCTGAATTTGAACAATCAGGCGGATATTTTCTGACGACAGCGAGTTAAATACGATTATCTCGTCAATACGGTTGAGGAATTCGGGCCTGAAGTGGCCTTTGAGGACTTGCATCAGTTCATCGCGAATTTCTTTATCCGGCCTGCGTTCATTTTCCGGTAGCGATGAATTGGCCATAATAATCGCCGACCCCAAATTGCTGGTGGCGATAATCGTAGTATTACTGAAATCAACCACGCGACCTTTGCCATCGGTCAGGCGGCCGTCATCAAACACCTGGAGCAACACGTTATAAACGTCTGGATGCGCTTTTTCTATTTCATCGAGCAGGATAACGCTGTAGGGACGGCGTCTGACCCGTTCCGTTAACTGACCACCTTCGTCATAGCCGACATATCCCGGAGGCGCGCCAATCAGGCGTGCGACCGTATGTCTTTCCATATATTCCGACATATCGATGCGAATAATGGACTGCTCATCGCCAAACACCGCTTCTGCGATGGCCTTCGCCAACTCGGTTTTACCTACACCGGTTGGGCCGAGGAACAGGAAAGTGGCAATCGGGCGGTGCGCCTGACCCAAACCGGCACGAGACAACCGCACTGCATCGCTTACGGCGGTCACAGCGTCTTCCTGGCCCACTACGCGTTCACGCAGTTTCTCTTCCATGTTAAGCAGTTTTTTACGCTCTTCCTGCGTCAAATCAGAGACCGGGATCCCCGTCAGGCGGGAAACTACTTCGGCGACCGACGCGACGGTAACCTCAAGGGTTTCTGACCCGGTTTTGTTATTCCACGCCTCGGTCAGTTCATCGAGGCGTTTCTGTTTATCCTCAATATCTTTCTCAAATTTCTTCACGTCATCAAACTGTTTGCGGCTGGAGGAATAGTCCCGTTCGCGTTTGACGTGAGAAATCTGTGCCTCGAGCTCCTGCACCTCCGCCGGGCGAGAGGTCGAGCCAATCCTGACGCGTGCCGCCGCCTGGTCAATCAGGTCGATAGCTTTGTCCGGCAGGAAGCGCGAGGTAATGTAGCGGTCCGAGAGCTCGGCGGCAGCGACAAAGGCTTCGTCGGAAAAGGTGACCTGATGGTGCGCTTCAAGCGTGTCGCGCAGCCCGCGAAGGATCATGATGGTCTGGTCGACGGTCGGTTCTGGCACCAGCACCGGCTGGAAACGCCTTTCCAGAGCCGCGTCTTTCTCAATGTGCTTCTGATATTCGTTAAGCGTAGTGGCACCAATCAGGCTGAGTTCACCGCGGGCGAGGGCAGGCTTGAGCACGTTGGCAATATCTAATCCGCCTTCGCCACCGCCTTGACCCGCGCCAACAATGGTGTGAAGTTCATCGATAAACAGGATCAGCTCGCCTTTTTTGGCCGTGACTTCATCGATAAGCTGTTTGGCGCGCTCTTCAAACTCACCGCGATATTTCGCGCCAGCGACCATTGAGTTGATGTTGACCTCAACCAATCGCTTACCGCGCAGCACCTCAGGCACGTCGCCCTTAACGATGCGCTGTGCTAACCCTTCAATAATGGCGGTTTTACCGACGCCGGGTTCACCTATCAGCACCGGATTGTTTTTCTTGCGGCGTGCCAAAACCTCTATCGTGTTCTCAATTTCCTGGGCTCGGCCGAGAACCGGATCGAGCTTGCCCGCTCGCGCCATCTCGGTGAGGTCACGACCAAACTTATCCAGATTCGGGGTGCCGGTAGGCGTATCGACGCGGCCGTCTTCAGCGCCTTTGCCAACGATTTTTACCACTTTCTGGCGAATCGCTTCAGGTGAGATGCCGTATTTTTTAAGCAAAGAACCGGCGACGCTGTCGGTGACTTCACTGAGACCAATCAGCAGATGCTCGGGGCCGACGTAGGAGTGCCCCAACTCGCGAGAAGCCTGGAATGCAAACATAAAAGCCTTTTTCAGGCGGGGCGAAACGCTCATATCATCCATCGATGCCCCGGTCTCTGTGGCGCCGGAATAGGCATTCTGATCGATATAATTTTTTATATCCTCAGGGGAGATTTTGAATTCTTTGAACAGGGTGGTGCAGACGTCGGTATCGGCAAGAACGTAAAGAAGGTGTTCGGTATCAAGCTCGCTCCGATTTAGCGCGTGGGCCTTTTCGGCTGCTTTCTGCAAAAGCTCGAGCGACTGTTTGCTAAACGCTTCTGTGGTGTCAACGGACTCGCGGGGCACCTCCCCAAACGTGCTCTCGTCGTTTGATCTGCCCTGAGTGAAATTATTGAAGAAACCGGATAACCCATCGCGTCCCCCCATTCCACCTAACAGGGAGTCGAAAGGGTTAAGCACATTTTGGTGCCGCATCAGCTGGCGGTAATCATAATCACAGATTGCTATCGTCTTGCGCTGACCGTTTTGCACGATGGTGACTCTGCCTGAAGCAGGCCTGGCGTTACAGATATCGCATAAAGTTGGCATTGAACATCTCCTGTTGTTTTCAGGTTATAGGTTCAGTACGTCATGCATCCCCTGAACGAGTCGATAATTCACCTTAAGCATAGCCGAGGGGGCTAAGAGTGGAGGGTGGTACTTTATGCGCATTTCTGTTTTATAGCGGTACCCATCAAGTAAAATACCGCGCTAAACATTAAATAAGATATAACGGAGGGGAATTATTGCCGCGGGATTATAAAGATAGGTGCAGGGTGTTTAAATTCGAAATCAGATTATTAAAACCGATGGCGATCACACAATTGAACAATTATTACCAAATCTAATAATGTGGCGCATTATAATAGTGCATCTAATGACTCTAAAATGTGCTGCTGCACCCAAATGTGGCATAAAATTGCCTCTTGCCCTCTATCGTCCTTAAGACTCCTATTTATTACCCTTTTCTTTGCCATTTCAGGCACTTTTTTCGACTTTTATTGCCCGTTTTGACGTTAAATTAATCACATCATTCTGTAGCACTTGTACATGCCGTGACGAGATGTTATTAGTGTTTACCTCGCACTTAACAGGGGTTTATTCTTAAAAGTAAGCTTATGTTAACGTAATGTGTCAGTGCAATTTTTAATCATAAAGCTGACTTAATTTTAGTGCTAAAATTTTAAAAAATATTTTAATAACAAGATATTAAGTTGATTTTTGTTGCCTGGAACTCACTGGTCAGTCTACCTGCAGGGTCGGATAAAATAGAATTGGTTAACATTTCCGTAAAATTTATTGGCGCGAAAATTTTTCATCTGATAATTTTCGGCCACATTCCCAAATGGAAAATGTTTCGGCATATCGCCGAAGTGAGAACGGATCTTGCTAGAGCTTTACCAGCCAAGAGCTTAAAGACTTCTTTTTCACTTTTTCAGGAGAGAGCGCGGTTGAACAAAAAATGTACCCATCAAGCTGCAGCGCCCGTTATACAAGGCGATTCCTCAAATTCAAAGCAGCTGGATACGACAACGCGCCTTTACTCTGACATTGAAAATCAATTCTCTCTGCTTTTCGAAAATATAAATAACTTCACCCACGACTTTAATTAATCGAAGGGGACGCTTTGCACATTTCCTGCAATGGATTGTGAATAAAAGCCTTAGTCAACAAGCGCTTCACGAGGTAAAGGTAACTTTATTCCTGTGAGGTAATAACGCAGTGAAGGTAATGCAATAGGGGTGTTAATCCAGCGCGATTAACTGACTACTTACCGTTTCTACGTGAGTAATTCGTTCCTGCTCATCGCGAAACTAAACCCGGAAGGGGTTGGCCTGTTTACAGGCAAATAATAACAATTGGAGTTGATATTAATGACCAACATCACAAAAAAACACCTTCTCGCCGCCGGTATCCTGGCTGCATTTGGTGCAGTAACCTCCACCAGCAGCTTCGCCGCCGTCGTTCCGGCTGGCGTTCAATTGGCCGCCAAGCAAGAGCTGGTTCGTAACAACGGCGATGAAGTTCAGTCGCTTGACCCGCACAAGGTTGAGGGCGTGCCTGAGTCCAACGTTATTCGTGACCTGCTCGAAGGTCTGGTAGACACCAACGTCAAAGACGGTAGCGTGGTACCGGGCGTAGCTGAAAGCTGGGAAAACAAAGACTTTAAAGTCTGGACCTTCCATCTGCGCAAAGACGCCAAATGGTCAAATGGCCAGCCGGTAACCGCCGCTGATTTCGTTTACAGCTGGGAACGCCTGGCTGACCCGAAAACCGCCTCTCCGTATGAAAGCTACCTACAATACGGCCACATTGTGAATATCGACGATATCATCGCCGGTAAGAAAAGCCCGGACACGCTCGGTGTCAAAGCCATCGATGACCACACTCTGGAAGTCACCTTGAGCGAGCCGGTGCCTTATTTTGTGAAAATGCTTTCCCACACCGCCATGAAGCCGGTGTACAAGCCTGCGGTCGAGAAGTTTGGCGACAAATGGACTCTGCCTGAAAACTATGTTGGCAATGGCGCGTTCAAACTGAAAACCTGGACCGTTAACGAACGTATCGTGCTGGTACGTAACCCGGACTACTGGGACAACGCGAAAACCGTGCTGAATCAGGTGACCTTCCTGCCAATCTCTTCCGAGGTTTCTGACGTTAACCGCTACCGCAGCGGTGAAATCGACATGACCTACAACAACTTGCCGATCGAGTTGTTCCAGATGCTGAAGAAAGACAGCCCGAAAGAGCTGCACGCTGACCCGTATCTGTGTACCTACTATTACGAGATTAACAACCAGAAAGCGCCGTTCAACGATAACCGTGTTCGTACCGCCCTCAAGCTGGGGTTGGATCGCGACATTATCGTCAACAAGGTTAAAGCCCAGGGCGACCTGCCGGCTTACGGTTTCACTCCGCCATACACCGACGGAACCTATGGCAAGCTGACGCCGCCAGCATGGTTTAAAGAAACTCAAGAACAGCGTAACGCGGAAGGTCGAAAACTGTTGGCCGAAGCCGGTTATACCGCCGATAAGCCTCTGACTTTCAACCTGCTTTACAACTCTTCCGACCTGCACAAGAAACTGGCTATCGCCGCCGCTGCTATCTGGAAGAAAAACCTCGGCGTAGACGTAAAACTCGAAAACCAGGAATGGAAAACCTTCCTCGAAACTCGTCATCAGGGCAACTTTGACGTCGCCCGTGCCGGTTGGTGCTCCGACTATAACGAGCCGACCTCTTTCCTGAACATCATGCTTTCCGACAGCAGCAACAACACCGCGCACTATAAGAGCCCGGCGTTCGACACAATTATTGCTGATGCACTGAAGGCGAAAACAGACGAAGAGCGCGCCGATTTCTATCAGAAAGCGGAACAGCAGCTGGATAAAGACTCGCCGATCGTGCCGGTTTATTACTATGTGAACGCCCGTATGGTTAAGCAATACGTGGGGGGTTACAGTGGTAAAGATCCGCAGGATAACGTTTACGACAAAGATCTCTACATCATCAAGCACTAAATAATGAGGAAGCAGGGCGGTTACCCGAGCCGCTCTGCTTTTGTGTTTGATTGAGACTTCAGCAACTGGCTGAGCAAAGCAGGTACGAGCAATGTTAAAGTTTATTTTACGCCGCTGTCTGGAAGCTATTCCGACGCTTTTCATTCTGATCACGATTTCGTTTTTTATGATGCGCCTTGCCCCCGGTAGTCCGTTTACCGGCGAGCGTAATCTGCCGCCAGAAGTGATGGCCAACATTGAGGCGAAATATCACCTCAATGATCCGATGTACAAACAGTATTTCCATTATTTAGAACAATTGGCCCACGGTGATTTTGGTCCTTCGTTCAAATATAAAGACTATAGCGTCAACGATTTGGTCGCCACGTCGTTCCCGGTTTCGGCGAAATTAGGTCTTGCTGCCTTTATTCTGGCCATCGTTCTCGGCGTTACTGCCGGCGTCATCGCCGCGCTGAATCAAAATACCAAGTGGGACTACACGGTGATGGGCTTTGCCATGACCGGGGTGGTAATACCCAGTTTTGTGGTCGCGCCCTTATTGGTTTTGATCTTCTCCATCATGCTCAAGTGGCTCCCTGGCGGCGGCTGGCATAACGGTGGCTTCAAATATATGGTGCTGCCGATGGTGGCGCTTTCTCTGGCCTATATCGCCAGCATCGCGCGTATTACCCGTGGTTCGATGATTGAAGTGTTGCACTCCAACTTTATCCGCACCGCGCGCGCCAAAGGCCTGCCGATGCGTCGCATCATCTTCCGTCACGCGCTGAAACCTGCCTTGTTGCCGGTTATCTCCTACATGGGGCCTGCCTTCGTCGGTATTATCACCGGTTCAATGGTTATCGAAAGTATTTACGGACTTCCGGGTATCGGTCAGCTGTTCGTTAACGGTGCATTAAACCGTGACTACTCGCTGGTATTGAGCCTGACCATTTTGGTCGGTGCCCTGACTATCCTGTTTAACGCGATCGTTGACGTGCTGTACGCCGTGATCGATCCGAAAATCCGTTATTAATACTGGAGCACGCCAATGATGTTAACCAAGAAGAAAAACAGCGAGGCTCTGGAGCAATTTACAGAGAAGCTGGAGATAGAAGGGCGCAGTCTGTGGCAGGACGCCCGTCGCCGCTTTATTCATAACCGAGCAGCGGTGACTAGCCTGGTCGTACTGGCGGTTATCGCCTTGTTCGTGACCTTTGCCCCGATGCTGGCGCATTTCCGCTACGACGATACCGACTGGAACATGATGTCGGCCGCGCCTGATATTGCCTCCGGTCACTATTTTGGCACCGACTCGTCGGGCCGCGACCTGCTGGTGCGCGTTGCTATCGGCGGCCGCATTTCGCTGCTGGTTGGCGTATCTGCCGCGCTGGTAGCCGTGGTGCTCGGCACGCTTTACGGTTCAGTTTCGGGCTATCTGGGCGGTAAAATCGACTCCGCAATGATGCGTTTGCTGGAAATCCTCAACTCCTTCCCGTTCATGTTCTTCGTCATCCTGCTGGTGACGTTCTTCGGACAGAACATCTTCCTGATTTTCGTTGCCATCGGCATGGTGTCATGGCTGGACATGGCGCGTATCGTCCGTGGGCAAACGCTGAGCCTGAAACGTAAAGAGTTTATTGAGGCCGCGCTGGTCAGCGGCGTCTCGACGTGGAATATCGTACTGCGCCATATCGTCCCCAACGTACTGGGTGTGGTGGTGGTTTACGCCTCTTTGCTGGTGCCGAGCATGATCCTGTTTGAGTCCTTCCTGAGCTTCCTCGGGTTGGGAACACAAGAGCCATTAAGCAGCTGGGGCGCGCTGCTGAGCGACGGCGCTAACTCGATGGAAGTGTCACCCTGGCTGCTGTTCTTCCCGGCTGGCTTCTTGGTCGTGACGCTGTTTTGTTTCAACTTTATCGGCGACGGGCTGCGTGATGCGCTCGATCCGAAAGATCGTTAAGGAGTGCGATGATGAGCACCATTGAACATACCCCCCGCACTCCACAGGCCATCGAGGTCGATGCGCCACCGGTTCTGCTGGACGTGAAAGACCTGCGTGTGACTTTTGGCACGCCCGACGGTGACGTGACCGCGGTTAACGATCTTAATTTCGACCTGCGCGCCGGAGAGACACTGGGCATCGTCGGTGAGTCTGGCTCCGGTAAATCGCAGACCGCGTTTGCGCTTATGGGGCTGCTGGCAAGCAACGGGCGCATCGGCGGATCGGCAAAATTCAACGGCCGTGAGATTCTTAATCTTCCGCAAAAGCAGTTGAATAAACTGCGTGCCGAGCAGATTTCGATGATTTTCCAGGACCCAATGACTTCACTAAATCCTTACATGAAGGTGGGTGAGCAGCTGATGGAAGTGCTGATGCTGCATAAGCACATGAGCCGTTCCGAGGCGTTTGAAGGATCGATTCGCATGCTCGACGCGGTCAAGATGCCCGAAGCCCGCAAGCGTATGAAGATGTATCCACACGAATTTTCAGGCGGGATGCGTCAACGCGTGATGATAGCGATGGCGCTGCTGTGCAGTCCAAAACTGCTGATTGCCGATGAGCCAACAACCGCGCTGGACGTGACCGTGCAGGCGCAAATTATGACCCTGCTGAACGAACTGAAGCACGAGTTTAATACCGCGATCATCATGATTACCCACGATCTCGGCGTCGTTGCGGGCATTTGTGACAAGGTGCTGGTGATGTATGCAGGGCGGACTATGGAATACGGTCAGGCGCGCGACGTGTTTTACACCCCGAGCCATCCTTATTCTGTGGGTCTGCTGAATGCAGTGCCGCGCCTCGACGCTGAGGGTGAGTCTTTGCTGACCATCCCGGGCAATCCGCCTAACCTGCTGCGCCTGCCGAAGGGGTGTCCATTCCAACCTCGCTGTCCGTACGCCACCGAAATCTGTGCGACGGCCCCTGCGTTAGAGCGCTTTGGCGATGGTCGCCTGCGTGCCTGCTTCAAGCCCGTGGAGGAACTAGTATGAGCGAAGTGATTAGTATAACTCCGGCGCCGGATACCTCTCCCGTGGACCAGAGAAAAGTGCTGCTTGAGGTCGCCGACCTGAAGGTGCATTTCGACATCAAAGACGGCAAGCAGTGGTTCTGGCAACCCTCAAAAACTCTGAAGGCGGTCGATGGCGTTAGTCTGCGCCTGTATGAAGGCGAAACGCTCGGCGTGGTAGGTGAGTCGGGCTGTGGTAAATCGACCTTTGCTCGTGCGCTGATTGGGCTGGTTAAGGCCACCGACGGCCGCGTAGCCTGGTTGGGTAAAGACCTGCTGAATATGTCTGCTGCCGAATGGCGCAATACGCGCAGCGATATCCAGATGATCTTCCAGGATCCGCTGGCCTCGCTCAACCCGCGTATGACGATAGGTGAGATAATCGCCGAGCCGCTGCGCACCTATAATCCAAAAATGCCGAAACAGCAGGTTAAGGAGAAGGTTAAGGCGATGATGCTGAAGGTTGGCCTGCTGCCCAACCTGATCAACCGCTATCCGCACGAGTTTTCCGGCGGTCAGTGTCAGCGTATCGGTATCGCACGTGCGCTTATCCTTGAACCCAAGCTGGTGATTTGTGACGAGCCGGTCTCGGCACTGGACGTCTCGATTCAGGCCCAGGTCGTCAACCTGCTGCAACAGTTGCAGCGTGAGATGGGCCTGTCGCTTATCTTTATCGCCCATGATTTGGCGGTGGTTAAGCACATCTCCGACCGCGTGCTGGTGATGTATCTTGGCCACGCCGTGGAGCTGGGGACCTATGACGAGGTCTATCATAATCCGCTGCACCCATACACGCGTGCGCTGATGTCGGCGGTACCTGTACCGGACCCGGACAAGGAGCGTAACAAGACCATTCAGCTGCTGGAGGGAGAGTTGCCGTCGCCGATTAACCCGCCGTCGGGATGCGTGTTCCGTACCCGCTGTCCGATTGCCGGGCCGGAATGCGCCAATACGCGCCCTCTGCTTGAGGGAAGCTTCCGCCACGCCGTGTCTTGTTTGAAGGTCGATCCGTTATAATCTGCCGGCGCAAAGACAAAAAACCCCGCACAGTGGCGGGGTTTTTCTTTTGTGGTACGCGCGTTAACGCATCACTCTTTCCACAGAATATGGCAAAGCTTATGGTCTTTTTCACGGCATAGCAGCACGCGAGCAAAGACGTCGTTGATGGGCTCACCGTCTGCGTCGGCTAGACCAATAACGACTTCAGCGAAGAAGTCGGGGTTAAGGTCAAAATCAACGTGCTCGGCCCAGTCTTCGGCAGGGTCATACAGTTCTGCGCCACCGCGCTCCTCAAACTGCAGGTTAAAGATCAGGATATCCGCAGGATCCAAGTTATCTCCAGCCAGTTCGAGGAAGATGTCGTAGGCTTGCTCAAGGGTTTCGTCTTCGGTCAGGCGATTATTCAGATCCATATTCTTCTCATTCAATAGTTTGTGGTGTGATAAGCCATCGGCAGGATGCAGCGACTGCGCCTCGTGGCCGACTCCTTATGACATGACCTATTAGAACATTCTCGCCGCTGCTTTTACAGTAACGGACTGAAAAAGTAGAACAGGCGCTCAACGATACGATGCCAGAAAGGTCGCTTGAGCCAGACCTTCGGGTCGAGGAGGCGAGAGCGCGCGAGATAATCTTCCTGCACCACGGCTAGGTCGGCACCAAAACCGGCGTCATCAATGACCAGCGTAATCTCAAAGTTCAACCACAGGCTGCGCATATCCAGATTTACCGTGCCGACCAGACTCAACTGCCCGTCGACCAGAATGCTTTTGGTATGCAACAGGCCGCCCTCAAACTGGTAAATCTTGACGCCAGCCTCAAGCAGCTCGTTATAAAATGCCCGGCTCGCCCAGCCGACCATCACTGAATCGTTTTTCATTGGCATAATAATGCTGACGTCGACTCCACGCTGTGCGGCGGTGCAAATTGCGTGTAATAAGTCGTCACTCGGCACGAAATAAGGCGTGGTCATGACCAGCTGTTCTCGCGCTGAATACGAGGCGGTCAAAAGCGCCTGATGGATCATGTCTTCAGGGAATCCCGGACCCGAGGCGATAACCTGAATAGTATGCCCGCTCTCCTGCTCGAACGGCATTTGATTGACCTCAGGCTCCGGCGGCAGAATACGCTTACCGGTCTCTATCTCCCAATCGCAGGAGTAGACGATACCCATCGTGGTTGCCACTGGGCCTTCCATACGCGCCATCAGATCAACCCACTGGCCCACGCCGGCATCCTGCTTGAACAGGCGCGGATCGACCATATTCATGCTGCCGCTGTAGGCGACGTAGTTATCGATAAGCACCACCTTGCGGTGTTGGCGCAGATCCATACGACGTAGAAACACGCGGAACAGGCTTACCTTGAGCGCTTCAACAACTTCGATACCGGCGTTACGCATCATTGCCGGGTAAGGGCTGCGGAAAAACTGCAGGCTACCGGCGGAGTCAAGCATCAGTCGACAGTGCACCCCACGCCGCGCGGCGGCCATCAGTGACTCGGCGACCTGATCTACCAGGCCGCCGGGTTGCCAGATATAGAACACCATCTCGATGTTGTGCCGCGCCAGTTCGATATCACGCATGATAGATTTTAGCGTGTCGTCGCTGGTGGTGAGCAGTTGCAGCTGATTGCCTTTTACGCCACCAATTCCCTGGCGACGTTCGCAAAGCTGGAACAGCGATTTTGCTACATCGCTGTTTTCGGTAGCAAAAATTCGATGACAACCTTTGAGATCGTTCAGCCAATGCGCGGTTGAGGGCCACATTGCCTTGGCGCGTTCCGCCCGCCGTTTGCCTAAATGCAGCTCACCAAAAGAAAGATAGGCAATGATTCCAACCAACGGAATAATAAAGATAATCAATAACCAGGCCATGGCCGAAGGTACGGCACGGCGCTTCATTAAAATGCGCAGCGTAACGCCGGCAATTAATAACCAATAACCGAAGACCATAAGCCAACTGATTACTGTATAAAATGTTGTCATAAGGGCGAAAAATCCTGTTCGCGAGCAATTTGGTGAGTGTACGCAGAGTGCGCTAAAGGTTAAACCTTTTATAAAATTTTATCTGCTGCTTCAATCGGCTAGCTCTGATTGAGTTGTCGACAAAGGTAATAATCCAACGAAGCATGTAATTAAGCGTAGCTAAAACTCTCAATGATAAGGTCTAGATGATCTATAATGTTCGCGCTATTTAAACAGAGACCCTTATTAAAGGAATATTTGTTGTATGAAACGCAGTAGAAATGAAGTGGCCCGTTGGCGTATGCAGCGTCAGTCTCAGAGAAGAAAAAGCCGCTGGCTTGAAGGACAATCTCGACGCTATCGGCATATTTACCGTATTCGAGCGATCCATTGTCTACAGCAACAGCGTGTCAGCCTGTTTAGAGTCATCCACGTCTGGTGATGAGGCAATAGGGCTTTCTCGTCAGGTGACAATAATAGGTCATCAACGTGTGATGAAAGAATATTGGGCGCGTAGAGCGCCTTTTTTTACGCCTGTCCGTTGTCGCCCACGCGAAAAAGGGCGCCGCATCTCGGGCAAACCAGCGTCGCGTTTTTACGCACTTTGGCACTTAACTGCTCGGTCGCTGCCTTGCATTCTGGGCACACTACCTTGCTCGTTTTACTGGTCAGAAACTTCAATCCGTCGAAGAATGACATAATGGGGTAACCTCACAGGTTGGGGGAATCAGTCTAACACGTAAGCCTGAGGTTAGCTTGGCACTTCAGAATGAAAGAAGCAGGGTACCCCTGCTTCTGTGAAACCCGGCCAAAATGACGGCTTAGATGGTTTTCTTAAAAGGTTTAACGGTCGTCTTGTGGTACACGCCTGCCAGCATATAAGGGTCAACTTCGGCCCAGCTTTTAGCGGCTTCCAGGCTTTCAAACTCAGCAATCACCAGTGAACCCGTCATGCCCGCATCGCCAGGCTCTTCGCTGTCGATAGCCGGAAGTGGTCCGCCCACCAGAACTCGGCCCTGATCTTTCAGCTTTTGCAGACGATCGATATGCGCAGGGCGCGCGATGCGTCTTTTTTCCAGAGAATTGGCAACATCTTCAGAATAGATCATGTAAAGCATGGTTCACCTTGTCATTTGTTGTCAAAATATCGAATACATCCTAATGCGTTCGTTTCATTAGGGTGAGTTACCATAGCGAAACCCTGTCCTCAGGGAAAGAGGGATGGATGAATCAAAAGTGCAGTATTTGAGAATAGTTTTCATCTCCTTATTGAATATGATTGCTATTTGCATTTAAACTTGCGGATTCACGGGGAAATTGAATCATTATGCAGCCAAGAGCGATGTCTTTAACTAATGCCATGCCGTTAAAAAATCAGTCAATCATTCGCAGAGTAACATTGCCGGCCTTGCTCTCTATCGGCATCCATGCCGCGCTTATTGCGGCCTTACTCTACGTGACCCTCACCGATGCCGTTAAGATGCCCAGGCAGGAAGAGCACGTGATGAGCGTCACCATGGTTAATCCAGAGACCTTCGCTCCGCCGCCAACGCCACAGCCTGAGGTACAGCCGCAGCCCGACCCTGAGCCGGAGCCGGAGGTCAAACCCGATCCGGTGGTGACGCAACCCGTTGCTGTGCCGTTGCCAGAACCCAAGCCGAAGCCAAAGCCGAAGCCGCCAAAACCGGTCAAAAAGCCGCTCGAAAAACCGAAGCCAAAGCCGCATCCGCAGCCTCAGCAGAAACCGGTCGAGAAAACGCAGGAAGTCGCCAAAGCCGAGTCTTCGCCTTTTGCTGCCTCAAAAGCGCCTGTGGCACAGGCGCCAAAACCGGCAGCGCAAACCAATGGCGCGAGCAGTGGTCCGCGTCCGCTTGAGCGGGGTAAGCCGCAGTATCCTGCGCGCGCCTTCGCGCTGCGCATCGAAGGGCGGGTCAAGGTGCAATTCGATGTAGACAGCGACGGTCGCGTGGACAACATCAGAATCTTGTCTGCCGAGCCGCGTAATATGTTTGAGCGTGAGGTGAAAATGGCGATGAACAAATGGCGCTATGAGCCTAAACAGGCCAAAAACCTGACCGTCACGCTGGTATTTAAAATGAACGGCGGCGGTGGCCTCGAGGAATAATTTCTTACCATAGTCTGCTGCTAAAGGAAGGGATAAAACGCCGGTTTTATCCCTTTTTTATTATTTCTGCGATCGCCCCTATTTTTAAACGCTGTTTTTTTGAACACACTCCTGTTTTATTGTCTATCCTCTAAAGGGTTAGCGGTAATTTGTTCTTATTATTTAAATTAAATAAGAATATACCCTTATCAAAGCCAGTGCTTTCATATGAATGATAATTGGTTGTCGCATATTTTCGTGACCCAGGTGGGTCATCGAGGGGACTTCTGTTGCCATCTATCACTTCATGTCATTAATTTATAGAGGAAATAATTATGACGCATAATGATCCCACGCTTTATTCATCACATGATGGAATAACTACCGAGGCCTATCGTCTCAATATTCGGCGGATTTCATGGGGGGCGGTATTTGCCGGCGTTATTCTCTCCATCGTGACCTATTTGCTGCTCTCGATGCTAGGCACCGCCATTGGTGCATCGACAATTGATCCACTCAAGGAGTCCAATCCGCTGGATGGACTGGGCACCGGTGCACTCATCTGGACGCTGGTCAACGTGCTACTTTCCTATGCGGTTGGTGGTTATTTCGCGGGGTATTTGGCAAGAAGAGAAGGGGCATTGCACGGTGTGCTGTCGTGGGGCGTCGTGACCCTAATTTCTGCTTATATTATTGCCACGCTGTTCGGTAGCGCACTCGGTGGCGCAATGAACGTCGCCGGCGAAGGCCTGAAAGCGGTTGGCAGCGGCATTGCTAGCGCGGTGCCACAGGCGGGAAGCTTGGTCAAGAATCAGCTCCAGCAGGCTAATATCAATCTCGATGACCTGCAGAATGAACTGACAACGACGCTGCGCCAGACGGGTAAACCAGAGCTTCAGCCTGAAAATCTGAAGGGCCAGGCACAGGGTGCAGCGGATCAGGCTATGCAGCAGGCGGGCAGTTCGCAGGCACCGGACCAGGATATTAAACAATGGCTAAGCGGCGTTATCTCGCGCGGTGACAGCACGCTGCAGGCGGCGGACCGCGACGCACTGAAAAATATCATTAAGGCGAGAACGGGTAAGTCGGATCAGGAAGCTGACCAAATCGTCGATAAAGCGCAGCAGGCGTATACGCAGGCCTATCAGAAATATCAGCAGTTAAAGGCAGACGCCGAGCAGAAAGCTCGTGAAGTGGCTGACAAGGCCGCGGCTCAGCTTTCAAAAGCCAGCTGGTTCGCCTTCGTCTTACTGGTGATCGGTGGGGTTATTGCCGGTTTTGCAGGAGTATGGGGTTTTCGTACCCAGCTGCATCACGTGGCGCATGAAGACAGAGCGCGCGTGAATCATAACGTGAAGCCGTAACGTAGAAATACGTCGCGGCCACACGGCTGGCCGCGACGTTCATTAAAAGAGTTGAGAACAAATGGCGGTTAGTCGTCCAGCGAACCTGCGGTTTCTACGCTGAAGTTGCTGCGACCTTCCGGCAATTGACGGGATTTCCCCTGATCGTCTACGGCAACGTAGGTAAATACCGCTTCGGTCGCGATATAGCGCTGGCCGATAGGCTCAGAAGAGACTTTCTTGACCCATACCTCGACATTGATAGTAATAGAGCTATTGCCGGTTTTAATACAGCGGGCATAACAACAAACCACATCACCTACGGCCACCGGTTTTAGGAAAGTCATGCCGTCAACGCGCACGGTAACCACACGTCCTTTGGCGATTTCCTTAGCCTGTATTGCGCCGCCCATATCCATCTGCGACATTAACCAGCCGCCGAAAATATCGCCGTTTGCATTGGTGTCTGCAGGCATAGCCAATGTGCGTAACACCATTTCGCCATTGGGTAACTTATGTTTATCGTTCATATCGATGGGCTTCACATTGAGAAATCTAAAGTTTAAGTCCCTAACCGAAGAGGAAAGGGACCTACGGCAGGTTTACGTCTATTTTTTTTCTTCTTTTTCTTCTTCAGGCATATGTCTGAAGATATATATGCCGCTTAACAGCGTGAATACCAGGGTCAGAACGGTAAGTCCGAATACTTTGAAGTTAACCCACACGTTTTCTGGCAACCAGAAGGCGACGTAAATATTCGCCAGACCGCAGAGCAGGAAGAAAATAGCCCATGCGACGTTCAGCTTGCCCCAAACCGCATCGGGCAACGTCAGCTCTTTACCCAGCATCCGCTGAATCAGCGGTTTCTTCAAAACCAATTGGCTAACGAGCAATGCGCCTGAGAACAGCACATAAATCACCGTCACTTTCCATTTAATGAACAGGTCATCATGGAATACCAACGTTAACGTACCGAAAACGGCGACCATAACAAAGGTAATAAGTGTCATTTTTTCCACTTTGCGGTATTTGATCCAGGTAATAATCAAAGCCAGCGCAGTGGCGGCAATCAGAGCACCCGATGCCACATAGATGTCGTAAAGCTTATAAAAAACAAAGAATACAATCAGGGGAAGAAAATCAAGGAGCTGCTTCATACTTCATTCCATATTTTAGGTAAGCCCTGACTATACCGGATCCTTTTCTGCCTTCAAAATGCGGCCCGTTTTTCATCCCGTACAGTAGAGCATTGTCGAATTTGGTGACTTTGCCACAGTTGTTATTCAAATGAGGCGTTTGTTTTCAGTTCGTTACATTATCCTGAGCGAAATCGGGTTTTTTATTCGCTGAAGACGAAATAAAGGGGCGTTTTTCGCCCCTTTTGACTCTTTCGACAATCTGTCTCGCCTGGCGTCAGGCGCGCAGTTTGGTGTAAAGGCGGAACAGATAAATCAGCAGATAGGCCGAAATGAGGTTGCTCACCGCGCTGAGCACTACGGTAGCCACTTCAGGACCCAAGAACTTCAAATGGCTGACGGCCAGTAATACCAGCATTTTTGCTGCCAACCACAGCATGATGGCAGGAACAATCAGGCGGCTGTTGGCAAAGGCCAGTTTGGCGCTCAATTTAATCGACTTGAAAACGCCTACCTTCTCCGTCGCCACAATAATCGGCGCGAATGAAACTGCGACCGCAATAATCAGACCGGGGACGATGAAAAGCGTCAAGCCAAGCTGCACAATCAGGGTACACAGGAACATCAGCAGCAGCACGCGCGGCAGCATAGGGGCTGAGGCACCGATAGAGCGCAGCGCGCTGGTGCGCACGCCTGACGAAACCTGCTGGATGAGCGTCATCAGACCGCCAACCAACAGCACGTTACCGACCAATGCCGAGAAGGTGGCTGCAGCAGATACTTTTAGCAGCACCATCTGTTGCTCAGGGGTCATCTGCTGAATGATTTCCTGAATGCTCATCCCTGCCGTGTCCGAGAGCGAGTCGCTACCGCTGGTGAGCAGGCTGAGTTGATCGCTGTCCGGTGTAAAAGCGTGATTCAAAATGACGGTAATAAATGCGGTCAACAGCGCCAGCAGCAAGATGCTGCCGAGTTGATTACGCAAAAAATTGAAACTGTCACGGTACAACGAACTGGCCGTGATAGGCATGAAGGCTCCTAAGGGTATCTATAATTTTTCCGAACCGCGATTGTACCTTGTAATGGTCTTGCTGGCACCCCGGCAATCGCTTGAGTGACGCTTCTTACGAACTCTTACTTTTGCTGGTTTAATGTACGCGCATTTTTTTCAGGAATTTGGGATTAAAAAGCGGATTTATAAGGATTAAATTGGAAGACAATTAATTCGAAAATAAATTCACTTTCAAGATAAATAAATGAAAATTCGCTCTTTTTGCGTAAAGAGTCTTGATTGTTTTTTTTAGCAAAACTAGGATGCAATGAGTTTATCTACCTTAGCAGCGAATATGAAAATTCTTTTGATTAGACGTGACAATATTGGCGATCTTATTTTAACAACGCCGCTGATTGCCACGCTTGCAGGGCAAAAAACGAACAAGCTTGATTTGCTGGTTAATACCTATAATAAAGATGTTCTGGAGGGGAACCCGCACATCGGTAAAGTCCACCTCTACTGCAAATCACATCACCGTAAACTCGGGCAAACCTTGCTTGGAGTCTATCTCGCTCGACTAAAAACCATCTTTTCGGTGCGTTTTGCACGTTATGACGTGGCCATCGTGGGCAGTTCCGACAAGCGGGCGCTAAAATGGGCCAAAATGTCGGGCGCGAAGCGCATTATTGCCATCGGCGATCACTGGCCTGACTGCGTGACGGATAAAATTCCTTCAGTGAAAGGACAGCATATTGTTGAATCACTGAATAAGCTGTCTCAACCTCTAGGTATTGACCAACTACCGGGGCCGCTCGAACTCTACGTCTCCGAGCCTGAAATTGCCAAGATGGCAGAAAAGTATGGCATTAAACGTGATAAGCCGGTCTATGGCGTGCAAATTAGCGCGCGTAAACCTCAGCAACGTTGGCAGGTCGAGAAGTTTATCGAGTTCACCCGCCGACTGTCGGCGCGTGAAGACTGCCAGATAGTGTTGTTCTGGTCTCCGGGCGCAGAGGACAACCCTGAGCATCCTGGCGATGATAGCAAAGCGCAGCGGATTATTGATGCTTGCGCAGACATCAACCTGATTGCACTGCCAACGCGCAGCATTCGTGAGTTAATGGCGGCGATGTCGCTTTGCGACCAAATAATCACCAGCGACGGTGGCGCACTGCATATTGCTGCTGGCGTACAAAAACCTGTGGTAGCGATGTTCGGTAACAGCGACGCTGTCTACTGGGGGCCGTGGAAGGTGCCGTGTGCGGTTATCAATGCGCCGTCTGAGGACGTCGGTCTGTTAGACGTTGACAGCGTTTATAGCCACTTCACCGCGCTGCGCGCGAGGGTGCTAGCGCCTGCTGAAGAGCGTGTACTGCTCACCGCCTGAAGCGATTATCGCATCTCATTAAAACGCCGGAAATTTCCGGCGTTTTTTTTGTCATCTCTTTCTGACCTCTGACTAAACGGCAAGTGTCGCCAGCGAGACGGCCTGCATTAATGGCGGTAAACCATAGCGTGCACGTGCGCGATCGCAGGCTTCGTTGGCAACGTCGTTGAGACCAGACTGGTCAAACTCACGGCAAGGCGTTGGACGGTTCAGATAGATGGAACAGGAAACCGATTTGCCAATTTCACCGTCAAGCGCCACACATCGCGGCGACTTGGGAACATTGGTGCCTTGCATACAGCTCAGGAAAGGGGTGACTTGCTCTGTTAACGCTTGCGGAACGACGCCGCCTGCCTCTTCAGATTCAGCCCAGTAAAAAGATACACGGAAATAGGCGCAACATGCGCCGCAGGACACGCAGGGATTATCAATATCGCTCATCTTGGAAGCTACCGAAAACGGAAACGTAAAACCAAAAACAAACTGTGAGAAAGCAAATTACGCGCTCCCGATTTTTTCCACAACTGATATTTCATTGCCAGTCGTAAAGATTAAAAAAAGCATTTTTTGATCCAGATCAATGCCTTTGTTATTAGTAAGTTAGAATCAATTTAACAATGTGCATTTACATCAGTTTTCATATAAAAACCTGACCTCGATACGGCTAAAACTTTGCGGAGTATGGCTAAATACCCGTAAATAACCACAACGAGGGAATGGATAATGAAAGCAGCACATTGGGCACTGCTCGCCGCAGCCGTTTTGCCAACGGTAGCCAGTGCCAATCAGGCCGGGGATGTAATTGTTCGCGTCGGTACCGCAACGGTAAGACCTTCGGCAAATTCGCCGAGCGTACTGGGTTCGCTGGGATCGTTTAATGCCAGCAACAACACCCAGATGGGCCTGACTTTAGGTTACATGTGGACTGATAACATCGGTACCGAACTGCTGGCCGCAACCCCTTTCAGGCATAAAATCGGCCTCAATGGAATGGGCGATATCGCCACCGTGCGTCAACTGCCGCCAACGCTGATGGCGCAGTATTATTTTGGTGATAAAGAAGACACACTGCGTCCGTATGTCGGCGTCGGCGTTAACTACACCACCTTCTATCATGCGCGCTTTAACGAAACCGGCTCCAATGCCGGACTGTCTGACCTGAGCATGAAACATTCGTGGGGTTGGGCGGGTCAGGCGGGGGTCGACTACAACATCAATCGCAACTGGCTGCTGAATGCCTCGGTCTGGTGGATGGACATCGACACCACCGCACGCTTCAAGGCGGGTGGCGAGCAACAGTCGGTGAGTACGCAGCTCAATCCATGGGTGTTCATGTTCGCCGTGGGTTACAAGTTCTAAGCACGGTTTTTAGCACGGCCTCGGCAAGCTAAAACAGAAAAGGCGTCTAAAGAGACGCCTTTCGTCTTACTGTATTAACGCATTATTTAATTTGGGTATCGTTCTCAACGGAACGCACGCCAGCAACGCCCTCCGTCACGACAACGGCTCTTTGAGCTTCAGACGCAGAGGTGACAAATCCGCTCAGCTGAACGCGACCCTTGAAGGTCTCAACGCTGATTTCACGCGACTTGATGTTTTTATCGGCCAGCAGGGCTGATTTAACCTTGGTGGTTACCACGGTGTCATCGATATATCCGCCGGTGCCTTCCTGTTTTGCCGTAGGTGCACAGGCTGCCAATGCGGTGACCACGACGGCTGCCATGCAAATTGCTGAAAGACTTTTTAATAGCTTCATAATTTTACTCTCCATGCATGTGTTATCAGAAACTAATAAACTCACCGTAATAAATACGCGCGATTTTTCTTATAAACCGACAAGTACCTGATTAAGCATAATAAACAATCAGTCAAATAAGTGTGGTTGAAAAGTGCGGGATAGACAATTTCAGCAGGTAAAAAAGTTAAAAACTTTGAAAAAAATAAAGCCCCGATCACAGCATGAACGGGGCTTTTTAACGCTAATGCTTGTGCTTAGCGGCGGGTGGCGGCCTTCATCTCTGAGACGAAGCGGGACAGCTGAGCGAGCATCTCGGCAGGATTATCCTGATTGTTTTCGATGATGCGCACGGTCGCTGAGCCTGAAATAGCTCCTGCCGCACCGGCAGCCAGCGTCTCTTTCACCTGTGAAGGTTCGGAAATACCGAAACCCTGTAGTGGCGGTGCCGCATTGTATTCACGCAGCTTGTCTACCAGATGATTGAGAGGCGTAATTGCGCGCTTCTCCGTGCCGGTTACGCCAGCGCGGGAAAGCAGATAGGTATATCCACGGCCGTGTGAGGCAATCTCACGCAGCAGGTTATCGCTCGCATTGGGTGGGCAGATGAAGATAGGTGCCACGCCGTGACGCATCGCAGCGGCTCGGAACGGCGCAGACTCTTCAAGCGGCACGTCTGCGACCAGCACAGAGTCCACGCCTGCCTTGGCGCATTTGGCATAAAACTCGTCGATGCCGTTATGGAACACCAGGTTGGCGTACATCAGCAGGCCCATCGGAATATCCGCATGCTTTTCGCGAATTTTAGCCAGCATGTCAAAGCAAATCGTAGGCGTTACGCCCGACGCGAAAGCGCGCAGGTTGGCATTCTGAATGGTCGGGCCGTCGGCCAGCGGGTCAGAGAACGGAATCCCCAGCTCCAGCGCGTCGGCACCGGCTTCAATCAAGGTATCGACAATCGCCAGAGACAGTTCGGGATTCGGGTCACCCAGCGTCACGAAGGGAACAAACGCGCCTTCGTTTTGGCTTTCTAAACGCTTGAAAAGTTGTTGATAGCGTTCCATCAGATTTCTCCCCGGGCAGTCAGGATGTCGTGAACGGTAAAGATGTCTTTATCACCGCGGCCAGAAAGGCTCACCACCAGGATCTGTTCTTTCTGCGGGTCTTGTTTAATCAGTTTCAATGCATAAGCCAGCGCGTGAGAAGACTCAAGCGCAGGAATAATCCCTTCGTGGCGCGACAGCGCCTTGAAGGCCTCCAGCGCTTCGTCGTCGGTAATCGACACATATTCGGCGCGGCCAATGCTGTTGAGATAGGCGTGCTGCGGTCCAACGGACGGGAAGTCCAGACCGGCAGAAATGGAGTAAGATTCCTCAATCTGGCCTTCATCGGTTTGCATCATCGGGGCTTTCATACCGAAGTAGATGCCGACCGGCGCATGCTTGAGTGGTGCACCGTGGTGGCCGGTTTCAATACCCAGCCCCGCAGGCTCGACGCCAATCAGCTTCACGGCGGTGTCGTCAATAAAGTCGGCAAACATACCGATAGCGTTGGAACCTCCGCCCACACAGGCAATAACGGCGTCAGGCAGACAACCTTCGCGCTCCTGCATCTGCGCCTTGGTTTCTTCACTGATCATGCGCTGGAATTCACGCACGATAGTGGGGTAAGGGTGCGGGCCTGCGGCGGTGCCCAGCATGTAGTGTGATTTCTCATAGCTGCCAGACCAGTCGCGCAGTGCCTCGTTGCACGCATCTTTCAGCGTTGCGGAGCCGCTGTGCACAGGGATGACTTCGGCACCCATCAAACGCATACGGAACACGTTCGGAGACTGACGTTCGACGTCTTTAGCGCCCATATAGATGCGGCATTTCAGGCCAAGCAGGGCGCAGGCCAGTGCGGACGCTACGCCGTGTTGACCGGCACCGGTTTCGGCGATAATTTCGGTTTTGCCCATGCGTTTTGCCAGCAGGGCCTGACCCAGCACCTGGTTGGTTTTATGCGCGCCGCCGTGCAGCAGGTCTTCGCGCTTCAGATACAGCTTGGTATTAGTACCTTCGGTCAGGTTTTTGCACAGCGTCAATGCGGTCGGACGGCCAGCATAGTTCTTCAGCAGGTCGATAAATTCTGCCTGAAATTCGGGGTCGCGCTGTGCGTTAACAAAGGCTTCTTCCAGTTGGATAAGCGCTGGCATCAGAATTTGCGGCACATACATGCCGCCAAATTCGCCGAAGTAGGGATTAAGTAAAGTCATGTTGTCTCTTCCTATAACACTCATTTAGTAAGCGCGTAGCGTCTGGAATACGGCAGTAATTTTGTCCGCATCTTTGATGCCAGGTTCGCTTTCAACACCTGAATTGAAATCCAGTCCGGCGCAGCCAAGTTGGGCTGCCTCTACGCAGTTGTCCGCGCCCAGGCCACCGGCCAGCAGCACGTTATCGAGCTTTTCACCCGCCAGCTTGCTCCAGTCAAAACGCTGGCCGGTGCCGCCTTTGCCGTTGTCGAGCACGTAGCGTTCAACGTGTTCGAGGTTGCGGGCCGGAATAGAATCTTTGACGCTCAGCGCTTTCCAGATTTGACAATTGTGCGGCAGAATTTCACGCAGATGATTGATGTAAGTCTGATCTTCATCACCGTGCAGCTGTACGGCAAACAGATTCAGCGTCTTGGCTTTCTCTGCCACCTCGGCTTTCTCCGCATCGCGGAACACACCCACGTATTTCAGCGGCGCTCCGCTCTGAACTTGTCGAGCCTGCGCGCTGTCTACAAAGCGCGGAGAGGCTGCAACGAAAATCAGTCCACCGTAGATGGCACCGGCCTGATAGGCGACGTTGGCGTCCTGGGGGCGAGTCAGTCCACAGACTTTATTTTCGCCGAGCAGCACGCGGCGTACCGCGCTGTTCAGGTTTGCTTCGGACATCAGCGCGCTGCCAATCAGGAAGCCATTGGCGAAACGGCTTAACTCACGAATTTGCGCGTAGTCGTTGATGCCAGACTCACTGATCACCGTCACGCCGTGCGGCACGCGGGGTGCCAGCTCGCGGGTACGGTTCAAATCGATAGACAGGTCGCGCAGGTCGCGGTTGTTGATGCCAACGACCTTGGCCTTCAGCTGCACCGCGCGTTCAAGTTCTTCTTCATTACTTGCTTCGGTCAGAACACCCATGTTCAGGCTGTGGGCCACGGCGGCGAGCTGGACATATTGCTCGTCGTCCAGAACCGACAGCATCAGCAGGATGGCATCTGCCTGATAGAAACGCGCCAGATGGATCTGATAAGGGTCGATGATAAAGTCTTTGCACAGCACCGGCTGAGTCACTTCGGCGCTCACCAGCGGCAGAAAATCAAAGCTGCCCTGAAAGTATTTCTCGTCGGTCAGGACAGAAATGGCGGAGGCGAAATTCTTGTAAACGCCTGCAATTTCAACCGGATCAAAATTATTGCGGAGGGTGCCTTTCGACGGAGAGGCTTTTTTGCATTCAAGAATAAAAGCGGTTCTGGCACCCTGTAGCGCGTGATAGAAGCTGCGCTGGCTTGGTTTGATTTCGTTCTGAAAACTGGCCAGGGGTTGCTGTTCTTTACGTGCCGCGACCCAAACTTCTTTATCGCGGACAATCTTGTGGAGCACGGTTTCCTGCTGCATCACTTATCCTCTTGCTGCCAATGCGGTAACGCGTCGGAAGGGTTCCCCGCTGCGCATTACTGCCAAAGCTTTTTGTGCGTTTTGTTTTAAATCTTCCTGCCCGAAAAGTCGCAATAACATGGCGACATTGGCGGCCACGGCCGCCTCGTGGGCAGGGTCACCTTTACCTTGTAACAAGCGTGCCAGAATGTCACGGTTTTCTTCTGGCTCGCCGCCGAGCAGGGCGGTTATCGGATAATTTTCCAAACCAAAGTCCTGTGGCGTCAGTTCATAGGTCTCGATTTCACCGTTTTTTAGTTCGGCAACCTGAGTCGGTGCGTGGATGGCTACCTCATCCATGCCGCCACCGTGTACCACGGCTGCACGCTCATAGCCCAGCGTGCGCAGTGTTTCGGCGATCGGGCGGACCAGCTCTGGGCTGTAGACGCCAATCAGCGCCAGAGGCGGTCTGGCCGGGTTAATCAATGGGCCCAAAACGTTAAACAGCGTGCGGGTCTTCAGCGCCTTACGGACCGGCATCGCGTGGCGAAAACCGGTGTGATACTGCGGCGCGAACAGGAAGCACACGCCAAGGTCGTCCAGCGCCGCGCGGGACTCGGCGGCGGGCATATCAAGACGAATACCGAACGCCGCCAGCAGATCGGAAGAACCCGAGCGACTTGAGACGCTGCGGTTGCCGTGCTTGGCGACGCGAGCGCCGCAGGCAGCGGCGACGAAGGCGCTGGCGGTCGAGATATTAATGCTGTTGGTGCCGTCACCGCCGGTTCCGACGATATCGGCAAACGCATAGTCTGGACGCGGAAATGGCTCGGCATCGGCCAGTAACGCCTGGGCGGCCCCGGCGATTTCAGCCGGCTGCTCGCCGCGCACTTTCATGCTGATCAGTGCAGCGGCCAGCTGCGCAGGCTCGAGCTCGCCCTTAACAATGGCGCTGAACAACGTTTGGCTCTCTTCCTGAGTCATCGGCTGTGCCTGGTAAAGGTTTTCCAGAATACCTGCAATTTTTTGCGTTTCCATGACGACTCCTTGTTACGCCAAAGCCCAGGCCAATGTCTGTTCCAGCAGACGGGCGCCCTGAGAAGTTAGAATTGATTCCGGGTGGAATTGGAAGCCGCACACGCGGTCTTCTTCATGGCGAACGGCCATCACCATGTCACCGAAGCGGGCGTTGACCGTCAGCCCATCGGGAATTTGGCTCCCGACCAATGAGTGATAGCGCGCTACTGGCAGCGGGTTGTTCATGCCTGCAAACATCCCTTCATTGTCGTGGGTAATCGAAGAGGCTTTACCGTGCAGGATTTCGCCTGCTTGCCCAACGTGACCGCCGTAGGTTTCAACAATCGCCTGATGGCCAAGGCAGATGCCGATAATCGGCAGCTGACCGCGCAGACGGCGCAGCAGTTCAGGCATGCAGCCCGCCTCTGATGGCGAACCAGGACCCGGTGACAGCAGCAGAACAGGCTTTTCCAACTGACTAAGCTTTTCGATGATGATCTCGGCCGGAATATGGTTACGGTAAATCACCACGTTGTGGCCGCTTGAGCGCAGCTGGTCTACCAGGTTGTAGGTAAAGGAGTCTACGTTGTCGAGAAGTAAAATATCGGCCATCTTAAAACACCTCTTTAACATGATGAGCTGTGGCGATGGCACGCAGCACGGCACGGGCTTTATTACGGGTTTCGTCGGCTTCTGCCTGCGGAACGGAGTCGAGCACGACGCC
The DNA here is from genome assembly GCF_002093665.1 of Rouxiella badensis. GTDB lineage: Bacteria > Pseudomonadota > Gammaproteobacteria > Enterobacterales > Enterobacteriaceae > Rouxiella > Rouxiella badensis. The sequence continues at coordinate 11,366 of NZ_MRWE01000018.1, read as the reverse complement.
GCCGCCTGCCTGTACGGTGGCAACGCCGTCTTCAACGTAGGCAGAACGAATGACGATACAGGTATCAAGGTCGCCGTGAGCGGTGAAGTAGCCCACCGCGCCGCCGTAGCTGCCGCGGCGAGTGCCTTCAGACTCTGCAATCAGCTGCATGGCGCGTACTTTTGGTGCACCGGTCAACGTGCCCATATTCATTACCGCCTGATAGGCGTGCAGTACGTCGAGATCGGCACGCAGTGTGCCGACAACGCGAGAGACCAGATGCATCACGACGGAGTAACGGTCAACCTTGGTCAGGTCGGCGACGTAGCGGCTGCCTGGTTCACAGATGCGCGCCAGATCGTTGCGTGCCAGGTCAACCAGCATCAGGTGTTCGGCCAACTCTTTGTGGTCGGTACGCATTTCCAGCTCGATACGGCTGTCGAGGTCTGCATCAAGCGAACCATCGGCACGGCGGCCACGAGGACGGGTGCCTGCAATCGGATAAATTTCAATCTGACGGTTGGTCGCGTCATATTTCAGCGCGCTCTCAGGAGACGCACCGAACAGGGTGAAATCGTTGTCCTGCATGAAGAACATATAAGGACTTGGGTTGCTGTTTTTCAGCGTTTCATAGGCTGCCAGCGGTGCAGGGCAAGGCAGTGAGAAGCGGCGTGAAGGCACAACCTGGAAGATTTCACCGGCACGAATCGCCTCTTTCATCTGCTCGACCACGCCACCGAACACTTCATCGCTCTGATTGCAGCTGAGCTGCATGTCGTTCACGGTCTGGTGCGGAATAGTGTGTGGCGGCTGTTGCAGTTGATGTTGCAGCTGCTCAAGACGTTCGGTCAGGCGCTGTTTCTCTTCCTGGTCAGGCGTAAACAGGCTGGCCTGCAAACGGCTAGTGCGCTTCTGATGGTCGAGAACCAGCAGGGTTTCGGCCAAATAGAAGCAGAAGTCCGGACAGCGCTGATCGGCACGAAGCTGCGGAAGATCTTCGAATCCGGCCACCAGATCGTAGGCGAAGAGGCCACCGAGGAACATCGCCTCGCGCTCATCTTCCGGTGACTCCACCAAATTGAGCACGTTGCGCAGCGCGTCGAACACTGACTGAGAACGCAGGCGGGCATCTTCATCCTGAAGAGTGTCGATGACCGGGAAGGTCAGCTCGCGACCGTTTGGACGCGCCACGTTCTGCACATCGGCAGGCAGAGACGCATCGAGCAGCGGCAGCAGGGATGCACCGTTGGTCGTCAGCGCCTGGATATTGACGACGCGACCCAGTGCGGTGATGCGCAGCGCGCTGTCGACGATAAGCAGGCTCTTCAGGCTCTGCTTGGTATTGATTTCAGCACTCTCGAGCAGCAGCGTTGCAGGGCGAGCGCCGCACAGCTGGTGGAAAATTGCCGTAGGATCGCCACGGTGACTTCCTTGTGATGTCAGTAATTCTAATTTATATCGTTGATTACTCATGATTTTTCCTAAAATTTATCCACAAAAAAACCCGCAATGAGCGGGCTTCGGGTATCTGCAGCGTCTGATGACAGCTATGCGCGATTACACCGCCCGCGTTGGGGAGGCGCGCCACCAGCTGTTAGAAGAAGTCATGTTGGTTTTCATCATCAGTCACTCTAGTAAGTTGTGCTTGCCTGAATTCGGTTGTCACAGCGTGCTGTGAACTTGCGTACTAGTTAACTAGTTCATTGATGTAAAGTCAACCTCCTTTTTGACATTCTTTAGGCAAAAAGGGCGTTGTGCGCAAATCTGGGGCGGAGTTGCTCAAAAACCATGCTGTTCAGGCCAATAATCGAGATAGCGGTAACTCCACAAAGGCATCCGCGTTATGATAGGGACAGTTTTTTATAACCGGTCTTTCTGTAATTATTATGACATCCAGTTTATCCGACAATCCCGCATTCACCCTTTATGACCTGCACAGCCACACCACCGCCTCAGACGGCTACCTGACGCCCGAAGAACTGGTCAAGCGTGCGGTCGACATGCGCGTCGGCGTTTTAGCTATTACCGATCACGACAGCACCGAAGGGCTGGCTCGTGCAGCGGCGGCCATCGAGGCGCACAATCTGCCGCTTCAACTGATCAACGGCGTTGAAATTTCCACGCTATGGGAAAATCACGAGATCCATATTGTTGGTTTGCGCATCGACCCTGAGCATCCGGCGATGATTGCGTTGCTTGAGAATCAGGCGCGGTTGCGCGTCGAGCGTGCACAAGAGATAGGTCGCCGGCTGGCCAAGGCACGCATCGAAGGTGCATGGGAAGGCGCACTACGTCATGCACAGGGCGGGGCGGTTACGCGAGCTCACTTTGCGCGTTATCTGGTTGAAGTCGGTGCTGCCGAGAACATCGCTAAGGTGTTTAAAAAATACCTCGCCAAGGGCAATACCGGTTACGTTCCGCCACAGTGGTGTACAATAAAAGAAGCTATTGATGTTATTCATCAATCTGGTGGGCAGGCGGTCGTGGCACATCCAGGACGTTACGACCTGTCAACCAAGTGGTTAAAGCGCCTGCTTGCCTACTTTGCCGAGCAGGGCGGCGACGCGATGGAAGTCGCGCAGTGTCAGCAAGCGCCTCATGAGCGAGCGCAGCACGCCGCTTTTTCCCGAGATTATCATTTATTGGCGTCGCAGGGGTCTGATTTCCATCAGCCCTGCTCGTGGATTGAGCTGGGCCGCAAGCTTTGGTTACCGGCCAACGTCGAGGCCGTCTGGAAAGACTGGCCCGTCCTTCGTCCTTGAGGCTGCAACTGCATTGGCTGTACTCTATAACCGCCTTGTTGCAGCTCAAATGACATGGGATTGATAGCCCGGCGCCTTATTAAGTGAAGAGGATTTGCTATGAGTCAATATTTTTACGTTCACCCTGAGAACCCGCAGCCGCGATTGGTTAACCAGGCCGTCGACATGCTGCGTAAAGGCTGCGTGATTGTTTATCCGACCGACTCAGGCTATGCGCTGGGCTGCCGTCTGGAAGACAAGGCGTCTATGGAACGCATTTGCCGTATTCGTCAACTTGACGGCACGCACAACTTTACGCTGGTCTGCCGCGACTTGTCCGAACTGTCAACCTATGCCTATGTCGACAACACGGCTTTCCGGTTGATCAAAAATAATACCCCCGGCAATTACACGTTCATTCTCAAGGCGACCAAAGAAGTGCCACGCCGTCTGATGAACGACAAGCGCAAGACTATCGGGCTGCGCGTACCTTCCAATCCAATTGCGCTGGCGTTGCTTGACGTGCTTGGAGAACCGTTGATGTCGACCACCCTGATGCTGCCGGGTAATGACTTCGCCGAGTCGGACCCGGAAGAGATCAAGGACAACATCGGCAAGCTGGTGGACCTCATTCTTGACGGCGGTTCGATTGGCCAGCAGCCAACCACCGTTATTGACCTGACAGACTCTGTGCCAGAAGTGGTACGCGAAGGGGCTGGCGATCCTGTACCGTTCCGCTGAGTTATCGAAGCCAACGCAAAGATGCGTGAAAGTTAGCCGATTTGTTAGACAATCATAAGTACACTCGACTAATAAATGTGTATAATAGTCGGCTGACTTTTTACTAATGCTAAGTCACTGTATTCTAGTGGGTGGGTGATGTTATTCATCGCGCCATCCGCTCCCCCCGACGCCTGTGAAGGCGACAAAAGAGGCTGCTCAATGAGCGAGAAGTTTAATTCCAGTAAGCAAAAAAACGAAAAATATTCGTCTGACAAGCCGCGTTCTCAGCGCAGCGAGTCGGATAAGCCGCGCGGCAAAAAGCCGGGTGCGGATAAATCCCGTATTGAAACCGTTCGTGGTGGCAAGCCTGCCGCGGATAAATCCGGTGCCGATAAAGGTCGAACCGATAAGCCACGCGGTGACAAACCACGTAACGGTAAACCACAGGGCGACAAACCGCGCAGCAATAAGCCGCGTAACGAGTCCCTGGTGGTGAAAAAAGTCAGTGATGACGAAGCAGAAGAAGCGCCAAAGTACGAAAAGCCTAAAAACGCACGTGACGATGGCGATGGCCTGCAGAGCGAAAAGCTGCAAAAGGTATTAGCCCGTGCAGGTCACGGCTCTCGTCGTGAAGTTGAAGCGATGATTCAGGCTGGCCGCGTCAGCGTTGACGGTAAGATTTCCACCCTCGGCGATCGCGTTGAACTGACCGCAGGCACCAAAATCCGTCTCGATGGCCACGTGCTGTCGATTCTTGAAGCGGAAGACACTGTCTGCCGCGTGCTGGCGTACTACAAACCAGAAGGCGAACTCTGTACCCGCAGTGATCCTGAAGGTCGTCCGACCGTGTTCGACAGGCTGCCAAAAATGCGCGGTTCGCGCTGGGTTGCCGTGGGTCGTCTTGACGTCAACACTTCAGGTTTACTGCTGTTCACCACCGACGGTGAGCTGGCTAACCGCCTGATGCACCCAAGCCGCGAAGTTGAGCGCGAATACGCTGTGCGCGTGTTTGGCCAGATTGACGATGAGAAAATCAAACAGCTGAGCCGTGGCGTACAGCTGGAAGACGGTCCTGCCGCTTTCCGCACCATCAAATATCAGGGCGGTGAAGGCCTGAATCAGTGGTACAACGTGACTCTGACCGAAGGGCGTAACCGCGAAGTACGTCGTCTGTGGGAAGCCGTTGGCGTACAGGTTAGCCGTCTTATCCGCGTTCGCTACGGCGATCTTAACCTGCCTAAAGGCCTGCCTCGCGGCGGCTATAAAGAGCTGGATCTGCCGGACATCAACTACCTGCGTCAGCTGGTAGACATGACCGAAGAAACCGTGAGCAAGATGCCGGTTGAGCGCGATCGCCGCCGCGTGAAGGCGAATCAGATTCGCCGTGCGGTAAAACGCCATACTCAGGTTGCTCCTGCTCGTCGCAGCAGCGGTCCAGGCAAGCGCTGATCGACGTCAGCCAAAAAAAACCGCAGCCATTGTGCTGCGGTTTTTTTGTTTCGATAATCAGGCCCGGTCTACCAGTCGATACCCTGTTGGGCCATGATGCCTGCGTCGAAGGCGTGTTTGACGGGGCGTAGTTCGCTCACGGTATCGGCCAGTTCAAGCAGGTCGCGATGGCATCCACGGCCGGTGATGATAACCGTCTGGTGGGCAGGGCGTGCATTTAGCGCATCAATGACTTCTTGTAAATCCAGATAGCCAAAACTCAGCATGTAGGTCAGTTCGTCAAGCACGACTAAATCAAGCGAGCTATCGGCCAGCATGCGTTTACCGTGCTGCCAGACGGCCTGACACGCCAGCGTGTCCGTCTCTTTATTCTGAGTTTCCCAGGTAAAACCGGTGGCCATCACCTGAAATTCGACGCCGTGCGGCTCAAGCAGATTTCGCTCGCCGTTCGGCCATTCACCTTTGATAAACTGGATGACACCCGCGCGCAACCCATGGCCTACGGCGCGGGTAACGGTCCCGAAAGCGCCGGTCGTTTTACCTTTGCCGTTCCCCGTCAGCACGATAAGAATGCCGCGCGTTTCTTTTGCCGCCTCAATACGTGCATCGACCTGTTCTTTAAGCTTTTGTTGTCGCTGCTGGTGTCTGTCTGCGCTCATTGTTTTCGCCTGAATTATTCCGCAGGGCCGGCTTTACGGCCGGGCTGTGCGTCGAAACTGGTGCCGGTTTTCCGGCGGCTGTCGTCACCCATCAGATACAAGTAAAGTGGCATGATATCGGCAGGTGTTTTCAGTTTTTGGCTGTTTTCATCCGGGAATGCAGATGCCCGCATACTGGTGCGTGTTCCGCCCGGATTGATGCAGTTAACCCGCAGGTTGGTATGTTTGTACTCGTCTGCTAGCACCTGCATAAGCCCCTCGGTAGCGAACTTGGAGACGGAATAGGCGCCCCAACCGCTGCGGCCTTCGCGGCCCACGCTTGAGCTGGTAAAGACCAGCGATGAGCTGGCAGATTTCAATAATAGAGGCAACAGGCTCTGGGTCAGCATAAAGGCTGCGTTGACGTTTACCTGCATCACGTCGTGCCAGTCTTGCAGTTTGATGTCGCTGACCGGAACAATTTCACTCAACAAACCGGCGTTGTGCAGCACGCCGTCGAGGCGGGGAACCCATTCTGCGATACGGTCGGCCACGCGCTGGCAGTCTTCCTGCGAAGCATGCAGCAGGTCGAGCGTGAGGTACTCGGCAGGGTGCCAACCCTGTTGGGCAATCTCTTGCTGAACGCTAACCAGTTTGCTTTCGGTACGGCCAAGCAAAATAACCTGCGCACCGAAGCGGGCGTAGGTGAGTGCGGCTTCACGGCCGATACCATCGCCTGCACCGGTAACCAGAATAATACGTTGGCGAAGCAGGTCGGATTTAGGATGATAATGCACTGAATTTGTCCTCAAAGTGGCGTCAGGATGCGGTGGCAGAGGCCATCAACGCATCGAACCAACTCGTTTGCCGGGAGCAATAACCTCAACCGTGACCAAACGAATTGACAGAATAGATTTTGAAAATGGGTGAATAATTGCAGTTATATGCCTTAAATGGACATGACTTTCAATGATTAACCCAAGATTGCGCAGATCATTTGTAACAAAAATGAACTCCAGCCGCACCATGTTTAGAAAATTTAACGCATTATTGGGATAAAAGCGGTGTCTCTTTGTTTCGAGCACGGTTTGGCACAAGACTCATCGACGGCGATTGTCTAGAATGGGCGTCGTATCTTATCAGAATGTGAAAAGGCGGTATCTGTGGATTTACTTTCTCTGTATGGGCTGTTTTTAGCCAAGATAGTCACCGTCGTGGTGGCCATTGGCGCACTGATTGTGCTGGTCATTGGGCTGCGTCACCGTAAATCGTCGGGTAAGGGGGAGCTACGCCTGACCGACCTGGGTGAAGAATATCGCGAAATGCAGCGCGAAATGCGCACCGCCCGCCTGAGTCCGGCAGAACAAAAACTTAGCCTTAAAGCGTTTAAAAAGCAGGAAAAAGCCGACGCTAAAGCGAAAAAGCAGCAGGCAAAAACCGGTACTACGTCCAGCAAACCCTGTTTGTATGTCATTGATTTTAAAGGCAGCATGGACGCACATGAAGTCACCTCTCTGCGTGAAGAGATCTCGGCGGTACTGGCGGTGGCAACTCCACAGGATGAAGTCTTATTGCGCCTCGAAAGTCCGGGCGGCGTGGTGCACGGTTATGGTCTGGCGGCATCTCAGCTTGTTCGTCTGCGTCAGGCGGGGATTCGCCTGACCGTTGCGGTCGACAAAGTTGCAGCCAGCGGCGGTTACATGATGGCCTGCGTCGCTGACCGTATCGTGGCAGCACCGTTCGCCATCATCGGCTCGATTGGCGTCGTGGCACAGATCCCTAACTTCAGCCGTTTGCTGAAGAAAAACGATATCGACGTTGAGCTACACACTGCCGGTCAATATAAGCGCACCTTAACGCTGTTTGGTGAAAACACCGATGAAGGGCGTGAAAAGTTCCGCGAAGATTTAAACGAAACGCACGTGTTGTTTAAAGAGTTCGTGCACGAGAATCGTCCCTCTCTGGACATCGATTCTGTGGCAACCGGTGAGCACTGGTTCGGTACGCAGGCTCGTGAAAAAGGCCTGATTGACGCGGTGGGTACCAGCGACGATCTGCTGATTGCCGAAATGCAGAACCACGAGGTTATCTCAGTACGTTACGCACGTCGTAAACGTATGATGGACAGGTTCACCGGCAGTGCAGCAGAGAGCGCCGATCGTCTATTTTTACGCTGGTTGCAGCGAAGCGAAAAGCCGCTGTTGTAAATTTTCTAAAAGGGACTTCGGTCCCTTTTTTAATCTCAAAAAATTCGTTTTTCTATTAACTCACGGTCTAACTCTTTTTAATTAATAACCGCATCTTTTCGCCTAAAAAAGAAACTATTTTACCAGGTGGTATTTATCTGAAAAAAGATGGGCCAAATGTTTAAACATATTAAACACTGCGGGGGTTTTAGCGGTCGGTAATCCTTGTTCGTCGAGGAAGAATTCTCCGCTAAAAACCAACACATCGCCTTTTTGTTCGACTTCTGTTGCTATCATTCCCGGTAGATAATGTTCATGCTGGCGGATTGCTTTATTTGCTTCTATAAGTAGTGCTTCAGAAGTTATTGCCGCTGTGCTCGTGTGCATAAAAAGTGTTCCCCACTATAATCATTGGCGTAATTGTAATCCCGCAGCGGACAAGACCGCAATCGGTGTGTGGACATCTTCACTCAGCGTTGAACATATAATGTTCAGCTTGGCAGAAAGCGCATTTACGTGCTAATTAGGTTGCGTGGCAAATTTTATCAGGTAGAGTGTGGGATTTTCTGGCATCGGGTGGAATGATTTGTTTACGCTCGAAGGTTGTTTTAGACCATGATTGCGGTTTCCTTACCATCGTTCTGGCTCTTAACTCATTAAAATTCATGAGATTGCCCCTCTGGAGGACGATTGGATAGGCTGAGAGAAAAAAATAGTTGATCTCCTGACTCACTGCCGCAATATAAAAAAAGACATTAAATGTGCCGCGGCATAAACAAGACAAAATCTTCTTTCCGAGAAGAATAATTTAGGTAAAAGGTAATTATGGGCAAAGCTCTCGTAATAGTTGAGTCCCCGGCAAAAGCCAAAACGATTAATAAATATTTAGGAAATGACTACGTGGTTAAGTCCAGCGTGGGTCATATCCGCGATTTACCAACCAGTGGCTCTGCGAGTAAAAAAAGCGCTGACTCAACCGAAGAAAAAACAAAGAAAAAAGTAAAAAAGGATGAGAAAACCGCGCTGGTTAATCGTATGGGCGTCGATCCGTATCACGGATGGGCTGCGCAGTATGAAATATTGCCAGGTAAAGAAAAGGTTGTCGCTGAGTTAAAATCTCTCGCAGAAAAAGCCGACCACATCTATCTCGCAACCGACCTTGACCGCGAAGGGGAAGCCATTGCATGGCACCTGCGGGAAGTGATTGGGGGTGACGATAAACGCTTTAGCCGCGTTGTTTTTAATGAAATAACCAAGAATGCCATTCAACAGGCATTCGAACAGCCGGGTGAGCTAAATATTGCCCGCGTTAATGCCCAGCAGGCGCGTCGTTTCATGGACCGCGTTGTGGGTTACATGGTTTCTCCGCTGCTGTGGAAAAAGATTGCCCGTGGGCTCTCGGCTGGGCGCGTTCAGTCCGTTGCCGTACGTCTGGTGGTCGAACGTGAAAAAGAGATCAAAGCCTTTGTTCCTGAAGAGTATTGGGAGCTGCACGCCGATCTGCAGTCGAAAGAGAATATCGCTCTGCAGATGGAGGTGACGCATCACCTCGAGAAAGCGTTTAAGCCGGTTAACCGTGAGCAGACTCACGCCGCCGTCGCACTGCTCGAAAAAGCGCGCTACGACGTCGTTGACCGCGAAGACAAACCGACCAGCAGTAAGCCGGGTGCACCTTTTATTACTTCTACGCTGCAACAGGCGGCGAGCACCCGTCTGAGCTTTGGCGTGAAGAAAACCATGATGATGGCCCAGCGTCTGTATGAAGCCGGTCATATTACCTACATGCGTACCGACTCCACCAACCTGAGTCAGGATGCAGTAGAAATGGTGCGCGGCTACATCAACGATAATTTCGGTGAGAAATACCTGCCGAAAACTGCTAACCAATACAGCAACAAAGAAAATTCTCAGGAAGCACACGAAGCGATTCGTCCTTCCGACGTCAACGTGGTTTCCGAGCAGTTGAAAGACATGGAAGCGGACGCCCAGCGTTTGTATCAGCTGATCTGGCGTCAGTTCGTCGCCTGTCAGATGGTGCCAGCACAGTATGACTCCACCACGCTGACCGTGAAAGCCGGCGACTATTCGCTGCGTGCTAAAGGTCGTACCTTGCGCTTTGACGGCTGGACCCACGTGATGCCTGCGCTACGCAAGGGCGATGAAGACCGCACGCTGCCGCCTATCGAAGTCGGAAGTACGCTTGAGCTGCAACAGCTGCTGCCAACGCAACACTTCACCAAGCCGCCAGCGCGTTTCAGCGAAGCGTCGCTGGTTAAAGAGTTAGAAAAACGCGGTATTGGCCGTCCGTCCACCTATGCGTCGATCATTTCGACCATTCAGGACAGGGGCTATGTGCACGTCGAGAATCGCCGTTTCTATGCCGAGAAAATGGGTGAGATAGTTACCGATCGTCTGGAAGATAACTTCCGCGAACTGATGAACTATGACTTCACCGCGCGCATGGAAGACGGTCTTGATGAGGTCGCCAACAATAAGGCCGAGTGGAAAGGCGTACTGGATGACTTCTTCACCCAGTTCAGCCAGCAGCTTGAAATCGCCGAAAAAGATCCGGAAGAGGGCGGAATGCGCCCGAACCAGATGGTGATGACCAGCATCGACTGCCCGACCTGTGGCCGTCCGATGGGCATCCGTACCGCGACCACTGGCGTGTTCCTCGGCTGTTCCGGCTATGCGTTGCCGCCGAAAGAGCGCTGTAAGACCACCATTAACCTGGTGCCGGAATCTGAAGTTCTCAACGTTCTCGAAGGGGACGACGCTGAAACCAACGCCCTGCGCGCCCGCCGCCGCTGCACCAAGTGTGGTACTGCGATGGACAGCTACCTGATTGATACCAATCGCAAGCTGCACGTCTGCGGTAACAACCCGGCCTGCGATGGTTACGAAATCGAAGAAGGCGAGTTCCGCATCAAGGGTTACGACGGTCCGGTTGTCGAGTGCGACAAGTGTGGTTCCGAAATGCACCTGAAAATGGGCCGTTTCGGTAAATACATGGGCTGTACCAACGAGACCTGTAAGAACACTCGCAAGATCCTGCGTAACGGTGATGTTGCACCGCCGAAGGAAGATCCGGTGCCTCTGCCAGAACTGCCTTGTGAAAAATCCGATGCGTATTTCGTTCTGCGTGACGGTGCTGCCGGCGTGTTCCTGGCGGCCAATACCTTCCCTAAATCGCGCGAAACGCGTGCGCCTTTAGTCGAAGAGTTGCTGCGCTTCAAAGACCGTTTGCCTGAAAAACTGAGCTACCTGGCCGATGCGCCGGTCGCCGACCCAGAAGGTAATAAGTCGATGGTGCGCTTCAGCCGGAAGACTAAGCAGCAATACGTGTCTTCTGAGAAAGACGGTAAAGCGACAGGCTGGACGGCGTTCTTCGTTGACGGCAAGTGGGTGGAAGGCAAAAAGTAAGTCTTAACGGCTTTCTGACCTGCGAATCATAAAAACCAGCCTTAATGGCTGGTTTTTTTATTGTAATAAGGCCAATCACCGTTAGACTTTATTGCCGAAGCGGCATTGCACTCAGCATCATAAAGAAATCTTGAGTTTTTTATAATCAGGTGCGAGACAAAATCAATTGATAAATGATATTGTTGTTATATAAAATACTGTTTTTATGCATTATTAGAATGAGTTGG
>NZ_MRWE01000017.1 GCF_002093665.1 Rouxiella badensis | reverse complement strand
AAATAAATGTGATTACTAGTCTGCTTCGTTATTTTAAAACAAAGCAAACTGAGGTGGGAGTTTTTTAAATTAATTTAAAGGTATTGTATGACAACGGGATACGTTAAGCCTTAAAGACCACGTGGCAGCTCAGCCAGCAAAGTAAATTAAGCGTACCGTGAGTCAGTAGCACCAGAGTGAAGAGGGCGCCAACGACCATCAGGCCGCGCGATCGCAGTATGCGTCTTAGTGGACTCTGGCGCACGGTGACTTTGCATTCCCAATCCATGGGGTTCTTTCCATCCATCATTTTGTTTAGATATTCGTCATTATAGCTAATAGGAATAACTATAGATCCTACCAGCAGCTTCGCCTGCTAACCATCCTGATAAATGAACAGTAGTGCAAATTGGTATTTATTCCAGCCATTTTTCTCTTTCGCCCTGCTATAAAAGCGACGTAATTTAATGACGGATATTCTTATTAGTATAAAGTGTCAGCGTGATAATCACTCACGGGTATTGCTCAATTAATTTGAAGGGTAAAGACAAAACTTTTCGTTATGCCAATTTGTCTTAATGAACCACACTCTTATTACTGTTGTTCGATTTATTAAAAGGATATCCGTGTGATGAATTTCAAAAAGATGGCACTTCCACTGTTAGCTGCAGCTAGCCTGTATGCTCCTCTGTCTCAGGCTGAGGCCATGCATTATTCTCTCGACCCAGACCATACTTCTGTTATCGTAACCTGGAATCACTTTGGTTTTTCTCACCCGACTGCTGATATCCCTAACACCAAGGGCACGGTAGTATTCGATAAAGATCATCCTGAGAAATCACGCGTTGACGTGACTCTGCCAGTGTCTCAGATCGATACTCATGTTCCTGCGCTGACTAAAGAGTTCCTGGGCCCAGACTATTTCAACACTGCTAAATATCCTTCAGCCGTATTCCACAGCACCAAAGTTATCGCTAAAGGCGACAATAAATTTGATGTTGAAGGTAATCTGACCATCAAGGGCATCACCAAGCCAGTGACTCTGCACGCTACGCTGACCAAGCAGGGCTTGCATCCAATGGTTAAGAAGCAGGCGATCGGCTTTGATGCCACGGCTGATATCAAGCGTTCAGACTTCAAAGTGGACAAATACGTTCCTTACGTAGGCGATGATGTCACTCTGACCCTCTCTACCGAAGGCTACGCCAGCAAGTAATGATTAAGCGTCTGAAGTTATAGACGGCAATATTTGCCACTCTCTCACGGGAAATGCTCAAAACTGCTTATTAGGCAGTGACTTGACGTTTCCCGTTTGTGTTTTATTCTGAGATGAACTTCTTCTTTGTCTCGGAACTCTTCCATGTCCCTCTCTTTACGTATCGCACTGCTGAATGATGCCCCGTTGATTAATCAACTTGGTTATTCGACTTATCCCTTTGAAGATCTTTGGGATTCGAAATCGGAGCTGGCAGAGTTTCTCGAGAATGAATATTCACTGCCTGTGCTTGAGAAGAGTCTAACGGACTCTGACGTGTGCTGGCTCATTGCTGAAACCGACCGCCCTGTGGGCATCGCGAAGCTGACCTGGCAGAGCCCTATTTCGGACCCCGCGTTGACGGGAACGCTGCTCAACAAGCTATATATTGAGCCGGATGAAACGGGAAAAGGCTACGGCAGAATCATGGTGGAAGAGGTTGCATTGATGGCCAAGGCACGCGGACAGCCGCTTCTTTGGCTGCAAGTCCTGGAACAAAACGTAGGCGCTCGCCGTTTTTATGCTTCGATGGGAATGCAACATATTAAGGAAGAAATGTTCATTTCAGCCACGCAACGTAGCAAGTTGCATATTTTAGGGCTAAAACTCTAAAAAGTGGGCGACAGATGCGGATGACAGGCAAAAAAAAAGCTCGCGGGATGGCGAGCCATGGTAAGTGGAGCAAGTAATCAAAATTCCATAGGATGTCTGTCAACATCCGGCGCGTAGTATACACACGTGATGATAAATTGCACAGTTAATGCCATGAATTTTATGCGGATGATGTGTAAAGATTGGATTGCGCCAGGTTTGGTAAGGTTTACAAAATGGCAGTTTCGACAATAAATTCACATGGAATGATTAAATATTCGATTTTAATTAGCATTCTCATTATTAAAGCCCTTCTTGCCGGCGTGGAGAAGGGCGAAACGGATTGATGAATTAAATTTTATGTACCCAGGTTTCGGCCTCGCTATCATCGGGATAGTAGTAGCCATTGGGTATCGATTGAAGCTCTATCAGGCTGCCCCAAGGGGTGGTGAAGTAGACGCTGCCGTTGTCTTGAGTGTCTTCGTGACGTGAGTTTCCGTGCGGCTCTGACAGCGGTTTCCCGCCTGCGGCTATAACCTGTTTCAGGGTGTGGTCGATATCATCTACGTAAAAAGAAAGGTGGTTCCAGCCTATATCCTGTAGACCAACGGGCCGTTGTTGGCTGTCACTGACTATCTCGAACAGCTCCAGATTAGCGCCGTTACCGATGCGTAAAAGCCGTTGTTTTATGACCACGGTACCGGAAGAAAGGCCAAGCTGCCGCTCCGTGTCTGCCCCTTTCCTCGGTTCATCCTCGCTCGTCAGGCCGTTATAAACGAACTTTGCGCCCAGAGCCTGTTTCAGAAATGTGGTTGCCTGCTCAAGGTCCGGGACGGTAAGCCCGACGTGATTAATACCGCGGGTCAGTGATTTCTGTTTATGCTCTGTCATGACTTCTCCCAAATGATGTTATTAACCATAAGATAAGTATAGACATTCAATGGGATGCCGCGAATTCGAGGGCAACAGCTTATGACTCATCTAGAAGGCAGAGCCTAGGTCGCGTTCCGAAAAAGGGAAGGTATTGCACCTGGCAAGTGTCGGGCAAAGCGCAGGGGAACTATACTGGTTCTCAGGCTTTACTGATAATTTCTTATTGAGGCGTTATGAAAACTCTATTGGCAACGCTGCTGTTGTCGTCACTGCTGACGTTATCCGCGAGCACCCTGGCGAGCCAGCCGAAACACCTGGAACCTCGTGCTCAGCTGCCGCTTCCCGTTCTTCCGGGACAGCCAAACCAACCCACTCAGCCGACGCAGCCTACGCAACCCACCCAGCCGCGTCAGCCTGGCGAACAGCCGCAGGGTCCGAATCAATGTATTCCCGGCAACCCAACGCGTTTGCCGCAGTGTCCGACCGCCAGCCGTTAACAGGCAATAAAAAAGGGCGGCAAAGCCACCCTTTTAATCACAACATAAAACGATTAATTCTCAGGCGGTGCCTTGCCGTCTTCGATAAAGTCTTCATCAATCTCTTCGATGTTTTCCCTGTTATCGCGACCTGAAAGAATATTCCAGCAGGCGATAAACAGCGCGGCGATCAATGGACCAATCACGAAACCGTTAATACCGTAGACTTCCATGCCACCCAGCGTGGCAATAAGAATTAGATAGTCAGGCATTTTGGTATCTTTACCGACCAGCAGCGGACGAAGAATGTTATCCACCAGGCCGATGATCACCACGAAGAACACCACCAGGAAGATACCCTGCCACAGCTGGTTCGACGCAAAGAAGTAAATGGCCGCCGGAACCCAGATAATGGCTGAACCTACCGCTGGAATAAGGGACAAGAAAGCCATCAGCGCGCCCCACAGCAGCACACCCTCAATCCCGGTAATCCAGAACGCCACGCCGCCCAGCGCACCCTGTACAATAGCGACGATGACGGTGCCTTTCACGGTAGCGCGAGACACCGCCGCGAACTTCATAAACAGGTGGTGTTTAACGTGTTTGGACAGCGGCAGCGCTTCGAGGATCAGGTTGACCAGATAAGCGCCGTCCTTCAGCAGGAAGAACAGCAGGTAAAGCATGATGCCGAAGCCAACCACAAAGCTAAAGGTCCCTTTACCGATGAGGAAGACGCTACCTGCCAGATACTGACTTCCCTTAAGCGCAAAGCCGGAAAGCTTCTGCTGAATGCCAGCCGCACTGTCGAGATTGTATTCGGCCAGCTGATGTTGCGCCCAGACCGGCAGGTGTTGGATAACGTCAGCAATAATCGTCGGCAACTGCGTATTATTGTGCTGTAGCTTGTCGTACACCACGTTAAATTCAATCGCCAGTGATGAGGCGATAATAGCCAACGGTGTGAATACGATCAGGCAGATAACCAACAAGGTAAGCAACGCGGCAATCCCGTTTTTATCCCCCAGCCATCCGCGAAACTTGGTTTTTAACGGATGGAAAATAATAGCCAGAATAGCCGCCCATAAGACCGACGAGTAGTATGGCCGAAGTACATCCAGAAACGCCCATGTGACGATGAAAAGAATCAGGATGAAAAATCCCTTGGAAATACCGTTTAATCTCATTTGTTTCCCCTGAAACTCTATTATTGTCATCGAACTATAGAGCGAAGTTTAGCGTTTGTAACCTAAAGGGCAAAAAACAGGATTTTTCTCTTCTATGAGATATCTATCCCCCGCATAAGCAATGCGTTTTAAATACGTTGTGAGTTGGGGGTAAAAACCGCATTTTTAGCTTTTGATTCACGTGCGGGTAATAGAGACGGTGAGTGGTAAAAAGGGTGCTAATTATTTGCACCAACAGCAGAGAGAATATATTGGTCAACTTTCACGCTCATGGCTATGGCGCAGCGAGCTACCGACCTGGGGTCTGGTGGTCATTATATATGGCGGATGGTTCACCACGCTGGCCTATTGGCAGACGCTGGGACTTTTCCCCGCCACGCTGCTGCTGATTTGGTTTACCACCTGGTATATGTCGCTACAGCATGAACTCATCCACGGACACCCCACGCGCTCACCCTTTTTTAACCAGCTTCTCGGGCTGATGCCGCTCGCCGTGTGGTATCCGTTCGGCCTGTATCGCGATTCGCATTTACAGCATCACCGCGACCAGCATCTCACCTGCCCGGAGGAGGATCCCGAGACCTATTATTTCTCTCCGGCTCGCTGGCAAAGATTTAGCCCCTGGCAGCGTAGGATAATCAGTATTCGAAATACTTTCCCCGGACGCGTTATTCTCGGACCTGCTATCGATATTTTACAAACTGTCGGAGCAATGCTTTTGTCATTTCGCTCCGCTGATATCAAGGCCATCGTCATGTGGCTTCTGCACGGTGCACTGTTGGCGGCAGTGTTTTCATGGATGCATCGGCTTGATTTTTCAATCTTATATTTTCTGATTGTCGTGAGTTATCCGGCGCTGAGCCTGACCAAGATCCGATCCTTTCTGGAACATCGTGCGGCGGAAGATCCTCAGGCAAGATCGGCGATTAATGAAGCCGCCTTGATCTGGCGGGTGCTTTTTCTTAATCTGAATTATCACTCTGTACACCACAATCTTCCGGGCGTTCCCTGGTATGGTCTGCGAAAAATATATTTGCAGTATCGCGAGGGTTATCTGCATCTCAATCAGGGATTCCTGATTGGTGGATATAGGGAATGGCTGCGTCGATTTCTATTCCGCTCCGTTGACGTTAACGTTCATCCGGGGGGGGCTACTCTGGATGAGGTAAGCGATGAGCACCAATAACGCTGTTTCATTACCGATGTACGCTGTCAATCAGCCTGATGTTACCGCACTGTGGTCGGCGCTACGCGCATTGTTATCAGAGCAGGGATTTGATGCAGACAACCTCGACCTAAACTGGCCTGAAGATTTAATTCAGCACTGGGAGCAGCCGCGCCTGTTGCTAAGCCAAACCTGTGGTTATCCGCTGGTGACGCGGCTCGAAAACGTTCAGCCGGTCGGCTGTTTTCACTACGTTGCCGCAGGCTGCGAGGGCGTAGGCTATCGCAGCTTTCTGTTGACGCGACAAAAGGACATGGGCGGTTCACTGCCTGATTTCCGCCAGCGTATCGCGGTGGCTAACAGCAAAGATTCCCAGTCGGGCTATAACGCCCTGCGCAAAATGGTCGCGCCGCTTGGAGGTCAGGGTCCGTTCTTTAGCGAGGTTATCTTCAGCGGCAGTCATCGTCAGTCACTGCTTGCGCTACAGCAGGGTGACGCTGATATTGCCGCCATCGATTGTGTCACCTACGCGCTGCTGCAAAAGCATCAGCCGCAGGCGCTTGCGCAGCTAAAAATCATTGGTGAAACGCCCCTGACGCCGGGCCTGCCGCTCATTACCGGTCCCGAAACGACCGAGAATCAGCTTTGTCAGCTGCGATCTGCGCTGAAAAGGCTGGTCACCGATCCCCGCTATCGTCAGGTTTGTCGTGCGGCGCTGATCGGCGGATTCAGTGAGGTGAGTCGTCAGCACTATGACGTCATTCTCTAGCGGACAGCACAGCCTGAGTATCGGCCGTTACTCGGCCTGATCTACACTGAATGGCTGCAATAATTTCAATCTGTTAAAACCTAGCCCGACGATTAAAACAGAAATTCAATAAAACTGAGGTAGTGCAATGGACAACAATTACCAACCCCCTAAGGTCTGGACTCTCGACAACGAACTGGGGGGAGCATGGGGCAAGCTGAATCGCCCAATCGCAGGCGCGACGCATGAGAAAACGCTGCCGGTCGGCAAGCATCCGCTTCAGCTTTATTCTCTTGGCACACCTAATGGCCAGAAGGTGACCATTCTGCTGGAAGAGCTGCTGGCGCTGGGCGTGAGCGGGGCGGAATATGATGCGCACCTGATCCGCATCAACGAGGGCGATCAGTTCTCCTCCGGTTTTGTGGATGTGAATCCCAACTCGAAGATCCCAGCGCTGCTGGACGTCTCCGGTGCCGATCCTGTCCGCGTATTTGAATCCGGTGCTATCTTGCTGTATCTGGCCGACAAGTTTGGCTATTTCCTGCCAAAAGACTTCGCGGCACGTACCGAAGCGTTGAACTGGCTGTTCTGGCTGCAGGGTTCTGCGCCTTACGTGGGTGGCGGTTTTGGTCACTTTTATCACTATGCGCCGGTGAAAATCGAATACGCTATCAACCGTTTCACTATGGAAGCCAAGCGTCACCTCGACCTGCTGGACAAACAGCTGGCTAAACATCGCTTTATCGCCGGTGACGAATACACCATCGCCGATATCGCTATCTGGCCATGGTATGGCGCGCTGGTGAAAGGCCTGCTGTATGAAGCGGCAGAATTCATCGACGCCAAGTCCTACACCCACCTTATCCGCTGGACTGACGAAATTGCCGCACGACCTGCTGTCGCGCGTGGACGTATCGTCAACCGCACCTGGGGGGATAAGCAACTGGCTGAACGCCACGATGCGTCGGATTTTAACGCACTGGGCCTTTAAGCGATAAAATCTATACAGCCGTCTCACGCAGAGTGAGACGGCTTTTTTATGCCCGCTTTACAGGTAACCCCTCAAATATTCGGTCAAACAAAGCAGCGCCATCGCCTGTCCATAAGGCATTGAGGTTAAAGGAATCTGCCGGTAGTAATCCAAATCCTTGCCCATCGCGGTACCAAACGAAACCTGAGTCAGTTCCCCTTGCCCATTGATATGGCGTATCACCGCACGCAGCGCGTTTTCGGCCATCGGCAGCATTTCGCGCGGCAGGTAGCGCTTACGTACTCCCTTCATGATGCCGTAGGCGAACCCGGCACTGGCGGAAGCCTCAAGATAAGAGTTTTTGTCATCAATCAGCGTGTGCCACAGTCCGCTTTCATGCTGATACTGTTGCAGGGCTTTCACCTGAGTTTCCAGAACCTGCAACAGAAACCGCCGCGTCGCGTGCTGTTCCGGCCACCCCATGAGCTCGATAAACTCCGGGATGGCGATAGTCAGCCAGCTGTTACCCCGTGCCCAGCGCGCCTCCGCGTAGTTATGCTGGCCGTCAAAGGTCCAGCCGTGGAACCACAGGCCGCTTTTTCTGTCCATCAGGTACTGCACGTGGAGCAGAAACTGGTAGCTGGCCTCTTCGATATAATCCTCTCGATTCAGCACCTTGCCAATTTTTAACAGCGGCAGCACGCTCATCATCAGCGTGTCGTCCCACAGCTGCTGGTGGTTCTCGTTATTGTAAACGATGTGCTGCAAACCATTGCAGAGGGTACGCGGCATTTCATACATCACCCAGTCAGCCCAGCGTTCCAGCACCGGCAGCAGCGTCGCATTGCGCGTTTCTTCATACCGGTAAGCGAGCGTCAGCAGCGGGCAGACGGTATTGACATTTTTAGTCGGCGTACCTTCTGCCAGACGTGCCGCGAACCAGTCGTCGATAATCGCCAGCGTCTTCTTGTCTCCGGTTTGCTGATAGTACTGATACATGCCGTACAGGCCGATACCGTGCGTCCATTCCCATCCGGCCCAGCCTTTGGTGTCGATCACGCGGCCATCGTCGAGCCGCAGCAGGAATTCACCACGCTCATCGCAGATGTTCACCAGATTGTCGCCGAGCTTGCCGATCAGCTGGTTCAACTCCTCTCGCGGCAGCAGGAATTCAGGCTGGCGGAGCAGGGCACTGTGTTTTACCGGGAATACCGGGCTTGTTTGCTGTGCTGACATAGTGAGTCCTATCTTTTTACCGGGTTAGTCAGGGGCGCCATGCCGTGCTGTGTAGTCTTCAGCGTTGACGCAGGGGTTCTATTACGATTAAGGAAACCGATGTTGTTGTTCCCCCACAGGTTTTCATAGGGCATCCCGGTCAGTGCCTCGACCGTAGCTCGCGCCTGTGGGGTGGTCTGTTCGGGAACGATACTGTCGGCAAGGCGCATTTTCAGCGTCTCCTCGCGCAGGATTCGATGGGTATGCAGATTGAGTTTAAAACGCAGCGAGATAATGAATCCCACCGCCAGCGTGCAGACGGTGCCCGCACTCAGAATAAACAGGATGGTATGGGTGACCGTTTCGCTCTGCACCGCTTTACCTGAGATGAAGCCGGAAAGATGCAGCACAATACCGACCAACATGACTGCGCCTGCCTGCGATGCCTTACGGGTCAGGGTCATGATACCGGCAAAGATCCCCTCGCGGCGCTGGCCGGTGACCGCTTCGTCAACGTCGGCGATGTAGGTGTAAATATTCCACGGCACATAGTTGATGCCACCGCGGCCAAGCCCTGCTAACGCCGAAATCAGCAACAGCAGCGACATGCTGTCGCTCATTCCGGCATACCACAACCCGGCATAAGACAGCGCGCTAACGGCAAACAGCACCACCACCAGACGATACGACGGCGCAGGCCCGATGCGGATACACAGCGGAATCATCGCCATCACCGCGATAAATTGCAAAATTGCCATGGTGCCCATGAGGTCCGAGGCAATCTGTGCACTCTGCATAAGGACAAACACCACGTACCAGGTGAACACCGCGTTAAACATATCCTGTGCAATGTACCCGCCGAGGTACATGCCCAGATGCTGGCGGAAAATACGGATCCGGAAAGTGGAGGCCAGTTCGACGAAGAGTCGTTTGAGGCTTTGCGCCAGCGTCAGGCTTTGCTTCTCCTCCAGCGCCCGGCGTGACTCCTCGGAGAAATCTCCCGGTGCACGCTCCCAGGTAAAGCACCATACCAGCGTCAGGACCACCGCGCAGATAATGGAAAATACCAGGCTGGCGTAAAAGAACGACACCGCATTATCTTTGCCGAAGATGCCAAGCAGCACCCCCGGCAGGAAGGCGGCCAGAATCGCCGACAGCTGCGCCAGCGCGATGCGTGCGCCCGAGAACTTGGTCTTCTTCTTAAAATCGTCGGTCATCTCCGGCACAAGCGTCTCGTAGGGCACCAGAATCATGGTGTAGACGATGTCAAACAGTAGGTAAGTCAACAGATAGTAGAGATAGCTCATCTCTCCTACCCACATCAGGCTGTAGCTAAACACGCAGGGAATCCCGAGCAGAATAAAGAACTTACGACGACCAAAGCGCTTGCCCAGGCGAGTTGAGCCGAAGTTGTCGGTCAGGAATCCCATCAGCGGGCTTATAACGGCGTCGAGCACGCGGGCAAGAGCAAAAATGAACGTCGCTTCTATCGGCGTCAGCCTGCAGAAGGTGGTGTAAAAGTACAGCAACCAGGCGGCGGTGAGGGCCGTGGTGCCAGCGCCGAGAAAATCGCCTGCGCCGTAGGCGAGGTAATTGGCTAATCCAATCTTGCGAGAGGTCATGGTAAAACTCCCTGAACGTGACAGCTAAACGTGAACGCCGTGCGCGCCGCGCAAGGCGGTCGAAATCGGGCGTCACGATGTTTTCCGGACAACTCAGGCGGATTAGCATTGAAAGTAGAGCGAGTCAGGCGCTTTAACCTTCGCGATTTGGCAACCTTTCGTGAGAAAGTGGCAAAATCACAAAGAGAAGCCTGACCTAATTCTAAATTTATAAAACAGTGTTTTATTTTTGTGTAGATTCGAATGCGGATTTGAGAGGTGACACACAAGTTTCGAGCAGCAGATTACGGATCCCGCGGTGACCTCTGCCAGCCGCTATCGACTGGCTGTACCAAGGCGAGGATACCCGGCGCGTGCGGCCTGAGCGCGGCGATAAAAGGCACCACGGGAAATAATCGACCTTAGTGCACCGCCGTGCTGCCTCTGAGCATTAGCGTTGACGGCAGCATCACGCTTTCTTCGACGTCATCACCCTGTAGCGCGGCAAGAATATGCTTGCCGGTCTGGGTGCCCATCGGCCGATAGGGGATGGCAACGGTGGTCAGCGAGGGCGAACAGATTTGCGCAATATCGCCGTCGCCCAGACCGGCAATGGCCAGCTGTGCCGGTACCGAGATGCCTTTTTTGTGGCAAGCGGCAATGGCCCCGCTTGCCAGCTCGTCGGAGGTGCAAATCAGCAGGTCCAGTTCGGGCCAGTTGAGCAAAATATCGGGCAGCAGACGTTGGCCCGTTTGCACGGTGGGTGGCAGCGAGGAGCTGACTACCCGGTGCGGGGACTGGTTCAACGACAGAATGGACGAGTGCCAGCCGCTCAGAATCTGCTGCACTATGTGGTGTTCATGCGCAGCGCACAGCAGGGCAATGTTCCTGTAACCCTTTAGTGCCAGTGCGTTAATCAGCTGCTTGATGGCCAGTCCGTAGTTGGTGCCGATATTGATGCCTATCGGTGTAGCAAGGGTGGCGCCGACCTGCACAACCGGAATGGTGGATTTGAGCAGCAGATTGTTGCTCTCCTCGCTACAGTCGAAATCGTACATCACCATCGCCGCCGGGTTATACGACAGCATCATCTCGATAAGTTTGGATTCGTCGGCCGCCGTGTAGTGATCCTCAGCCAGGATCACGTTATAGCCTTTGGGCTTTAATACCTGATACAGCGCCTCGGAAAACTCGGCGCAGCCCGGCGTACTCATCGAAGGTACCACCATGGTGACCAGCCGCGAGGTGGATGACGCCAGATTGCTCGCCGCCAGATTCGGCACATAGCCCAGCTCGCTTATCGCGGCCTCTATTTTCTCACGAACCTGAGGGGAAACTTTTTCCGGTTCTCTAAGCACACGAGACACGGTCATCGTGCTGACGCCGGTCATTTTCGCGACGTCGGCCAGAGTACTCTTACCTGAGTTCCGCCGTTGTTTTGCCTTCATTTCTTCCCCTGTCGTCCGTTGCGCGATGGTGGCCTGCGGGCCTGCAACCTTTGTACG
Organism: Rouxiella badensis; assembly: GCF_002093665.1. GTDB lineage: Bacteria > Pseudomonadota > Gammaproteobacteria > Enterobacterales > Enterobacteriaceae > Rouxiella > Rouxiella badensis. Next base: position 99,549 of record NZ_MRWE01000017.1, on the reverse strand, counting down.
CCTGCCGGCGATTATAGTCGATAGCCCCTAGAATTGTTAGCGTTAACATGATGTTATCAGTCTACGTGTTAGCGCTAACAAGTTTTGCGATTTTCATCACAGAAAATAGCGCATCGCTTCCCCTATACTCCTGAAAACATTATTTCATCGAGGTTCTCATGCTCGCCAAGTGGTTAACGTCAGACAGAATAAACATCGTGGAGCGAGTCGAGGACTGGCGTGCGGCGATTCGCCTCTCCGCAGCCCCGTTGCTTAGCGCCGGCGCGATTTCACCTGACTACGTCGACGCGATTTTTGCCTCCCACCAGCAGTTGGGCCCGTATTACGTGATTGCCCCAGGTCTGGCGATGCCGCATGCGCGCCCGGAAGAGGGCGTGATAACTCCTGGCCTTTCACTGCTTTACGTCAAGCAGGGCGTGAACTTTGATGCCCAGGAAAATGACCCGGTTTACGTGATTGTGATGCTTTGCGCCATGAACGGCGAGGAGCACCTCGAGATGATTTCACATCTGGCTGAGTTGTTTAGTGATGAAGACGACTTCCAGGCGTTGATCAAGGCCGATACCTATCCGGCGCTGAATGCTCTTATCCAAAAATACTAATCGAAGGTGTGATATGAAAAAGATCCTCATTGTCTGTGGTAACGGTTTAGGCAGCAGCTTTATTGTCGAAATGAACGTTAAAAAAATCATTAAAGAGCTGGGTAAAGAGGCGGAAGTCAGCCACACCGACCTGAGTTCGGCCAAGTCAGAGGCGGCAGATATTTATATTGGCTCCAGCGAAATTATTGCCAATCTTGACGACGGTAACCGCAAGGTCTTTGGGTTAAATAACCTGCTGGATAATGCAAAAATTAAAGAAATTCTCGCCAATAACCTATAACGATTTATAACGATAAGCCTCTCTCTTTCAGGCTGCCATTCGGCGGCCAGTGCGTTTGTGCGCCTGAAAGCGCGGAGGAACATATTCCGATTATCTGGAGTAGTTTATGCTCACGTTTATTATTAATGATGTACTAGGGACTCCCGCTATTCTCGTCGGCCTGTTTTCATTAATCGGCCTGCTATTACAGAAGAAATCTTTCTCCGATACGATTTCCGGTACCCTGAAAACGATCATGGGGTTCTTGATTCTGATTGCCGGTGCGGGCGTGATTGCCACGACCTTAACCAGCTTTAGCGAACTGTTCGTTCACTCCTTTAATATTCAGGGCGTGGTGCCAAATAACGACGTGGTTTCTGCTATCGCGCAAAAGAACTTCGGTACCTCAACGGCAATGATCATGATCTTGGGCATGCTGTTCAATATCGTCTTTGCGCGTATTACGCCGCTGAAATATATCTTCCTGACCGGCCACCATACGCTCTACATGGCGGCCATGCTGGCGGTCATTCTCGCCACTGGAGGCTTGAGTGGATTCCCGCTGGTATTGACCGGCGCGTTAATTCTCGGCGCGCTGATGGTGATTTCACCGGCTATCCTGCAACCCTTCACCCGTAAAATCACCGGCAGCGATGATTTCGCGCTGGGGCATTTTGGCTCAACCGGCTATCTGTGTGCCGCGCTGGTAGGGAAGCTGATCGGCAAAGGCAGCCGTTCTACCGAAGAGTTCAAGGTACCGAAACACCTCAAGTTTCTGCATGACTCGTCGATTGCCATCGCGCTGACCATGACCATTCTGTTTATCGTGCTGGTGCTGATTGCCGGTAAAGAGTTTACCGAGACACAGGTAAGCGGTGGGCAGAACTATATTATCTTCGCAATTATTCAGGCCATTACCTTTGCGGCAGGCGTGTATATCATTCTGGCCGGTGTGCGAATGGTCATTGCCGAAATTGTTCCTGCGTTCAAGGGGATTGCCGATAAAGTCGTGAAAGACGCCAAGCCGGCGCTGGACTGCCCGACGGTATTCCCGTTTGCCCCTAACGCCGTCATTATCGGCTTCCTGAGCAGTTTCTGCGCAGGCCTGATCTGTATGTTCTTCTTCCCGATGCTTGGGCTGGTGATTATCGTTCCAGGCCTGGTGCCGCACTTCTTCTGCGGTGCGACGGCGGGCGTTTACGGCAATGCCACCGGCGGACGTCGCGGCGCGATTATCGGTGCGTTCGTCAACGGTCTGATTATCTCCTTCCTGCCAGCGATTCTGCTGTCGGTGCTTGGCGGTCTGTCTAATTCGACCACCTTCGGAGATGCCGACTTCGGCGTCGTCGGCATCATCCTTGGCAAGCTGATGAGCGCGTTCCATTAACAGAGCGGGGGGAGATTTACTCCCCCTTTTGCTGAAAGAAGTTCAACAACAGTTGCCACATATGATGAGCCGCGGGGCTGAAACGCCGGTCAGAGTTGCGCAGCAGATGGCACTGGGCTTCGGTGGCAATAGGATGGTCAATCGGTACCGCGACCAGAATATTGTGCTCAATACGCTCACCCGCCGCCTGCGCAGTCATGAAAGAGATCCCCATCCCTGAAATACTCAGACTCATGGCGGTCGAGAACAGGTTGCAGCGATACGCCGGGGTGAACAGGTAGCCCTGGCTCTGGAACATCGCGTTCATATGGCGCTGCAAACCAAAGGTCTCGCTGAGTGAAATAAGCCGATGCTTGCTGAGTTCCTCAATCGTCACTTTCCCCAGTTTGGCAATCGGATGCTGCGGATTCACGACGGCGCAGATGGGTCCCCACGGGAAGCTGTGGCGCTTCAACTCTGGGTTACCTATCGGACCAAACGCCAGCGCCATATCGGCCTCGCCCTGAACGATAGCCGCCAGCGTATCCTGCATATTCCCGGCGACAATCTCAACGAAGACGTTGGGATAAGAGGCGGCAAATTTTTTCAGCACGTATTCGACGAAGGTATCGACCAGCCCAGCGCCGACGCGCAGGGTAATCGCCCCGCCTTTCATATAGCGCAGATCTTTTAGATGACGTTCGAGTTTAGTCCGCCGCTCGCGGCTTTCGAAGAAGTCGTCCGCCAGCAGTTTACCGGCTTCGGTCAGCACCACCGTGCGGCCTTTGCGTTCGAGCAGCGGCAGTTGCAGGGTACGTTCGAGCAGTGAAATCTGTCGACTGATCACCGAGGCATTGACCCCCAGAATATCCGCAGCACGACGGATCCCGCCCTGAATGCCGACCTCGTACAGATAGCTAATCTGTTTTTCGTGAAACATCTCGTCCCCTCTCTTGCACGCCCATTGTTGCCTACAGGTCAACAATATCTGCATTGAAACGATATTTATATCAGCAGAGTGGTTGGTGATAATCAAAAAAAGCGCGTAAACAGACCTCCAACACCAGGAACCCTTATGCAAACCGCTTACGATTATCTACAGCAGAACGCGACGCTTATCTTCGACGACATCAAACGCCTTGTTCAGGCGCAGTCGCCTTCGTTGAATAAAGAGGCCACCGACCTCTGTGGCGAAACGTTGCAGCGCATTGTTTTTGAAAGACTTGGAGTAACGGCGCAGGTTTGCCAGCAGCAGACGCTGGGCGACCATTTGCTGTTCTGCGTGGGCGATGGCCCGCAGGTTACCAGCATTCTTGGGCATTTCGATACCGTATGGGACATTGATGAAATCCCGATGCTCGAAAAAGACGGCAAGCTGTTCGGCCCTGGCGTGCTGGATATGAAAGCGGGCCTGATTCAGTCAATCTGGGCGGTGCGTGCACTGATGCATAACGGCGGTTTGGCGCAGCACAGTATTCGATTTATCTGTCCGTCTGACGAAGAGCTAGGTAGCCCGAGTTCTCGGCGCTGGATTGAACAATCGGCCATCGGGTCATCACGCGTGCTGGTTGCCGAACCCGCCGTGGTCAATACCCATGAGGCGAAGATTGGCCGCAAAGGGTCCGGGCGTTTTGAGGTTCGTATTACCGGCCGCGCCGCGCATGCCGGAAATAATCCCGAAGAGGGGATCAGTGCGGTGCAGGAGATGGCGCATCAAATCCTTTATCTCCACGGCTTGAATGCGCCCGAGGCGGGCACCACGGTCAACGTGGGGGTGGCTAAAGGCGGCAGTAAAATCAATGTGGTTGCCGACGAAGCCGTGCTCGGCGTTGACCTGCGCGTGACCAACACCGGCGAAGCGGCGCGCGTTGAGGCTGCCATCAAGGCCTGCAAACCGCATTTGGCCGGTGCCGAAGTGACCGTGAGCGGCGGCATGTCGCGTCCGCCAATGGAGCCAACGCCGCAGAATCTGGCGCTGTTCCATCAGGCACAACAGGCGGCAAAACGCCTTGGTGTCAGGCTTGAGGGGAAATCGGTGGGCGGCGGCAGCGACGGTAATTTTACCTCGGCGCTGGGCATTGCCACTCTCGACGGGCTGGGTGCCACTGGGCAGGGGATCCATGCTCGCCACGAACACATTATTATCGACGATATTCCCCTGCGTACCGCGCTGTTGGCTGAAATTATTCTTGGCGAGAAAATAGCCGGGTAGCGCCAGACAATATGCCCGCCAAAACGGGGCGCTATTTTGGTGCACGGTCTTCCGAATGAGTGCAATCGGTCGTTGGCGCGTCAGGGTATAGAGTCAGGTTATTAATACCATCCTTATAAAAATAAGGGTGGTTTTTCTGCTGCGATAAATTTCATTATTCCCTCGGTTTTTTATAGCCTATTTACCTTAAGTCGCTCACCGATAGTAATTTATATTATTTAGCCTCTTTTATTAATATTGGCACGGATCCTGCCTTAACTCTTTCAGGTGAAAATCAAACGCAACGGTTAAGTGTAAATTATATCGGGATTTATTATTCACCCATCCTGCTAATTAATTTTCCGAGTCCGATATTTTGAAATGACAGTGAAAGGGGAAATACAATGAGTGATGTTCGAATATCCGAAGATAAACCTGCCGACCAGGCAGAAGAGTGGAAAGTCGGTAAGGGCGCGTATATTGCGCTGATCGCCGTTATTCTGATGTTCTCCGGTGCTTTTCTTAAAGTAGACGGCATGGCGTGGCTGGGCGCGTTTGACTTTACCACCCTGGGCGGCGCATTTGGCACCATGAAAAATCCGGCTACCGACACCTTCGTCGGTGCGGGGGGCATTAGCGCCAAGGCGGGCTTCCTGTTTGCGCTGTCGCTGGTGCCGACGGTCATGCTGGCGCTCGGCCTGCTGGAAATTTTCACCCACTATGGGGCGATTCGCGCCGCACATAAGCTGTTAACGCCGCTGCTCAAGCCGATTCTGGGGATCCCGGGGCATACCGGACTGGCGCTGATTACCGACCTGCAAAGTACCGACGCGGGCGCTGCGCTGAGTAAAGAGCTTTACGACAGTAAACGCATTAGCAAAAAAGACGTCGTGATTATGGGGGCGTGGCAATATTCCGGTGCGGGGCTGATTAATAACTATTTTTCGATTGGTTCCGCGATGTTCGCCTCATTAACCCTTCCGGTGATTATTCCGCTTTTGGTGATGTTTGTTATGAAGTTTGTTGGCGCGGTGTTTGTCCGCTTTGCACTGAACACAGTTTATAAAAGAGATTTCGATAATGAGTAATGTTGCCAAGGTTTCAAATAACCCGTTCGATATTTTCGTGGTCGGCGCACGCAAGGGTTTTAATATTGCTATCAACAACCTGATGCCCAACGTCGTCATGGCTTACGTTATTTCCGAGATTCTCAACCTGCTCGGTGTGATGAATTTTCTCGGCCACGCGTTTGCACCATTAATGGGCCTGCTGGGGCTGCCGGGCGAAGCGGTAACGGTACTGCTGACCGCCTGGCTCTCTTCATCTGCTGGCACCGGGGTAGCGATAAGCCTGCTGACTAAGGGAACGCTTGACCCGGCGCAGGTCACCATACTGGCGCCGGCCATTTTCCTGATGGGCGCACAGCTTCAGTACATGGGACGCTTGCTCGGGGTAGCTGATGTGCCGAAGAAGTACTGGCCGCTGCTGATGGTCACCAGCATCCTGAACTCCATTATTGCCATGATTATTATGCGTGTGATTTCTTAAAGTTTTATCTGGTGAAGGCGTCATGTCTAACATGCTTGAGCACTATCATTACTTATATTAGGTCCCGAGCTGGGCTTCACTGAATTTAAAACCTCTGCCTGCATTGCCGAGGTCCTGGAAGCGGCGTGAGGGGGTTGACCTCACGCAGCACCAGCGTGGTCTGCATTTCTTTAATACCCGGCAGGCGGCGGATAGAAGCTATTACGCTAAACGAATAATGAATCCCACCGGGCTTTTAGATAGTTAATAACCTAAATTAATTACCTGGATATTAATAAAAAAATGTCAGTAAATGATAAGTTTTTCGTTATATACACAGATATATATCGATGATAGCATTATTTTTCTGTTTAATTTATCCCCGTTTTTGATTGCCAATTTTCTGACTGCTTTTTATTGATAAGTAATGGCAACATAACTGCAACATATTAATTGCGGTGGGGAACTATTTGCCTGAAAAATATAAATGTTAAATAAAAGTATATTCACTTGCGCCGCGTCTTTATTAATTCTCTCGTCTCAGGCTCGTGCCGATGACACTATTGTGGTCAAAGGCACCTCTCCCCAGGCCACCACCCAGTCTGAACCTGCCTCACCCGACAAGCAGGCTACGATGGGCAGCCTCGGAAAACGCGCCATCGCCGACACCCCTTATTCCGTTGAGGTGCTGCCTCAGTCGCTCATCAAACGTCAGCAACTGCAAAGCGTGACCGACCTGTATCGTTATCTGCCTTCCGTGCAGGGTGACGGTGCGCGTCCGCAGTCGCGCGGCATGCAGGGCAGCGTGGTACAAAACTCGATGATCGACGGCCTGAACGTGGTTTCGACCACCGATTATCCGGCCGAACAGTTTTCGCAGATTGAAGTGCTAAACGGATTGGCGGGCGCGCTTTACGGTCCGGCTAATCCGGCGGGTATCTTCAACTTTGTTTCCAAGCGTCCGACCGACGCGCCGCAGCGCAGCATCACCGTCGGCGGCGGGACGGGCACGGGCACACAGCTGGCCACCGATCTCAGCGGCCCTCTCGACAGCGAAGACCGCGTGAAGTATCGCCTTAATCTGCTCGACGACGAGGGGCGCGGCTATGCCAGCGGCAGCACGCGTCGCAGACAGTTGGCGAGTCTGGGGCTGGATTTCCAGCTGACCGACAAGCTGACCATGCAGACCCACTTTAGCTATTACCACTTCTACCAGAAGGGGCTGCCGGGTAAATTTGCGCTGGCAAAAGGCACCTCGTTCCCAAGCGCGCTGAACCCTACCGACGGTCGATATGGGCAGTACTACGCCGGTGATGACGACAAGACCACCACCGAAAGCGTGCATTTAAAGTATGACTTCGACGGTAACTGGCTGGGGGAGTTTGGCTTCCTCCACCAGGTTGCCGACCGTGAGTCGACGGCTGTTACCAACACGCTGACCAACAATGCTGGGGCTTATACCTCAACGGTCGCCAGTGCGACCGCCAGCCGTTTCGTGATTAACAGCTATATGGCTAACCTCTCTGGCCGCGTCGATACCGGCTGGGTATCTCATGATCTGTCGCTGGGCATGCGCGGTTTCGTATGGAAAAACTATAATCCGGTCGGCGGTGCGACCACCACGCTGGGTTCAGCCAATCTCGATAACCCGCTGTCGTTCAACGAGCCGGATTATCCTGACTTTACCGACCGCTACCATTCGGCCAGCAGCACGCAGCAGTCGTTCCTGATGGGCGATACGCTGACCTTTAGTCCCAAGTGGAGTCTATTGCTTGCGGGCAGTGAAAGCTTTCTGACCTCAAGCAACTATGCCAAAACCGGCAGCCGCACCAGCGCGTCCGACAACAGGGGGTTCAGCGGCTCGGCGAGCCTGATGTACAAGCCGGTCGACAACCTGACGCTCTACACCACCTATGCCGACAGCCTCCAGCAAGGCGACGTGGCGCCGTCGGGCAGCAACAATGCCGGGTCGATACTCGCACCTTATCGCAGCAAGCAGGTCGAAGTGGGCAGCAAGCTGACCCTGGGCAAAACGCTGCTGACGGCGGCGCTGTTCCAGATTGAACGCCCTTACGCTTACACCCTAACCGACGGTGATTATGCGGTTGACGGCACCCAGCGTAACCGAGGCCTCGAGCTGTTGGCCGACGGCGACCTGCGTCCTGACCTGCATATTTTTGGCGGGGTGACCTGGCTTGACCCACGTCTGCGCGACACCGGCAGCGACAGTACCGAAGACAAACAGGTCGTCGGCCTGCCGCGCGTGACCAGCGATCTGCTGGTGGTCTATGACCTGCCTTATGTGCGCGGTATGTCAGTGAACGCCGCCGCGCACTACGTTGGCCGTCGCGCTACCGATAATGCCAACAGCACCTGGGTCGGCAGCTACGCTACCTTTGACTTGGGCGGCAGCTACCGTACTGATTTGTTCGGAACAGCCACCACTTTCCGACTGGACGTCACCAACCTGACCAACCGTCACTACTGGACCAACATCGTGCCGGGCGGTCTGAATGGTTATACCGGTTCGGGTTACGCCAGCGCCTCGCTCGGCGATCCGCGCATGGCACAGCTCTCTATGCAGGTTGATTTTTGATAACGGATAACGTGATGAGCAGAGACTTATTTAAAAATCGGGCGTGGTTGCTGGCCGCCACGCTGATGATGACCCCGTTTCACGCCGCGCAGGCCGAGCGGCAGGTGGTGGACGATGCGGGCACGCGCGTGCAGGTGCCCAACCACGTCGAACGTATCGCCGACGCCTGGTATGCCCATCATTCGCTGCTGATGACCTTGGGGGCTGGCGACAAGATAATCGCCACCGTCAATCATCCGCAGGATCATCCTTGGATGTTTCTTATCCAGCCGTCGCTCAATAAAGCATTGAGCGTACGCGGCGTGACATTTAACAGCGAAACGCTGCTGGTGGATAAAACCGACGTGGTGTTTACCGCCAAAGGCAATGCCGACGTCAGTGGTTATCGTCAGGCGCAGCTTCCTACGCTGGAGATGGCGTTCGATGACTTCTCCTCAATGAAGCATTCGCTCCTGACCACCGCAGAGGTGCTTGGCACGCCAGAGGCAGAGCAGCGGGCGGTGCTTTACAATCAGTATCTGGACCAGCACATCGCCGAGATCCAGGCTAAAACCCGCAAACTGACCGCCGCTCAAAGGCCGAAGGTTTTGCATATCGTTTCGCTGCATCCGTTGAAGGTCGACGGTAGCGGTACGCTGATTGATACCTGGATCCGCCTGGCGGGAGGCACAAACGCCGCCGGTGAAGTGAAAGGCAACATGAAAGAGGTGTCACCGGAGCAGGTGCTGGTCTGGAAACCGGACGTCATCATCATCGGCGCAGGGGCAGGGACGTTGGCGCATTCTGATTACGCGCAGCTGTTCCAGTCGCTGCCCGCAGTGCAGCAGCACAAGGTGTGGCAGAATCCGGCGGGCGTTTTCCCGTGGGACAGATACGGCACCGAGGCGGCTTTGCAGATCCAGTGGGCGGCGCAGAAGCTGCATCCTGAGCTGTTCCCCGATCTCAATATTGTGTCGGCGACGCAGGATTTCTACCGTCGATTCTTTGGCTACTCGCTGACCGCCGAGCAGGCACAACGTATTCTTGCGGCGCTGCCACCGGCTAAAAAACGCTAATTTTATGCGTGGGGATTCACCAGGGCGGTCAGGATGTGATCCTGCCAATGACCGGCAATTTTTAAGTAGGATTTTGCGTAGCCTTCTTTCTCGAAACCCAGGCGCTCGAGCACTCGGGCGCTTTTTTCATTGCCGGGGATGTACGCCGCCATCACACGATGTAGCCCAACGTCCTGGAAGATGAATTGAATACTCCGACTCAGAGCCTGGGTCATAATCCCTTGCCCCTGTTGGTTTTCAGCCAGCGAATAGCCCAAATGACAGGCCTGAAATGCGCCGCGCGCGATGCCGGTAAAATTGCAGGCCCCCAGCATGTCGCCATTCTCACGGCTGAAAATGCCAAACTGATAGCTACTGCCCAGTGCGGCCTCGCTCTGGCCGTTGGCTAAACGCTGCTGTATCTGGGCGCGCGAGTAAAAACCGTCGGGCCTGACGGGTTCCCAGCGGGCGAGATGGGCGAGGTTTTGTGAAAAATAGTCCTCAACCCGGCGGGTATCCTCAGGCGTTAATATTTTGAGGTAGAGCGGCGTACTGCCGATATTCAATTCCATCCTGCGCTCCATAATGTTTAATTATTTTAATCAGTTACGAATCCAAAGATTATTGATTCGATTGTCGTTTAGTACAAGGTCCTGTATTAAATTTCCCCTATACTGGCTCCCGCAGAATCGCTGCAACATTCAGGGAGAAGGACATGATGTGGTGCATACTGGCAGGCTCGTTGGCCGCCTTACCTTTTCAGCGCAGGCTGGCGCTGCTGTTAGGGACCATTGCACTGGGATGGGCCTGCCTTGAGGGCGTTGTCGATCTGCGTGGCGTGGTTGCCCTCGGCATCATATTACTGATTGCGCGCGTAAAGATGCATGCGACGGGGCGTTCGCGTGTCCTGACTGCCGGAGGTGAAATCCTGCTGGTTATCGCTGCGCTGGCGCTGTTGGTACACCAGATTCCCGGGTTTTATAATCCCAGGATACTTGATGACGTGCAGGCTGGGACTCACAGTGCGCCGTTCACCCTGTACTTTAATTTCGACAAGGCGCTGATGCCGTTTGTGCTGCTTGCGGCACTGCCTACGCTTTTGTTTACCCGCTCTGATTATCATCCCAAATGCTGGCAGTGGCTACTGCTGATCCTCAGCATGCCTGTGCTGCTGATGGTCGCGATGCTGCTGGGTGCGCTGAAGATTGAACTGCATTTTCCAAGCTGGCTGGGCAGCTTTATGCTGGCGAATCTGTTTTTTGTCTCGTTTGCCGAAGAGGTGCTGTTTCGCGGCTATTTACAGCAGCGTCTGGCGGGATGGCTGGGAAATCTCCCGGCGCTGTTTATCGCTGCCCTGATATTTGGGCTGGCACACATTGGCGGCGGACTGCTGTTGGTGGTGTTTGCGTCGATGGCGGGGCTGATTTACGGGCTGGCATGGATGTGGAGCGGCCGACTGTGGGTCAGCACGCTGTGCCATTTCGCGCTCAATATGTGTCATCTGCTGGTATTTACTTACCCGATTTATTGGCAGGGTTAACGGGGTGCCAGCACCAGTGCCAAGGCTCATAGATAAAGCCCCACGGATTATCAGGCGGGAAGGACATTTCAAAGCCAAACTGGTGGGCGTGTTCGCGTAACCAGGCAAAGGCCGGTGTATCGCCAAACACCCCGCTGACTTCATCACATTCTGGCGTGTTGATATCAATGGCGCGGCCAGTGTGGTGCTCGCTACAGCCGGGCGGCGCAAGGTAGCTAAAGAATTCTTCGGGCGGGACGCCGAGCTGCTGTTTTTTCTTGATCAATGACATCTGATATTCAACGCTGCGCCAGGCCGAGACCAGATACAGGTCGATGCCAGCGGTCTTGGCGCATTGGTGCATCCTGCGCCAGGCATTTGCCGCCTCGGGCAGCAAAAGAAGGGCTTTTCCTTCGGCGTTAGTCTCTGCCGTGACCAGCAGCGTGCGCTCGGCTTCTTTGAAAAAGGGCAGCGTGCGGTGAGCAATCACTTCGCTGTCGATGCCCATTTCTTCGAGCCACTGCCTGATTTGAGGGAAATTTTCGACCGCAGGCATGGCCGGTTATTCTCCGCGTGACTGATTGAGTATTTTCGCCATCGCCTTGCCGGATGAACGGCGTGCATTCTTATAGTCGTCTGCGGCTTCCACGAAGGCCTTCAGCAACTCCCGATCGTGCTGATGCTGTAAATACTCAGGGTGCCACTGCACGCCCATGCAGAAGTAATAGTCTTCGCATTCAATGCCTTCAATCACACCGTCCGGTGACACAGCGTTAACCCGACAGCCTGCGCCGAGGGTTTTTACCGCCTGATGATGGGAGCTGTTGACCTCGTAATTGCGAGCGCTGACTAACTTGCTGAGCCGCGTGTTTTCAAGGATTTCAATCGGATGGCGGGCACGTTTCTTGCCACCGGCGTTCTCGGTATCAACCGTAGTGCTGTGTTCAAGCGCCTCGGGCAGAGCATCGGGGATATGCTGGATTAGCGTGCCACCGGTCAAAACGGCAAGCAGCTGTTCACCGCCGCAGATGCCCAGCAACGGCATGTCGCGCACCATCGCCCCTTTGACTATGGCACTTTCAAACGCAGTACGGGCGGGTTTGAGACGAACCTGAGAGCTGCTTTGCTGCTCGTTAAACAGCTCAGGTGGCACGTCAAAGGCGCCGCCTGTAACAATAATGCCATCACACAGGGTCAAAAACTCATCCGCCAGCTCACCGTGATGCGGTAACGCCAGCGGTACAGCACCGAGCTCCGCCAGGCTAGTCATGTAGTTTTGACGCAGCGCATACCACGGATAATCGGCATATCCTCCGGCCTCTTCGCTATCCAGCGTAACGCCGATGACCGGTTTGGAGTGGGGAGTAATGGGCATATTGGCTCTCTTTTTGCCTCGGTGAAGGAAAAAATTCAACACCTTAAGATATCAATGGCAAAGCTGAGGTCAACGTTAATTATTGTTCAATTTAATCACAGCGTGAATTCATAAAGCTGATGATGACTGGCGACCACGGCGCGACCTTCCTCGGTGACCCAGGCGCGGAACATGCCCAGCGTGTTGTAAGGTGCGCTGACTTTGCCGTTGGCGTCGATGGCAATCACCCCGGCGCCCACCCCGAGATCCCGAAACTCGCCCATCACCAGATGCGCCGAGGCACTTTGCAGACTTTCACCGGCGTAAATCATGCGTGCGGCGATGTCGTAGGCCATCACGTTACGGATAAAATATTCCCCCTGACCGGTGCCAGAAATCGCGCAGACGCTGTCGCGCGCATAGGTGCCGGAGCCAATCAGCGGGCTGTCGCCGATGCGACCCACCGGTTTGTTGGTGTAACCTCCCGTCGAGGTGGCGGCGGCCAGATGCCCGTTCACGTCCAGCGCGACCGCCCCCACGGTGCCGTGTTTCTCTGATTCTCTCGCCGCCTTGTAAGTCCCCGCTATCTGATGGCGGCGCATGGCTGCAAGGGCTTCAACCCGACGCGGGGTGGTGAAATAGTCACTATCGACGCAGGCCAGGCCCTTCTGCTCAGCGTAGGCGTCGGCACCCGCACCGCTCAGCAATACGCTTTCTCCGGCGTCGAGCAGGCTGCGTGCCGCCAGCACCGGATTACGGATATGCCTTGCCCCGCAGACGGCACCGGCCGCTAGCGTTGCGCCGTCCATGATGGCCGCATCCAGCTCGTGTTCTGCGTCGGCGTTCAATGCCGCACCGTAGCCTGCGTTGAAATAAACCGAATCTTCCATCACCAGCACCGTGGCCTGCACCGCATCCAGCGCACTGCCGCCGCGTTGCAGAATTTTCCAGCCAGCGCGTAGTGCCTGTTTAAGATGGTCACGCGCCTCTTCCCACTCCTGCGGGGTCATGTCCTCTTCGGCCATCACGCCACAGCCACCGTGCAGCGCCAGAGAAAGTGGGGGATTTTTTTCGTTCATGGTTTTCTCGTTTCTCTATGATTCAAAAGGCACTAAATGACAGGCGACGCGCTGACCGCCCGATTTTAACGCCAGAACAGGCCTTTCCGTGCGACAGCGGTCGGTCACGTAAGGGCAACGGGTGTGGAATCGGCAGCCTGAAGGCGGCGAGAGCGGGCTTGGCAGTTCGCCGGTCAGGCTGACATTTTTACCGCGGTCAGTCGGATCCATGCTTGGCGCGGCGCGCAGCAAGGCTTGGGTATACGGATGCAGCGGCGTCTTGAACAGGGTTTCGGTATCCCCCACTTCAACCACTTCGCCGAGATACATCACCGCCACGCGATGCGAAATATGCCGCACCAGCCTTAAATCATGGGCAACAAAGAGCACGGTCAGGCTGAGTTTCTGCTGAAGATCGAGCAGCAAATTCACTACCTGTGCCTGCACCGAGACGTCCAGCGCCGAAACCAGCTCATCGGCAATCAACACCTTCGGCTCGACCGCCAACGCCCGGCTGATGCCAATGCGCTGACGCTGACCGCCGGAAAACTCATGCGGGAGTTTGTCGATAGCGTCGGCGGGCAAGCGCACCAGCTCCATCAGCTCGCGGATGCGTGCCGGAATGTCTTTTTTGGCGCACATCTTATGCACCGACAGCGCCTCGGTCAGCACCTGCCCAACGGTCATGCGCGGGTTCAGCGAGCTGTACGGGTCCTGAAAAATCATCTGCACCTGGCGGTTAAAACTACGCCGCGCTTTACCGCGCAGGGCGGCAATATCTTTGCCGTTGAAGTAGATTTTGCCTTCATTGGTTTGCAGTAGGCCAACCATTGCGCGGGCGAGCGTCGATTTACCGCATCCCGATTCGCCCACCACGCCGAGGGTTTCCCCCGGCATCAGATCCAGCCGTACGCCGTTTAGCGCCTGCACAAACCTGCGAGGTTTCCCCTGAATTTTGTCCAGAATCGACTGGCCGACCGGGAAGTGAACAATCGCTTCCTCAACGCTAACGATCGGCACCGTGCCGTTTACCGTGATTTCGCTCATCTTATATGCCCTCCGGCAGCGGCTTTAATGAGGCAGACGGGCTCAGGCTGGCGTGATGATAACAGGCCACCTGATGCGTTGAATTCAGTGACTCAAGCGGGGGAACCTGCTGGAGACAGACGTCGGTTTTATAGCGACAGCGCGGGCTAAAACTACAGCCTTGCGGCAGATTCAGCAACGACGGCGGGGTGCCTTCAATCGACTGTAGCGGTTTACGCTCGCCGCCGTTTTGCGGCACGGAGGCTATCAGCCCCTGGGTATAAGGATGGCGAGGTTGACTGAAAATCTCTGCCACCGGCGCGGTCTCGACGATACGTCCGGCGTACATCACCGCCACACGGTCGCACAGCTGGGCCACTACGCCGAGGTCGTGGGTAACGAAAATGATGCCCATACCGAGCCGCTCGCGCAGGCTGAACAGCAGCTTGAGGATTTGTTCCTGAATCGTCACGTCCAGCGCGGTGGTTGGCTCATCGGCCAGCAGAAGGCGCGGATTACCCGCCAGCGCAATGGCTATCATCACGCGCTGGCGCATCCCGCCTGAAAACTGGTGCGGATAGTCGTCGAGGCGCAGTTCAGGGGCCGGGATCCCGACCTGATTCAGTAGCTCAATGGCGCGCTGGCGTCGCTGTTTGCGGTTTAAATCGGTATGCGCGCGCAGGCTTTCTTCTACCTGCCGCCACACGGTGAGTACCGGATTTAGCGCAATCATCGGCTCCTGAAAAATCATCGCAATTTCACCACCGCGAATACTGCGCAGTTCGGCCGGTTTCATGGTCGAGATCTCGCGGCCCTGCCATTTAACGGAGCCAGAAATCTCGGCGCTCGACGGCATCAGACGCAGCAGCGAGCGCAGCGTAACGCTTTTTCCCGAGCCAGATTCACCCACTAACCCGAGTATTTCTCCCGGCTTGAGGCTAAAGCTGACGTCCTGAATTGCCCGCAGGCTGCCGCGAGAGGTATGAATTTGGGTGTTGAGCTGGCTCACCTCGAGCAAATTTGTTGTGTCACTGTGTTGTTCGCGCGTTTGGCTCGGCATAGTTTGCTCTCATTTTTGCTAACGGCTTGTCATCAGTTGTCGATCCAAGGCTTAGCGGCTTCCAGGACGCAGCCAGTCTGACAACAGGTCGCCAAAAAGGCTGAATCCCAATCCGGTTAATACGATGGCTATCCCGGGGAAGATAGTTATCCACCATGCGGTATCCATAAAGTTTTTGCCGGAGGCGATAAGCACACCCCATTCTGCCGTTGGCGGTTGCGCACCGAGGCCGAGATAACCGAGGCTCGAGCCGAGCAGAATGGCCAGCGCCATGTCCGTCATCCAATACACCAGCGTGGTGGTAATGACGTTCGGCAGCACGTGGCGGAAGATAATCCTCGGCGTGCTGTAACCCATGACCTTGCCCGCCGCAACGTACTCCAGCCGTTTCTGAATGCTGACTTCGCCGGCGATAAGCTTGGCGTAAAACACCCAGTAAATGATGCCGACGGCGATATACATGCTGTTCAGGCCTGGGCCAAGGATAGCGACGATGGCAATCACCAGCACCAGCAGCGGGAAGGTGACTACCGCATCAACAATCCTCTGGAATAACATTTCGGCAACGCCGCCGAAATAGCCCACCAGCAGGCCAACCAGAGTGCCGAACACCATCGGGAACAGCGTGGTGAAAAAGGCAATTTGCAGGTCTATCTGATAGGCGTAAACCACGCGCGAGAAGATGTCGCGACCAAAGTTATCGGTGCCAAAAAAATGTTGCAGGCTTGGCCCTTTGAGGATGGCGCGATAGTCAAACTTCAGCGGACTTGCCGTGGCCACCAGATGTGGGAAAAACGCCATCAGCAGGCTGAGCGCCAGAATGACGCAGCCGAGAACCGATGACCACGGCAGATGTTTGCGCCATTTTCGGGTGATGGAACGTTGGGCAATGAGCTCACTCATCGTGCTCTCCTCGGGTCAATCATCACCTGCACGATGTCGGTGAGCAGGAAAATCAGCGAGACCAGTACGGACAGTACGATGACCAATCCCTGAATCATCGGGTAGTCGCGGCTGAAGATGCTGTCAACCATCAGCCGTGCGATGCCCGGCACCGCAAACACGGTTTCGGTTATCACCGCGCTGCCGATAGTGGTGCCAATATTGAGCGCAAACAGGCTCAGCATCGGAATCAGAGAATTACGCAGAACGTGGCGCATCAGCACCACGCGCGTGCTTAACCCTTTCGCGCGGGCGAAGGTAATGTATTCGGCGTCGAGCACCGCAATAATGGAGTTTCTCAGGCTGCCTATCAGCACCGAGGTAATACTGACCGCCAGCGTCATTGCGGGCAGAAACAGGTGATAAACCCTTTGTCCCCAGGTGTCGCCGTAGCCGCCGACCGGGAACCAGTGTAATTGAGCGGCGAATACGGTCAGCAGCACCAGCCCGATATAAAAAGAGGGCATCGACAGCGTGACCTGTGACGCACCGCGTATGGTGATATCGGTGGCGGTATTGCGCTTAAGCGCCGAGACAAAGGCCAATGGGATAGCCATCACTACCGAGAACAGGGCGGCCATACCGGTCAACAGCAGTGTCACCGGTAAGCGTTCGGCGATGACCGAGGTCACCGGCGCATGCATCGCATAGGAGTTACCCAGATGTCCGCTGGCAATTTGGCGCACAAAATAGACAAACTGCACCGGCAGAGGCTGGTCGAGTCCAAGCTCTTTGTTGATGCGGGTGACGTCGGCGTCGGTAGCACGATCGCCTATCATCGCACTGGCCGGATCGCCGGGCAGCAGGCGCACGATAGTGAAGGTGACCACTAAAATCACCAGCAGCGTCGGAATAATCAGCAGGATGCGTTTAAGGATATACGAAAGCTCAGTCAAGGCTCACTCCCAAACCCGTCATCACTGGCGCTGTAATTCAAAGGATGACAGCGCCAGGGATCAGGTTTTTACTCGGTGTAAAAAGACCCGTTACTTCTTCAGCCAGGTCTCGGTGAAGATGTTATTACCCAGCGGGATCTGCACGAAGCCCTGCACGTCTTTCTTGAGCGCGACAGGGTAGGAGCTCTCATACAGCGGAATGGTTGGACCGCTGGTGTTGTAGATATCCTGAATCTGCTTGTACTCTTCGGCGCGCTTGGCCGGATTGATTTCCTGCTGCGAGGCTTCGAACAGTTTGTCTAGCTCGTCGCTCTTCCAGCCGGAGTGCAGCGCCTGAATGTTCTTCGAGTAGGCGTAGTAGGACGTAATCTCGTTCGGATCGGCGATATCGTCGGTCCACGGCCCAATACGCGTGCTGAAGTTACCCTTGCGGAAGTTGGCGTTCAGCGTGGCGTTGTCCATCTGGTTGATGGTCAATTTGACGCCAATCTGCGCCCACATCTGTTGCAGGCCGGTGGCGATGCTCAGGCTGTCTTCGTTACCCGCCAGAATATTCATGCTGGTGCTGAAACCAGCAGGATAACCGGCCTCTTTCATCAATGCCTGCGCCTTCTCGACGTCGACCGGCCACAGAGGTTTGGTGCCTGAGTTGAGCGGGGTAGAGGTCGACATAAACGAGGTCATCGGCTTGCCGAGACCGAAGGTCACCAGCTGGATAATACCGTCTTTGTCGGTGGCATAGTTCAACGCCTCACGCACCTTCGGGTTCGCCAGCGGGTTTGGCTTGCCGTCGATTTCAGGACGGGCATTCACACTCGCTACTTCTACGCGGGTAGAGGGGAACAGCGCCATATTTATCGCCGGGTTGCCCTGTAGCTCTTTAACGCGTGAATAAGGAATAAATTCTGCGCCGTCCAGCTCGCCGGACTGTAGCTTCAGAATACGGGTGGCGTCGTCAGGGATGATTTCAAACTTGATGCTGTCGAGGTAAGGCAGCGCCTTGCCGTCCGCGCCCTTGGCCCAGTAGTACGGGTTGCGGACCAGCGTCATGGTGGAATTATGCTGCCACGACTTTAAGACAAACGGGCCGGATCCAATCGGATGTTCGGCGAATGCCGCCGCTTTGTCGTGGTCGGTCGCGCCCGGTTCCGCCTCAAACTGCTTCTCCGGCATGATAGCGGTATTGAACACCGTCAGCGCAGTCAGGATCGCCGGATCGGTATGCGACAGATGGATAACCACAGTATGCGGATCGCTTATCGTAACGTTATCGATTGCGCTGACCAGAAATTGCCACACGCCGTTGCCCGGCTTGGAGGCACGCTCAAGCGACCACTTAACGTCTTCAGCGGTAATCGGTGAGCCATCAGAGAATTTGGTGTTGGGGCGCAGGGTCAAGGTGACGCTTTTACCGTCTTCAGACAGTTTCCACGCCGTTGCCAGGCCTGGCTTGAAGCCTTTGCCGTCGTTGGTCGGTAACAGCAGCGTGTCGTAGAGATTGGATAAGATCCAGATATCGTTATTGCTTTCGTTAAGTACGGGTTCGAGGAAAATACTGTCGCCAAAGCGACCGTAGGTCAGTGTACCGCCGCGCTGTACTACCTCTGCGGCCTGGGCGGAAATCGCGTTGAGCGCGCCCGCGGCCAGTAGTGCAATTAAAGTCAATTTAGGCATAACTTTCATTACCTTGCCTCTCTGTTAGTCAGAATAAAATGTTTGTCAGGAACGACTATGCCGCCCTGAAAAACACCAGGGGCGGAGCCTGCAAAAATGGCGGTGATGATTGTGTTCTAGTTAACTAATACGATAATTGAAGCATTGGTCACAGATTGTCAATAATCAGCGCAAAAAAAATGCAACAAATGAGCTTTTGTTATTAAAGTTGGCGATTTTATCGCTATTTATTTTTTATAACATCTTGCATTGCCGTAAAAAACAGCATTATTGTATTAGCAGACCAGTACACTCATCAAGGCAGAGTATGGAATTCCACCTCGACCGTGACTCTTCAATCCCGCTGGGCGCACAGCTGCGCGGCATGATTGAATATGCGATCACCTTCGGCGCGTTAAAGCCTGGGGAGCAGCTTCCTTCGGTGAGGGAAATGGCCGACATACTCGGCGTCGCACCCATGACTGTGGCGCAGGTCTACCGCGAGCTCAAGGCGGCGGAGCTGGTCTACAGCAAGCCCGGTGCGGGCACGTTTATCGCCGATGCGTCGATGCTGGTGGGGTCTTCGGGGCTGAATCTCGACGAGCTGCATCAACATCTCGACGCGTTGATTAACTGCGGCATCCTGCTCGGTTTCAGCGCTACCGATTTAGGCGCCCTGGTCAGCAATCGCTTCAGCGAAAGGCAGCGGCAGCTGAAGAAGAAAACCGTATTTTTGATTGGTAATTTCATCGATTCGGCAAGGGATTACGCGCATTGCATTGCGGAAACGCTGGGTGAGATTGCAGTAGTAGAAGCCACAACCCTGACCGACCTGAGAAATGACGAACTGCTGCGTCAGCACGTTTCTAGTGCCGATCTGCTGTTAACCTTTGCCCACCGTCGGCGTGAGGTCAGCCAGCTGTTTCCGGGTCAGGCATTGATGAATATTAGTTTTATACCATCAGAAACCACGCGACGTTCGCTGGCCTCGCTTGAGCCGCTGACCCGCACGCTGGTGGTATCGATTTTTCCAGAGTTTACGTCGCTGATGACTCACGGCGTAGCGCGTTTTGCACCACACGTTACCCAGGTCACCGTGGTCCACCGCGATGACCCTCAGCTTGGCGAATTATTAAAAGAGACCGATGCACTGGTGTACGCCACTGGCGCTCAGGATCTCACCGCTCAGTTGAGTGAAGGGCAGATTTCTTTTGAGTACAGGCATGTTCCTGATGCAGGAGAGATTCAGCGGGTCGTCGTTCCGCTGCTGCAGCAGGAAATTTTACACGCGTCCAACACCGGGGACCGCAATGAAAATCAGTGAAATGAACTGGCAGCAGTTAGAAAGCTATTTAACCACCGACGATCGAGTGATTGTGCCGCTCGGCAGCACCGAGCAACATGCTTTGCTCAGCCTGTCGGTGGACTCGATTTTGGCAGAAAGGGTAGCATCAGAGGCCGCAGAGCCTTATGGTATTCCTGTCTTCCCCGTAATGCCCTTCGGGATGACGCCCGCGTTTAGCGACTATCCCGGCACCATCAGTCTGAGTATGCAAACCTATGTCTGTCTGCTTAACGACATTCTTAACAACCTGAAGCGTCAGGGATTTCGTCGAATTTTGTTCGTCAACGGTCACGGCGGTAACTCGCCTGCGCAGAACATTTTCAGTGAATGGATGGTCAATAATCCGGGCGTGACGGTGCAGCTGCACAACTGGTGGAATGCGCCAAAAACCTGGGAAAAAGTGATGTCCATCGACCCCGTCGCTTCACACGCTTCGTGGATGGAAAACTTCCCGTGGACGCGTTTAGCCGGCGTAACGCAGCCGGACCAGCAAAAGCCGATGGTCGATTTGGTCGCTCTGCGGAAAATGGACCCGACGCGCGCCAGGGCTTACCTCGGAGACGGCAACTACGGCGGTTACTACCAGCGGGCCGATGACGAGATGCTGGCAATCTGGCAAACCGCACTGGCTGAAATCCGCGAGGTTATTGACGCGCTGTAGGCTGCCTTTCATGAATCCACGGCGCGAGACGCGTCAAGGTTTACCTCTCGGAGGAGGAACGCATGTCAGTAGCCACTCAGCTTGAAGAAGAGAGTTACCCTGAACAGCCTCAGGCCTTGGCACCGCTGGTCATTTGGGGCGCGGGCGCCATTGGTGGTGCAATAGGCGCCTCCTTTATCGAGGCCGGACAGCCGGTGATTTTTGTCGATAATGTCGCCGAACATGTCGCCGCTATCAATCTGCACGGTCTGCGAATTACCGGCCCGATGGGCGATAAAACGGTGCATGCGCAGGCGTTTTTACCCGAGCAGCTTGAAGGTTTACATTGCGGTGTGCTGCTGGCGGTCAAGTCACACCACACCGCCGCCGCCATTCATCAGATAGCGCCCCTCCTTGCTCCTGAAGGCTACGTCGTCTCGATGCAAAACGGCCTCAACGAGCGGGTCATTGCCGACGTGATAGGTGCCGAGCGCACCGTTGGCGCATTTCTTAATTTTGGGGCAGACTTCCTCGAACCGGGCGTCATCCACCACGGTGGACGCGGTGCGGTGGTCATCGGCGAACTGGACGGAATCACCCGGCCGCGCACCGAGGCGCTTTACCGCCTCCTTCAACATTTCGACCCTGCCGCTGTTCTGACGCCCAATATCTGGGGATTCCTGTGGGCAAAAATGATTTACGGCGCGCTGCTGTTCGCCACTGCGCTCACCGACGACAGTATTGCCGACGTGCTGGCGATGCCGCGCTTTCGCCCAGTATTGACCCAGCTTGCGCGAGAAATCGGTGCAGTAGCGCATGCGCAGAACATCCTCCTGGAGGGCTTCGACGGCTTTGATCCTTCGGCGTTTCTGCCGAATGCTACGCCCGAGCACACCCAACAATCCTTTGACGACATGGTGGCGCACAATCGCCGCTCGGCAAAGTCGCATTCCGGCATCTGGCGTGATTTGGCGGTGCGTAAACGCCAGACCGAAATCGACGCGCAGATTGCTCCGGCTATCGATATCGGCATCGGCTTTAACCTGCCAATGCCGCTGACCACGCGACTGGTGCAGCTTATTCATCGGGTTGAACGCGGTGAACTGCCGCAGACCTTTGAAACGCTGGCGCGGCTTGAACTTCATGAGACGGGAACGCCTTAATGCAAAATCCCTTTGATTATTCGCACCGCACGGTGCTGGTGACCGGCGCGGCGCAAGGGTTTGGGCGTGCGATTTGTCTGGCGTTTGCCCAGCGTGGCGCGCGGGTGATTGCCTGTGATATTCAAAAACATCTTGTCGAGGAGACGGCGGCGCTGTGTGGTGAAACGGCGCTGGCGTATGAGGTCGACATTAGCTCGCCCGAGGCAATTAGCGTGCTGTTTAGCTCCCTTGAGGCGCGCCATCTGAGCGTCGATACATTGGTCAATAATGCGGGCGGTGTGGTGGGACAGCAGGGTCAGCCGCTTGAAGAGGTGACTTTTGCCCAGTGGCAGGCGATTGTCGCGGTTAATCTTAACGGGGCATTTTTGATGTCTCAGGCGGCGGTCGTGGGCATGAAAGCGCACAAGTTCGGCCGCATTATTAATATCTCGAGCCGGGCAGGGCTGGACATCAGCCTGACCGGCATTCAGGCCTACGCCAGCGCCAAGGCGGGACAGATTGGCCTGACGCGTCAGCTGGCGCATGAGCTGGGGCCGTGGAATATTACCGTCAATAATGTCGCACCCGGTTTTATCCGCAGTAATCCGTCAACGGAAAAACAGTGGGAAGCGATGGGCAGCGAAGGTCAGAAACGTCTCATCGACAATATTGCCCTCAAACGCCTCGGCGTGGCGGAAGATATCGCTCATGCGGTGCTCTATTTTGCCTCAGACTGGGCAAACTGGGTCACCGGGCAGATTCTGAGCGTCGACGGCGGAAAATAACTTTTTAAGGCTCTCCTAACGTGAGAGCCTCATCAATTATCCCCATAGTTTTTATCCCTTTAATCACAAAACGTTATCATTTACATTGTTGTGTAAAGTATCTGTCTCCACGAATCATCCGGAGATGTTTACTTGCGCAATCTTTACGTTGCCCTAAAAACAGTCTCCCTGTAAATTCTGGATAATGGACCTTTCTGGTTGAACGACCTTTTTCAGCTGTTTTCTTCCCATCACTCGTGCGAACTAAGAAATTTATGCTGCCAACTGCCACATCTCGCTCTAAAAGCCGCAAAACTTTGTGGTTTATTCTCGCTGTAATCGTACTGGCGTTCGTAGCCTGGTTCTTCATTTTTCATAAAAGTGCGTCAAAAGGCGGAGCGCCTGAGGGCAATGCACATCACCGTGGCGGTATGCGCGGCGGAATGAGAGGCGGAATGCCGGGGATGGGAGGAGGCGCAACGCCGGTGCAGGCGGGTGTCGCATCACAGGCTAATGTGCCGGTGTATTTGCGCGCGCTGGGCACCGTTGTCCCGAACGCGTCGGTTACCGTCACCAGCCAGGTGAGTGGTCAGCTGATGAAAGTCTACTTTACCGAAGGGCAAAAAGTCGAAGAAGGCCAGCTGCTGGCGCAGATTGACCCGCGCAGCTACCAGGCGACGCTCGAACAGTATCAGGGCGACCTGGCGCAGAATCAGGCGCTGGCTAAAAGTGCCGAACTGACGCTGGCTCGCTACCGTAAACTTTACGCGCAAGACTCACTGGCGCGTCAGGACCTCGAAACTCAGGAAGCGACTGCCGGGCAGTATAACGGTGCAGTCAAAGCCGATTTGGCGCAGATCAATGCGGCAAAACTTAACCTTGTCTATGCGCGCATTACCGCCCCTGTCAGCGGTCGCGTAGGCCTGCGTCTGGTTGACCCGGGCAATATCGTCAGCAGCAGTTCGACCACCGGGATTGTTACCATCACTCAGACTCAGCCGATTGCCGTGACCTTCAGTGTGCCGCAGAGCAACCTGCAAACCATCATGAAAGCGCTGCACAACGGTCAAAACTTGCCGACTACGGCTTTCGATCAGGACGGCAGCAAGGTGCTCGCACAGGGAAAGTTGCAGTTTATGAGCAACCAGATCGACACCACCACCGGCAGCGTGGAGCTTAAGGCGATATTCGACAATAAGGATGACGCGCTTTATCCGAACCAGTTCGTGAATGCGCGTCTGCAAATTGGTACGCTGGAAAACGCCACGGTAATTCCTTCTGCCGCGCTGCAGTTAAGCTCCGACGGCGACTTCGTTTATGTGGTCAAGCAGGACGGCACGGTCGTGCGGCAGGCGGTAAAAGCCGGTCCTAACTATGGCGATGACCAAATCGCCGTGCTCTCGGGTGTCACGCCGGGGCAGCAGGTGGTGACCACCGGTATTGACCGCCTTAATGACGGCACCAAGGTTCAGGTGGTCTCCGCTGACAGCATCGCGGCCGCCGCAGCCGGGACCAAGAAAACCGATAAAACCGGCGTAGACAAAGCGACTACCGGCAAAGACAGCGGGCCGAAATGAATCCATCACGCCTCTTTATCCTAAGGCCGGTCGCCACCATTCTATTGATGGTGGCCGTGCTGTTGTCAGGGATTTTCGCCTACAACATGCTTTCGACTTCGGCGCTGCCGCAGGTTGACTATCCCACGATTCAGGTTACGACGCTGTATCCGGGCGCAAGCCCTGACGTCATGGCCTCGGGGGTTACCGCACCGCTTGAGCGTCAGCTCGGGCAGATGGCTGGCCTGAGCCAGATGTACTCTACCAGTTCGACCGGCTCTTCGATTATCACCCTGAAGTTCTCGCTGGACCTGTCTCTGGACGTGGCCGAACAAGAGGTTCAGGCGGCCATCAACGCCGCAAACAGCCTGTTGCCGAGTGACTTGCCGAATCCGCCGACCTATAAAAAGGTCAACCCGGCCGACAGCGCCGTTATAACGCTGGCGGTCACCTCAGATTCTCTGCCGCTGACCAAGGTGCAGGATCTGGTCAATACCCGTATGGCGCTCAAACTGTCGCAGATTTCAGGCGTGGGTTTGGTCACGTTGGCCGGTGGACACCAGCCTGCGGTGCGCGTTCAGGTGAATCCACAGGCGCTGGCGGCACATAATTTGACGCTGGAGGATATCAACACCCTTATCAGCAACAGCAACGTCAATGGTTCGAAAGGAGGCTTCGACGGCCCGCATCACTCGATTACTATCGATGCTAACGACCAGCTGCGCACCGCCGACGAGTACGGCAACCTGATTGTGTCCTATAACACCAGCAACGGCGCCGCCCTGCGTCTGCGCGATATCGCGACGCTGAGTGAAGCGCCGGAGAACCAGTATCTCTCCGCGTGGGCCAACAACAAACCGGCAATCATCATCAACGTGCAGCGTCAACCGGGTGCCAACGTTATTTCGGTGGTCGATGACATCAAGGCACAGCTGCCTAAACTGCAGGCGGCACTGCCGGACTCTGTCAAAGTCAGCATTATTTCTGACCGCACGCAGACCATTCGTGCCTCAATCAGTGACGTGCAGTTCGAACTGTTGCTGTCGATAGCGCTGGTTGTGATGGTGACCTTCCTGTTCTTGCGCAACGTTGCCGCGACGCTTATCCCGAGCGTCGCCGTCCCCCTCTCGCTGGTTGGCACCTTCGGCGTGATGTACCTGTGCGGATTCAGCCTCAATAACCTGTCGCTGATGGCCTTGACCATCGCGACCGGCTTCGTTATTGATGACGCCATCGTGGTGGTCGAGAATATCTCTCGACGACTCGAAGAGGGCGAAACGCCGATGCAGGCGGCGCTGAAAGGCTCGCAGCAGATTGGTTTTACCATCATCTCACTGACTTTCTCACTGATTGCCGTACTGATCCCACTGCTGTTTATGGGCGACGTGGTCGGTCGTCTGTTCCGCGAGTTTGCGATTACGCTGGCGGTGTCGATTATCGTGTCGATGCTGGTCTCGCTGACGCTGACGCCAATGCTGTGTGCCTACCTTCTTCGTCATATTCCGGAAGAGAAACAGAGCAAGTTTTACCGTAAGGGCGGGCAGGTATTTGACAAACTGATTGCCGGTTACGACCGCATGCTGACCGTGGTGCTTAATCATCAGCGTTTAACGCTGTTGGTCGCGCTGGCGACGCTGGTTTTAACCGGTCTGCTGTACCTTATCGTGCCGAAAGGATTCTTCCCGTCGCAGGATACCGGCCTGATTCAGGGGATAACGATGGCCTCGCAGGACGTTTCGTTCAGCGAAATGGGCCGCAGGCAGCAGGCACTGGCTGAAATTATTCTCAAGGATAAAGACGTCGAGAGCGTGGCATCGACCATCGGCGTTGACGGTAATAACACCAGCCTGAACAGCGGTCGCTTGCAGATTAACCTCAAACCGATTGCCGATCGCGACGATCGTGCCCCGGCAGTGATTGCGCGCCTGAAGCAGGAAACGGCCTCGGTTGCGGGCATCCAGCTTTATTTGCAGGCCTCGCAGGACCTGACCGTCGACGACCAGGTTACGCCGAGCCAGTATCAGTTCATGCTCTCGGATACCGACAGCACTAATCTGGTGAGCTGGACGCCTAAACTGCTCGATAAACTCAGCCAACAGCCGGAATTTAACAGCGTGGTCAGTAACCTGCAGCAGCAGGGGCAGGTCGCCTATGTTGATCTCGACCGCGATGCGGCTTCCCGCTACGGCATTACCGCGTCGGACGTCGATACCGCGCTGTACAACGCGTTTGGTCAGCGTCTGGTGTCGACTATCTTTACCCAGGCGAACCAGTATCGCGTCGTGCTGGAAGTCGCGCCGAAGTATCAGCAGTCACCGGATTCGTTTAACGATATTTATCTGGCAGGCAGCAACAGTTCCAGCAGCTCGAGTTCTAGCTCGTCAAACTCCAGCAGCAGCTCAAGTTCGAGCAGTTCAAGCTCTGACAGCAGTTCGAGCACCAGCAGCACCAGTTCGACCACCACCTCTTCGTCAAGTACGCCAACCCCGATGGTGAAGCTGACCTCGATTGCCAGCATTCATATGCGCACCGGCGCACTGTTACAGGCGCGTTTGAACCAGATGCCGGCGGTGACGGTTTCGTTTAACCTCAACGACGGTTACTCGATTGAACAGGCGCAGGAAGCTATCAAGAAGACCAGTGAAGAGATTGGTCTGCCCGAGAGTATCAGCCTGAGTTATCAGGGAGCTGCCGCCTCGTTTGAAAGCGCTACCGGCAACACGCTGTGGCTGATTTTGGCCGCGCTGCTGACGATGTATGTGGTGCTGGGTATCCTGTATGAAAGCTTTATTCACCCGGTCACCATCCTGTCCACGCTGCCGTCGGCGGCGGTGGGAGCGCTGCTTTCACTGCTGTTTGCCAACACCGAGTTCAGCCTGATAGCGCTCATCGGCGTGATATTGCTGATCGGTATCGTGAAAAAGAACGCCATTATGATGATCGACTTTGCGCTGGAGGCGGAACATAAGCAGCATCTGTCGCCACGCGATGCGATTCATCAGGCCTGCCTGCTGCGTTTCCGCCCGATTCTGATGACTACCATGGCGGCGCTGATTGGCGCGCTGCCGCTGATGCTCGCGAGCGGCAGCGGGGCCGAGCTGCGTCAGCCGCTGGGTCTGGTTATCGTCGGTGGGCTTATCTTCAGCCAGGTACTGACGCTGTTCTCTACGCCGGTTATTTATCTGATGTTTGACCGACTGGCTACGCGCTGGCGTCCTGCCCGCCGTAAAGTACAGGAACAGGAATGAATATTTCCCGCTTCTTTATTTTCCGACCGGTGGCTACGCTGCTGGTAACCCTGGCCATCGTGCTGCTGGGGTTGCTGGGCTATAACCTGCTGCCTGTGGCGCCTTTGCCGCAGGTGGATTTCCCGACGGTGATGGTCTCGGCCAGCCTGCCGGGTGCCAGCCCGGAAACCATGGCTGCCACGGTTGCTACACCGCTCGAGAGGGCGTTGGGGACCATCGCGGGCGTCACTGAAATGACCTCGTCAAGCTCGCAGGGTTCGACGCGGATAGTGCTACAGTTTGACCTGGATCGCGACATCAACGGCGCGGCGCGTGACGTGCAGGCGGCTATCAATGCCTCGCGATCTCTGCTTCCCAGCAGCATGCCTTCATTGCCGACCTACCGTAAGGCAAACCCGGCCGATGCGCCGATTATCATGCTGGCGTTGACCTCAGCCACGCGCAGCAACGGCGAGCTGTACGACATTGCGTCGAGTCAATTGCAGCAAAAGATTGCCCAGATTAACGGCGTAGGGCAGGTTTCACTGACCGGGAGTGCTTTGCCCGGTGTGCGCATCGACCTGCGTCCGCAGGCGATCAGTTCTTATGGGATCTCGCTCGATACTATCCGTACCGCGATAGCCGACAGCACCACCAACCTGCCGAAGGGCGTATTGCAGGGCAACGGTCAGTCGTGGATGGTGGAAGGGAACGGTCAGCAGAGCACCGCAGCCCAGTACCGTCGCCTGATTGTGACCTATAAGAACGGCACCGCCATTCGTCTGAGCGATATCGCCAACGTGTATGATTCTGTGGAAGACAAGTACAACGTCGGCTACTTCAACGGCATGCCGTCGGTGATGATTGCGGTTACCCGTCAGGCCGGTGCCAACATGCTTGATACCATCGACGCCATCAAGGCCGCATTGCCAGAGATGGAGCACGAACTGCCGGGAGACGTAAAACTTAACCTCGGACTAGACCGTTCTCCCACCGTCTCTGAGTCACTGCGCGACACAGAGAAAACGCTGCTTGAAGCCACACTGTTGGTAATTGCCGTGGTATTTGTGTTCCTGCGTAATATTCGTGCTGTGTTGATCCCCGCGCTGGCATTGCCGGTTTCACTGATCAGCACCTGCTCCATCATGTACCTGCTGGGTTACAGCCTCGATAACCTGTCGCTGATGGCGTTGATTATCGCAACGGGATTCGTGGTCGATGATGCCATCGTGGTGCTTGAGAACATTACCCGGCATATTGAAGAGGGCTTGAGTCCCGTCAGAGCGGCGATTCGCGGTGCGGGCGAGGTCGGTTTTACCGTGCTTTCAATGACGCTGTCGTTGATCGCGGTATTTATTCCGATTTTGCTAATGGGCAGTATCGTTGGGCGGCTGTTCCGTGAATTTGCCGTCACGTTGTCTATCTCTCTGGTCATCTCGATGCTGGTGTCGCTGACGCTGACGCCAATGCTCTGCGCCCGCTTCCTGCGCCGCAGGCCGCCGGTAGAGAAACGCCAACCCCGTATCTATATGTTGATTGAGCGCTGGCTGAATAAGCTGTTGCAAGCTTACTCGCGCGGATTGAATTGGGTGATGCGTCATCAACTGTTAACGATGTTTGTTCTGTTGCTTACGGTTGCGCTTAACTTCTATCTCTATACCGTGGTTGAGAAAGGCTTCTTCCCGGAGCAGGATACCGGCATGGTGTTTGGGATGCTGCGCGCGGACCAGAACACGTCGTTCCAGTCTATTCAGCCACAGATGATCAACTACGCCAAAATTATCCAGCATGACCCCGATGTCGTGGCGGTAATGAGCTCGGCGGGCAGCGGCGGTTTCGGTTCACGTAATACCGCTAACTTTTTCATACGCCTGAAAGATTTTGATCAGCGCAAATCCACGGCCAACCAGATTGCCAACCGCATCATGATGGAAACCTCCAAGTTGCCCGGTTCGCAGCTGTTCCTGATGGCGGCACAGGATTTACGTATCGGTGGCCGTAGCGCGAATGCGGAATATCAGTACAGCCTACAGGCTGACGATCTAAACCTGCTGCGCGAGTGGGGGCCGAAAGTGAAGGCCGCGCTGACGGCACTGCCAGAGCTGACGGGCGTCGACTCTGATGCCCAGACAGGCGGTCAGGAAGTGATGCTAAACATCGACCGCGATAAAGCGACGCGCCTTGGTGTGAACGTTAAAACCATTGACGCAATGCTCAATAACGCCTTTGCGCAGCGTCAGGTGGCGACCATCTACAAGACGCTGAACCAGTATCACGTGGTGATGTACCTGACGCCGGACTTTACCAGCGATCCTGACGTATTGAACCAGATGTATGTGATAACCAGCGGTGGAAACCAGGTCCCACTCTCTGCGTTTGCTACCTTTAGTAGCGCCAATGCGCCTCTGTCAGTGGCGCATCAGGGGCAGATGGCAACCACTACGCTGGCGTTTAACCTGGCCGACGGCGTGTCCATTGAGCAGGCGCAGGCCGCCATCAAGACGGCGATGGCGCAAATTGCTCTGCCGGATACCATTCAGGCGGGTTATGCGGGCACGGCGCAGGCATTCCAGGCGCTGGCACAGCAGATGCCGTGGCTGATTCTGGCTGCGCTGGCCGCGGTGTATATTGTGCTCGGCATGCTGTATGAGAGCTATATCCACCCGCTGACTATCCTTTCTACGCTGCCTTCTGCGGGGCTCGGTGCGCTGTTGCTGATGCTGATAACCAATACGCAGCTTACGGTGATAGCCCTCATCGGTATCCTGCTGTTGATAGGTATCGTGAAGAAGAACGCGATTATGATGATCGACTTCGCGCTGGACGCCGAGCGTAGGCTGGGGCTCACGCCGCAGCAGGCGATCGTTCAGGCCTGTCTGATGCGATTCCGTCCGATCATGATGACTACGCTGGCGGCGTTTTTTGGTGCTCTGCCTCTGGCGCTGGGCAGCGGGGGGGACGCCGACTTGCGCAGCCCGCTCGGGTTGGCGATTGCGGGGGGGCTGGCATTGAGTCAGGTTCTGACGCTGTTCACCACGCCGGTGGTGTATTTGTATATGGATAGAAGCAGTCGTGCGACCAAGCGTTTGTGGGCGCGTATTCGTCCGCACCACACGCCAACTGGAGCGCAGGATCATGAATAATAGTTATCTCAATAAAGTGAAGCCGGTGATGACAAGTCCTAAAGCAGGTTCAATAGCGTTTCGTCTGGCTCCGCTGGCGCTGGCATTGATGGTCGTCGGCTGTGCCGTCGGCCCTGATTATCATCGTCCTGCGGTTACCATGCCGACCGAGTTCAAAGAGGCCAAAGGCTGGACCGCGGCCGCGCCGAAAGAGAATCAGACCAAGGGTGACTGGTGGGCGGTTTATCAGGACCCCCAGCTCTCCTCTCTGATGAGTCAGGTGCAGATTTCCAACCAGAACGTTGCTCAGTACGCCGCGCAGTACCGTGAGGCGCAGGCATTGGTGACGCAGGCGAGGGCGGAGCTGTTCCCACAGGTGACGGCAACGGTCGACAGTACCCGCAGCGGCACGGCGACAACCACCAGCAATCAGCACTCCGCCGAGCTTGGGGCAAGCTGGGAGCTCGACATCTGGGGCAAGCTGCGCCGCACCGAGGAAGAGCAGAAGGCCAATGCGCAGGCCAGCGCGGCAGACCTAGCCAACGCCACCTTGAGCGCACAGTCTGAGCTGGCGCAGGACTACTTTCAGCTGCGCGTGATGGATGCACAAATTGCGCTGTATGAGCAGAGTATTCAGGCCTATCAGCGCTATTTGACCGTGATTCAGAATCAGTATACCGGCGGCAACACCTCGCGTGCGACTCTGGCGCAGGCGCAGACGCAGCTTGAAAGCACTAAGGCCTCGGCGCTGCAGCTCCAGTGGGAACGTGCGCAGCTCGAGCACGCTATCGCTATTCTTATCGGCAGGCCTCCGGCGCAGTTCAGCCTGGCGGCCGAGCCTATCAAGTTCACGCTGCCGGCCATTCCGGCTGGGTTGCCTTCTCAGCTGTTGCAGCGTCGTCCAGACATTGCGGCGGCCGAGCGCACCATGGCGTCGGCCAACGCTGCCGTGGGCGTGGCGACCGCTGCCTATTATCCTGACATCACCCTGAGCGCATCGGGTGGTTTCAGCAGCTCGGTGCTACACAACCTGTTCTCACTGCCAAACCGCGTCTGGTCACTGGGACCTGAGCTCAGCCAGACGGTGCTCGATTTCGGCGCTACGCGCGGCAAGGTGGCTGAGGCTGCGGCGACTTACGATGCGGACGTCGCGTCTTATCGTCAGACCGTGCTGACCGCCATGGGAGAAGTTGAGGATTATCTGGTTGAACTGCGCGTGATTGACAGCCAGATGGTGGCGCAGAAGAACGCCGCGGACTCTGCCAAGGAGTCTGCGCGGGTGACCTACAATCAGTATCAGGCGGGGATGATCGATTATCTTGACGTTGCCACTACGGAAAACACCAGCCTGACGCAGCAGCAAAGCGTTCTGTCGTTGCTCAGTACGCAGATGGTCACCAGCGTGAAACTCATCGCCGCGCTAGGCGGTGGATGGCAAGCCCCGGACGAGAAATAATCCCGATAAAAAACGCCCGCCGAGGCTGGCGTTTAGCGCTCAGGGGAAATAAAAAAAGGCCGCAACGTTATCCGTTGCGGCCTTTTTTACAGGCTTAACAGCCAAGTGGAAGGATTATTTCTTCCAACCGCCGCCCAGTGCCTTGAACAGCGTGATGTCGGAGTTCAACTGAGCCAGCTTGACCGAAATCAGCGTCTGCTGCGCTGCGTACAGGGAACGCTGTGCAACCAGCACGCTCAGGTAGTTGTCTACGCCGCCTTTGAAGCGCTGCTGCGACAGGTCGTAGTTGCGCTGGTTGGCGTCGGTAGCCTGTTGAACAGATTTCAACTGGTTGCTGTAGGTTGCCTGACCTGCCAGACCGTCAGAAACCTCTTTGAAGGCCGTCTGAATCGCTTTCTCATAGTTAGCGATCTCGATTTTCTTCTCGGTTTTTGCGATATCCAGGTTCGCGCTGTTCACGCCGCCGTCAAAGATAGGAATACTGATTGACGGGCCGAATGACCAAGCGCCTGTGCCGCCCCTGAACAGATTGCTCAGGCTTCCGCTCTCGGTACCGGCAGAACCGGTCAGAGAGATGCGCGGGAAGAAGGCGGCACGTGCTGCACCGATGTTGGCGTTAGCCGCTTTCAGCGTATGCTCGGCTGCGATGATGTCCGGACGACGCGTCAACAAGTCTGAAGGCAGACCTGCTGGCGTTTGCGGGAAGTTCCAGTTGTCTTTCAGGCTAGCATTTTGCAGCAGGTTGACTGGGATCTCGGTACCGACCAGCAGAGTCAGGGCGTTTACGTCCTGACGAACCTGACGGGTGTACTGGGCGATATCAGCCTGTGCACTGCGTACGGTGGTTTCTGCCTGCGCCAGGTCCTGCGAGTTACTCACGCCCTGATCGAAGCTACGCTTGGTCAGGTTGTAAGAATCGGTCTGGCTTTTGGCCGTATCGATAGCCAGCTTCAGCAAGTCGTTATCCGCCGCCAGGCTCAGATAGCCTTCTGCCACTTCCGACACCAGCGTGATTTGCGTTGCACGCTGAGTCGCTGCCGTAGCCAGGTAGGTCTCGAGACCCTGGTCACGCAGGCTGCGTACGCGGCCAAACAGGTCGAGCTCGTAGGCGCTGACGCCCACGCCCGCCGAGTAATCACGGTAGGTTACCGGACCGGTAGACTGCGTTGAGTATAGGCCGCCCGGCAGGTGCGTTGCGGTTTCACCGCCCGTTGCATCCAGCGTCGGCAGCAGGGCTGCACGGTCAATCTGGAAGGTTGCACGCGCCGTTTCAACGTTTAATGCCGCGACCCGAAGGTCGCGGTTGTTTGCCAGAGCTAAAGTAATCACCTGCTTCATATCAGGCTGATTAAAGAACTGACTCCAGCCGATATCCTGTACCTTCCCAGCGTCAACGCCTTTGCTGGTCGTCCAGTCACTGGCAACCGGCAACGCCGGTCGCTCGTACTTGGGCTCCATGGTACAGCCGGCTAATATAGTCAGTGTCAGCGCCGAGAAGAGGGGCAGCGCAAAACGTGGTTTATTCATGGTTCGAAACCTCAGTATCTAAAAGCGGCTTATCTTGTTTTTTTGACTTACGGGTAAATAGGTTGACCACGACCACGTAGAACATAGGAACAAAGAAAATCGCCAGGAATGTTGCTGTTATCATCCCACCGACTACCGCAGTACCGATTGAGTGCTGGCTACCAGAACCTGCGCCATGCGAAATGGTCAGCGGTATTACACCCAGGATAAACGCCATCGAGGTCATAATAATTGGCCTGATACGCAGTTTAGCTGCTTCGATTGCTGCTTCGGTGATCGACCTTCCCTCTTTTTCGTGTAGCTCCTTGGCAAACTCAACAATAAGTATGGCGTTTTTAGCCGCCAGACCCACCGTCGTCAATAGGCCTACCTGGAAGAAGACGTCGTTGGACAATCCACGGAGTAGTACTGCACCGATAGTACCCAGTATACCCAATGGGACCACTAGGATGACAGAGAATGGAATTGACCAACTCTCATATAGTGCTGCCAGACACAAGAACACCACGATAATTGACAGTGTATACAGGGCAGGGGTTTGAGAACCTGCCGCCTGTTCTTCGTATGACAAACCGTGCCATGCAATCTTGAAGCCTGGTGGCAGTTTTTTGGCAATATCGAGCACCGCCTGAGTTGCATCACCCGAGCTGTAACCCGGTGCTGGTGAACCCAGGATCTCTACGGAGGAGACGCCGTTGAAGCGTTCGAAACGAGGAGAGCCGTATACCCATTTGCCTTTACCAAAGGCTGACCATGGCACCATCTGACCCGCGCTGTTGCGGAAGTACCATTTGTTCAGATCTTCAGGCGTGACGCGCGAAGCTGAACGACCCTGCATGTACACTTTCTTAACGCGGTCATTGAACATGAACTGGTTAATGTAGGTTGAACCCCACACCGCAGACAGCGTGGCGTTGATGTCGCTCAGGCTCAGGCCAAGCGCCTGTGCACGTTCGTCATCAATTTCCAGCTGGTACTGAGGTTCATCTTCCATGCCGTTAGGACGTGTCGCCATCAGGCGTTTGTCTTGTGAAGCCATGCCAAGGAACTGGTTACGTGCGGCCATCAATGCTGCGTGACCCTGCGCGTTGGTATCTTCGAGATAGAAGTCGAAACCGGTGGCGTTACCCAACTCCAGAACGGCTGGCGGCACGAAGGCGAACACCTTGGCGTCTTTCAGCGTAGCGAAGTGAGCCATCGCGCGGTTGGCAATCGACTGCACGCTGTTTTGCGTACCCGGTCGGTCATCCCAGCTCTTCAGAGAAACGAAGCCGATACCGACGTTCTGACCACGACCGGCGAAGCTGAAGCCGTTGGCGGTAAACACGGAAACGATGTTGGCTTTCTCGTTCTTCTGGAAGTAATCACGCACGTCGTCCAACACCGCCTGAGTACGTTCGGCAGAGGCGTTGGCTGGCAACGTCGCCTGTACGAACAGGATGCCCTGGTCTTCGTCCGGCAGGAAGGTCGTTGGAACGCGAGTAAACATGTAACCCATCACCACAACGATAACCAGATAAATACACATGAACAGGCGACGACGGGAAATAACGCCCGCAACGCTTGAGGTGTATTTAGCCGCGCCTTTATCAAAGTTACGGTTAAACCAGCCGGCAAAACCGGTGGTTTTATGGTCTTCAGAACCTTGTTTAATAATGGTGGCACACAGCGCCGGAGTAAAGATAAGCGCCATCAGTACCGACAGGGCCATCGCCGAAACGATAGTTATCGAGAACTGACGATAGATAATACCGGTTGAACCCGCGAAGAAGGCCATCGGGATCAATACGGCAGACAGCACCAGGGCAATACCGAACAGCGCGCCTTGAATCTGCGACATCGACTTGATGGTCGCTTCCTTCGGCGGCAGTTTTTCCTCATGCATGATACGTTCGACGTTCTCGACCACCACGATGGCGTCATCCACCAACAGGCCGATGGCGAGTACCATCCCGAACATCGTCAGGGTGTTTATCGAGAAGCCAAATGCATTAAGCAGACCGAAAGTACCCAACAGAACAACGGGCACAACCAACGTGGTTACCAGCGTTGCGCGCAGGTTTTGCAGGAACAGCAACATCACGAAGAAGACCAGGATGATCGCTTCAATCAGGGTTTTCACCACTTCATGAATCGATGCACTCACCACCGGTGAGGTCTGGTATGGATACACAACTTCTACGCCTTGCGGCAGTGATGACTTCAGGTTGTCGATCGTCGCTTTAACCGCGTTAGCGGTATCCAGCACGTTTGCACCGGTTGCCAGACGCAGGGCAATACCTGTCGCCGGGCTGCCGTTGTAAGCCCCCGCAATCGAGTAGCTTTCAGGGCCGAGATCAATGTTAGCAATGTCTTTCAGGCGAACCTGAGAGCCGTCCGCATTCACTTTCAGCAGCACGTTTTGGAACTGTTTAACGCTGGTAAAACGAGTTTTACCGATGATGGTGGCGTTAAGTTTTGAATCTTTAATCGTTGGCAGACCGCCGAGTGAACCCGAAGAAACCTGAACGTTCTGTGCAGAAATCGCGGTAGTCACATCGCTTGGAACCAGCGAGTACTTATACATCTTGGCCGGATCCAGCCAGATACGCATCGCGTATTCTGAGCCGAATACCTGGAAGTCACCCACGCCTTTAGTACGAACGATAGGGTCTTCCAGCTTGGTCACCAACAGGTTACCCAGGTCGGAGTTGCTCATCTTGCCGTCGGTAGACGCCAGACCGACAACCAGCATGAAGTTCTGCTGATATTTGGCAACGCGGATACCCTGGTCGACCACTTCGCTAGGAAGCTGGGATTCGGCCAGTGAAACCTTGTTCTGAACCTGAACCTGCGCGATGTCCGGATCGGTACCCTGATCGAAGGTCACGATGATGGTGGCACTACCGTCGCTGGCACTTTGCGATTCGATGTAGCGCAGGCCATCAAGACCATTCAGCTGTTGTTCGATAACCTGAACCACAGTGTTCTGGGTCGTCTCTGCGGAGGCACCTGGATAGGTTACGGCAACAGAGATGGCTGGCGGCGCAATGTTTGGGTACTGGTTAACAGGCAATTTCATTATCGATAGCGCACCGGCTATCATAATGACAATCGCGACCACCCAGGCAAATATCGGGCGGTTAATAAAGAAAGTAGACATCTGTGTTCCTCTATTGCGCGGATGGGTCAGTCATTGACAGATTTGCGTCCACTTTAGGTTCGGCGGCCTTGCGTTCGCTGCCGTTAACTTTGGCTCCTGGGCGAACGTTTTGCAGTCCGTCAGTGATGACTTTATCGCCTGCACTCAAGCCTGAAGTGACCAACCAGTTACCAGACATCATTGGACCTGTGGTGATGTCACGCTCTTCAACGGTGTTATTTGCGTTAACAATGTAGACGTAAGGCTTGCCTTTGTTGTTGTGCATAATAGCTTCCTGAGGCGCCAGAATACCGTTCTGGTCAACCGCCTGACTCAGCGTTGCGTGAACAAACATTCCCGGCAGCAGGACATCATCCGGGTTAGGGAATGACGCACGCAGCGTAACGGAACCTGTTCCTTCGTCCACGGTGACTTCGGAGAATTCCAGTTTACCTGGCAGGCTGTATTGGCTACCGTCTTCAAGAGTCAGCTGAACTTTGGCCGCGTTAGCACCGGCTGACGCCAGTTTGCCTTCCGCGAGGGCGCGACGCAGGTTAAGCAAATTGATAGAAGATTCACTCACGTCAACATAGATTGGGTTCAACTGGCTGATTGTCGCCAGATCGGTCGTCTGACCGCTGGTTACCAGTGCACCTTCGGTAACCGAAGAACGACCGATGTGACCGGTAATTGGCGCATAAACCTTGGTGTATTGCAGGTTAACGCGTGCGGTCTCGAGATCGGCAGCGGCTTCGCCGGTGGCGGCGACAGCATCGTCATAAACCTGACGGCTGACGGCGTTGGAAGAGACCAGACCTTTGTAGCGGGATGAGGTCGCAGCAGCGCTTTTATAAGTCGCAAGCGCTTTATCATATGCGGCCTGATAAGTTGCAGGGTCAATCTGATAAAGCTGTTGACCGGCTTTGACTTCGCTACCTTCAACAAAGGTACGCTTCAGGATGACGCCGCTGACCTGAGGGCGAACTTCGGCGGTTTTCACTGCATCGGTTCTACCAGGCAGACTGGTTGTCAAGGTAACGGGTTTTGATTGTAGGGTGACATATTCAACAGCAGGAGCTGGAGCAGCGGCTTGCGGGGCCGAACTTGACCCGTCACAAGCGGAAAGCAGTAGCACAGTACTGACAGAAAGAACCTTCAGGCGCATAGAATTCACTCTCTTAGGGGGGTTGAGAACAATCATTCTCAATAAGTCCCCCACTATACGAGAGGAGACCCATTCACTCTGTAAGCATTTGGTTGTTAGATATTGCTAAATGTTTCAAAAATTCATGACTATAAAAGTCAAACGCATCAGTGACTTTTGTGTACAAAGGCGTCTTTTTGGGTTTAAAAACTAATAGTTGGCTAGTAGTAACATTGTAAACTGCTTGGGTGGTACTTCACGGAAGGAAATTCTGTTTTAAAAAATTTGCACATATTCAAAAAAGTATGATCTTGATCAAAGTGAGACATACTTTTTAACAGTGACTTTACTCTAAATCTCTGCGGATATCAGATGAATGCCGTTAACGTAGCAGGCGAGAGCGAGCAGTTCTCACATTTGCATTGTTGCAGCCGAGGGTTTAAACCCGGTATATCGCAACCCAACGCCCACTGTCCGATGTGGGCTTTTTTTCGTCCCAATTTCGAACAAAATCTCATTGTCATAATCCTGATAACACTAGAGCTACATTGTAGCCTCATTTCGATTTGTTAACAAACTGTGATCTTATTCATAGTCCTGAACGCTTTGTCTATACAGCTATACATTATCCGCCTTTACTCAAGGTTGAGTGTTTTTTGAACTCTGCCATTGAGGGAAAAGCAGATGATAAATCTGGGAAGCAAAATTCATGATTTAGGCAAGGCGCTAATGACGCCTATCTCCGTTATTGCTGCGGCGGGTATCTTTCTTGGGCTGGCTTCGGCATTACAAAACCCGAACGTGACGGGAGATACCTTCACCCATGTCAGGATGCTACAACTGGTCATCGGCTTCATTCGACAGGTTTCCAGTGCGCTGTTTGCAAACCTGCCGGTGTTTTTTGCCGTCGCCACCGCGATGGGACTCGCCAATGCAGAGAAGGCGACCGCCGCCTTTTCCGCAGTGATCGGTTTCATCGGCATGCACGTCGGCATTAACTACAGCCTGTTAGCGCAAAATATTACCCCTGAAACGACCCGCGTCGCATACCTTACCGCACAGGGTATGCCCAACAGCCAGGCGCTTATCTATGCGTCTGAATTCACCAACATGCTCGGCATCTTCACCTACAACATGAGCGTGCTCGGTGGGGTGCTGGTCGGGCTTATCACTATGTTCCTGCACAACCGTTTCTACACCATCGTATTGCCCACCGCGGTGGCCTTTTTCGGCGGAAGGCGTTTTGTGCCGATCGTGACCATTGTCGTTTTGCCGGTGGTCGGTGTGCTGGTGTCGCTGGTATGGCCATCTATTGCTCTTGGGATTCAGTGGGTCGGTGAGCTGATTGGCCGCACGGGCGAGGTGGGGACCTTTATCTATGCCACCTCGGAGCGTCTGCTTATTCCAACCGGTCTGCATCATATTATCAATGAAACGGTTCGCTTCACTCCGCTTGGCGGCGTCGCCACCGTCGATAATCAAAGCGTGGTCGGCGCGCTGAATATTTTTAATGCCTCCCTGTCTCACCCGGGGGCCGTTAGCGATGAAGTGACACGTCAGGCAACACGCTTCCTGGCGCAGGGTAAAATCCCGGTGATGATGTTTGGTTTGCCCGCCGCCGCGCTTGCCATGTACCAATGCGCCAAGCCTGAGCATAAGGCGCGCGTCAAAGCCCTGATGTTGGCGGGGGCGTTGGCCTCTTTCACTACCGGTATCACCGAGCCGCTGGAGTTTTGCTTTATCTTCGTCTCACCGGTGCTTTATTTGCTGCACGCAGTGTTGACCGGGATTTCTTTTGTGCTGATGCAACTGCTGCAAGTGATGATCGGTAATGTGCAGGGTGGGGCGATCGACTGGGTGATTTTCGGCATCCTCGGTGGCACAAAAACCCACTGGTGGTATCCGCTTATTCTGGGACTTTTCTACGCGCCGCTTTATTACTTCTCGTTCCGTTGGGTCATTACCCGCATGCAGGTCAAGACGCCGGGCCGTGAGGATGAAAGTGAGGATATGCCATCGTCATCGGTGCCTTCCACCGCTACCGCGCAGACCGGCAGCGAGAAAACCACTAACATCATCAAGGGCCTCGGCGGGGAAGGCAACATCGACAGCGTCGATTGCTGCTTTACGCGACTGAGAGTGAAAGTCAAAGATATGTCGCAGGTGGTGGATAAAACGCTAATGACCACTGGCGCGATGGGCGTTAAGCGCGTGACGCAAAACGACGTGCACGTTATTTATGGTCCACAGGTCGAAAAAATTGCCAATGATGTGAAGATCGAGCTCGCGAGTTAATTGTTTCGTTAATTAAGTTTAATATAAACCGCTCATAAATTAGCTTGAGCGGTTTTTTTTGTTTTTAGGTAGTGGTAGTCGGAGTAATATTGGGAAACTCAATGGAAATATAAAGGACGTATTATGCAAGCCAGAGGAATTAGTGTTGCGATACGCAACATTATCAAGGAGTGCACGCCGAGAAAAAACATCAGTAAAAATTGTGGATTAATAATTAGTAATTTAACTCATTCCAGCAAGTGTATTTCGTCAAATATTAAGACCTTGCAAAATAATTTCTTGCCAATATTTCATGATAATGAAAAGGTTTTCCAGCAGCTGCGCGAAAAGTTTCAAAACCTCAATCCCGCTGTCCGAACTCAGGGAACTGATGCAGAGAAGCTGTCGGTAAATACCTTGAGGCCTGTGCTGATGATGGGGATTTTCGGTATAGCGTATAGGCGGTCGCTTTCTGAGGATAATAAAGTCAACTGGACCAAACCCGTCTTTACGCCTCGTCAGCTTGAGGAGAGCATTGTGCACCGACAGCCGATGCCTCGCTTCAAAATTTACGACGAAACAATGTTTAACGCCAGGCTTGATAGCCGTAAAGCCGCAGAGTCTGGTGAAAATGACGGCCAACGGTCAATTATTCTAAAAAGGGGCCATGTCGCTGAACGGGTGAAAATTTTTTCTGATCTCTCTCAGCCCGTGACGGCAGCCATGAAAGATAATGCGCAAGCGGGCAAGTAATTCAAGATTCCCCTCGGCATATTTTCACCTTTCGTTGATTATCATACCCTGAAATCTAGGTTAGAATTATTTCAGGTTGTTGCTAATATCTGCTCGCCTAAATTTTAAGGGATGTATTATGAAATATCCTCGCATTCTCAGTAATTATAATCAGACGCTATACACTATCTTCGAAAAGGCCGAGCCAGAACTAAAGAAAA
This sequence comes from Rouxiella badensis, assembly GCF_002093665.1. Taxonomy (GTDB): domain Bacteria; phylum Pseudomonadota; class Gammaproteobacteria; order Enterobacterales; family Enterobacteriaceae; genus Rouxiella; species Rouxiella badensis. The sequence goes on along the minus strand of NZ_MRWE01000017.1, from coordinate 58,195 downwards.
CGGCTTCGGTTAACATCCTCGGTGCAAGCAATCAGGGCAGCGATCGTACCTTGTTAAGTAATTCAGCGGTAAAAAAATTAGAGCAAAAGTCTCATCAAAGCTTTGACGAAATTTATGCAGAAATTGAAAACTCGATGAACAAGTTTAAAAAAAAGTCTGATATCTCCGCCTCGATAGTTATTGTTCAAGAGTGCATCGGTAAATTAAAAGACTCGACCGTTAGAATACTGAAAAAGATCGAGGAGACTAAGGCACGGAATGCTCATCCTGATCAACTCCTGACGCCAAACAGGCCCAGCCTGTTTACGGATAAAATTTTTCCAAATGGCACTACGCTGACGCGATTTAGTGATATCGGAAAATCACCGAGTGACGTGGCCGTGGCGAAGGCTAACGATCGCGAGATGATGGTGACGCGTAAAAAGGCCACGCGCAATCATAAGGTCTTTGCGCTGAAAACGCTGGAAACCGAGCCTCTATCGAATGCCTCCGAGAGCCGTTTAGGGACTGGCAGAATGGCAAGTCTGGTTAATTTTTATAATTCATTAGATAACGTCGGTAAGTATGACGGCAAGCCACTGTCAGTGGAGGAACCGCTAAAATCGCCAGTCAGCCCGATAGCGTCAGTTATCGCACAACCCTTACCTCGCTGGGCCGAACGAGAAGGGACTAACACGATTATCGTCGACGACAGTTCTGACGACTCGGACTCCGGCGTATCCGATATTTCTGAACTGCACGCCGAGCGCCTCAACGATTATTACAAGTCGAAACAGATCACCACCAAAAGCCAACATTTCAGGGATATCTTTAATCGGGGGATGACAGTTTCATTGCTTAACAGGGGATTCAATTATCCCGTCAGGATTGCGCCCGTATGCTAAAACTATAATAACGTTGATTATAATAAATATCGGCGACCTCAAAAGGGGTCGCATCAGCAAAGTAGGCGACGGAGCGAGCGTGTAAAATGGGCTCGTCGCGCGACAGCTCCAGCGCCTGCCGAATCTCATTGGCCGGTAACTCGGCCGATATCTGTTTGTGGCTGCCGGCGGGCTGAAAGCCTTTGTTACGCAGATAGTCATATTTTGAATGTTTCAGCGCCTCACGCGTCAGACAGGGAAAAGGCTCATACAGCATCCAGCCTTTCTCATAGACGAAAGGTCTGGCATCAAGCAGACGGAGCCGAATGATAAAATAGACCAGCGTTTCAGCACTGATATTGAGCTGTGTGGCAATATCCGCCCCCGCAGGCATTTTACGAAATTCCAGTATCCGGTTCTCGAGGGTCTGATTAAGCTCTTTGGCAATATCGCTGGCAGTAAAGTGACGGTCCAGAGGCAGGACTGTTTTTTGCTTGCTGTCTGGATTGATGACGAAAGTGCCTCGGCCACGAAAGCGCACGACGCGACCTTGCCTGACGAGATAATCGACCGCCTTGCGCGCCGTCATCCTGGAAACGCCATAGATTTCACACAGGGCCGCCTCGGTTGGAATGGGGTCGCCTGGCTTAATCTCGTTAGCGTTGAGTTTTTCAGTAAGATGCTGTTCTATCTGTAGGTAAAACGGTATGAGCGAATTTTTATCAATGTTCATCAGCCCTCCTGAATCGTTCGTTAATTGTATGGTGAGCTATACAATTTGAACAAAACGGGTAACGCATTCTGTGGCCTGGCGCTCAATAAATGCACATCGGCGGTGACCGAAAGGGGAAGCGGCTAGCGGACTAACATCAGGTGGCATTGCGGGGTAAAACGCCCCCGGCGCGGACTACTGCGCGGGGGCTGAGGCTGATACCTGTTTAGGCAGGCAGCGTGTCTTCATGCAGTCTGGAACGCATTAGGCTGCATTGGCCGTCGTCCTGTAGCTGGAAGCGCCAGCACTGCTCGTGGTATTTCGCCACGCTGTTGCGGTGCGCCACGCTAAGCACAGTCGTCTGCGGCAGTTTTTCCAGCAATAGGCTGTACATGCGCTGCTCTGTCTCGTCGTCCAGCGCACTGGTTGCTTCATCCAGATAGAGAATTTCCGGTTTGATAAGCATCGCGCGGGCAAAGGCCAGACGCTGTTGCTCACCCGGCGAGAGGCGCTGGCTCCAGTTGGAATAGTGATCCAGCACCGGCTGCAAATAGCTCAGATTACACCACTCAAGCACCTCGCAGAGTCGCTCGTCAGTATATTCCAGGCTGCTTTCTTCCGGATAGGTGAGGGCTTCACGCAGTGATCCAATCGGAATGTAGCTGCGCTGAGGCAAGAACAGCTGCTTCTTGTTGGCGGCAGTGTTGATTTCTCCCGTACCGTAAGGCCATACGCCGGCAATTGCACGTAGCAGCGTCGATTTACCGCAGCCTGATGGGCCCGCAACCAGCACGCGCGCCCCCGTCGCCAGAGAGGCAGAAACAGAGGAGAACAGCGGATTGCCGTTTGGCAAGGTCACCGTCAGGTTGTTCAACTGCAAATCGTCGTCTTTGGCATCGCCTAGCAGAATATTGCGAGGCTGGGTGTTGACCTGATCGATCGCGGCATTGAAGCCAGCAAGACGGTTAACGCAGGCTTTCCAGCTCGCTAGGTCGTTGAAAGCGTTGATAAACCACGACAGTGAGTCCTGCACCTGCCCAAACGCCGAGGAAATCTGCATCAGCAGGCCCATCTGAATGGCGCCGGAGAAGTAGCGCGGTGCGGCCACCAGAATAGGGAAGATAATGGCAAACTGGCCGTAGAACGAACTGGCGAAGTTGAGGCGTCGGGTGGTGCGCATCGATGACCACCAGTTGGAGCGGATGGCCTCGAAGTTGTCGGCCAGCTGCTTCTTCTCGCTTTTCTCACCGTGGTACAGCGCGATAGCGTCGCTGTTTTCTCGGATGCGAATCAGACCAAAACGGAAGTTTGCTTCGAACCATTCCTGGTTAAAGCTCAGCTTGACCAATGGGCGGCCTATAAAGCCGATAATTACCGATCCCACCAGCGCGTAGAGCAGGGCAAACCACAGCATATAGCCGGGGATGGTAATAGCGTGCGACCCTAGCATAAAGCTGATCGGTCCACTGACCGACCACAGAATGGTGACGAACGAGAACAGGGTCACCAGACTGGAAAGCAGGCCGAGCGAAAGCGAAAGCGTACCCGAGGTAAGAGCGCTCAGGTCCGAGGCAATACGCTGATCGGGGTTATCAACCTGATGTTGATGCTCGGTGTAATAGTAGGCGTGATTGGTTAACCATTTATCCATATACTCGTTGGTCATCCAACGCCGCCAGTTCATCTGCAGGCCCTGCGTCAGATACACCTTGTAGATACTGACCACGATGAAAATCAGCGCCAGCCAGGTAAACTTAAACAGCTGTTGCTTGAAGACCGGAAAATTTTTATTCTGCAGCGCATCGTAAAACACGCGATTCCATTCATTAAACTGCACGCTAAGGTAGACAGACCCCAGCGAAAGAATGATGATTGCGGCCAACATGCTCCAGGCTTTCCACTTCTCTTCGGACCGCCAATAGGGCTTAATCAACTGCCAGACTGCACGCCACCGTGCCGTTTTCCCAGGTTTTTTAGTCATAAATAGCCATATAAAATAGTAATAAGTGGTGGTTCCTAATCATCCCAGAATGAGTGACAGTGTGCGAGAGGGCAATGCCCGACTTGTAAGGATGTTTTTCGTCCACCGCAGTTCTATACCTTTGCCACAGTGAATTTGTCAGCGATACAAAGGGGAGATCGATGAAATTTTGGTTGCCTGCGTGCTTGTTAGCAGGCTGGTTTATTTGCTCCAACGTTTGGGCAAAAATTGATGAACCAGATATTAAGGCCGACTGCCTCAAGACCGGGCTTTATGCGTCTTCAGGCAAAGTCGCTTACCAGCAGGGCGATTACGCCAAGGCGCAAAATCTGTTCCGCGATCAGGTCGCCTGGAGCGAGTTCTGCCACTTACCCGCGAGTTCAACGGCAACGGCCTATAATAATATTGCTTTAACCTACATGCATCAGAAGCAGTATGGCAAGGCCAAAGCCTGGTTAAGTTTGGCACCGCAGGACGCAAAAACGCAGTTTAACCTTGAGAAAATTCAGAGCAACCTTGACGCCAATCCGCCGTCAAACGCCCCGGCAGGGCTGTACTGGCAATATGCCGGAGAGGGAAGTTGGAATACGGTCGAGGTGAAGCCTGAGGAAAGTCAGTACGTGATTCAATTCAGCGGAATGTACATGGGGGCAATGTCGCTCTACTACGGGCCGAACACCGGTAATTTCTCAACGGTCACCGCGATAAAAAACAATCAGGCGGTTTATCACTCTGTAGATGACGCCAGTGCCGCTGGCACCGACTGCACCGTTAATCTGGATTTCGCAGGACAGAACCTGACGTTAAAAAGCGTCGGAGACTGTGGATTTGGCGACAACGTGATGGCGTCGGGGAAATTTATGAAAGTAGAGGATTAGGGGCCACGGCCCCAGACCCGCCAACGAGGGCTTAAGGCCAAGTCCTCTATGAGCAGATTGACCCCGAACTTAAGCCCGGTTTGCAATCAAAAGCTATTGTCTAGTTTGGCCATTTCATCTCGCCTTTCAGCACCTTGGCCGTCAGCTCCAGCGATCCTTCCTCTTTCAGCTGCGGGTAATGTGTTTTCATAGCGGCGATGAGCTGTGCGGAGTCTTTCGCTTTTGGCAGTTCGGCCTCAAGCGTCTGCAAATACTGGCGAGTGAAGTTTACCGACGCAATATTTTGCGGTGCGCCAGGCAGGAAATGCCCCGGTATGACGATTTTCGGGTGCAGCGCAGCAATCTGATCCAGCGAGGTGAGCCATTTCTGACGCAGTTCCTTGGTCTGGCTGTCGGCAACCCAAACGTGCATATTGTTACCGTCCACCAGCACGCCGCCCACCACCGCTTTTAACGACGGGATCCAGACGAAAGTCTTCTCCGGCATCACGCCTTTGATCTCCAGCTCATGCCCTTCGAGTGAAAGCCTGTCGCCCTTCAGTACTTCAGGCACGATGACGCTGCTGGGTGCATTTTCGCCTAATTTTGGCCCCCAAAACGCTAATTTCCCGTCTTTATTGGCCTTTATCTCGTCAACCGTCGCCTGCGTCGCGACGATTTTTGCCTCGGGAAACGCCGCATGCAGGATGCTCAGCCCGAAGTAAAAGTCTGGATCGGATTGGCTGATATAAATGGTGGTCAGCTTCTTGCCGGTTGCCTTGATTTTATCGACCAGCTTTTGTGCGTCATTACGCTGAAACTGTGCATCGATCAGCATAAGGTCATTTTTTCCGCTGATTATTTCAGATGAAACGGCAAACAGGCTGTGTGCTCCCGGGTTGTAAACGTCAAGCGTCAGCGGAGCAGAAGGCTCGGCGGCACGCGCGGTCAAATTGCCGCCAAGCAGGACGGCAGCGGTCAGGGTGAGTGTCAGTAAACGCATGATGTTTCCTCAGAGGTTTATTATGTGTGGCTATCGATAAAGATTATAAGTTGCACGGATCGCGAGAAAAACCGGATACTACGCAACTGTTTGTTGCATAAATCGGACGAATAACACATGGACAGAATCATGGCTGCACAGGTTTTTGTGGCTATCGTCGAGCGCGGATCGATGATCAACGCCGCTGAAGCGTTGAATATGTCGCGTGCGATGGTGACCCGCTATCTTTCGGAGATGGAGAAGTGGTCGGGCGCTCGCCTGCTGCATCGCACCACGCGTAAGCTTAGCCTGACCGACGCCGGTGAGGGCACGCTGTTGCGTTGCCGCAAGCTGTTGCAACTCTCGGTGGAGATGGAAAGTGTGGCCGAGTCGGGTGACGAAGCGCTGCGGGGGTTGCTGCGCCTGAGCTGTTCGCAGTCGTTTGGACAAGGAGCGGTGGTGATCGCGGTCGCCGAGTTTTTACGTCGCCATCCGCAGTTAAATATCGACCTGCAACTTGAAAGCCGGGCGGTGAATCTGGTGGAGGACCGTATCGATTTGGCGCTGCGCATTACCAATGATCTCGATCCGAATCTGATTGCGCGTCCACTGTCGCACTGTGACTCGGTGGTTTGCGCTTCACCGGCCTATTTGGCGACCCACGGCACGCCGCGCAAACCTGACGATCTGGCGTTGCATAACTGCCTGACCTACACCTATTTCGGTAAAAGCCTGTGGAGTTTTGAGCGCGACGGTAAAAAATCCAGCGTACCGGTGAGCGGTAATCTGAGCGCTAACGAATCATTGGTGCTGCTGACCGGCGCGGTAGAAGGCGTTGGGATTGTGATGCAGCCGGTCTATTCCGCGGCGGCACTGATTGCCAGCGGACAGCTGGTTCGCCTTCTACCCGAATGGCAGCCACAGTCGATGGGGATTTTCGCTATCTATTCGACCCGCAGGCAGATGCCGGTCGCGCTGCGGGCGCTGCTTGATTTTCTGGTGGAGTGGTTTGCCGCTAACCCTCGCTGGATAAAGCAGGACGCGCAACTTTTGCGCTGAGTCAGTGGCGGAGCGCGGCGGCGAGACGCTGCGGTAATAACGCAGCCTGCCGGTGGCAGTGCTCGATAAAGGTATCCACCAGCGCCGAGGCCGGGCGATGCAGCGGGCGAATCAGGCTGACGGTGAAGGGGACTTGCTCGCTGAACGGGCGGGCGACGATGCGACCTGCGCCTTGATGCGGCGGTCGGGCATATTCCAGCGCGGTAAGCGGATTAACAATCGACACGCCGATCCCTTGCGCCACCATGCTGCACACCGACGCTGCGCTGTGCGTTTCCATCACCATGCGTCGTTGAACACCTTGTTCCGCGAACAGCGCGTCGAGCAGCTGGCGATAGTTGTCGGTGGCCGACAGGCTGATAAAGTTGAGTCCGCTGAAGTCCTGCGCAGTGATGACCGGCTTGGCCGCCAGCGGATGACTGACCGGCAGCACGCAGACCTCATTAAGCGTCAGCAGCGTTTGGCGCTGTGTGCCGGCCGGCGTGTGGGGGTTCTCGGTAATGCCTAAATCGTGGCGCTGCGCCGACAGCCACTCTTCTAACAGCGGTGACTCCTGCGGCACGATGTTGAAGCTGGCTTCGGGATATTGTTCCAAAAACGGCTGGCATACGGCGGGCAACAGCGACTGGCTAAACACCGGCAAACATACCACCGACAGCTGCGCCTGCTCGAACTGGCGAATGCCAGCCGCAGCGTTAATAATTCTATCGAGGCCGTAATAGGATCGTTGCACCTCTTCAAACAGCCGCAGCCCCTGCGCAGTAGGATAAAGTCGCCCGCGAAGACGTTCAAACAGCTGCAATTTTAATAGCTTTTCACAGCGAGCCAGCTCACGGCTCACTGTTGGCTGAGAGGTCTGCAACAGCGCCGCCGCTTCGGTAAGGTTTCCCGTGGTCATTACTGCATGAAAAATTTCGATATGACGTAATGAGATGGCGGGCATGGTGGGTCACTCCTGGGCTGTATTGTCCCATATCATAAATGAATAGACTGCCGCTAAATAGATATTTTAACCCCGAAAAATAGGACGGCATAATGCCGGATAATTGATAAATCCTCAGACAACGAGCAGGCCGCTATTGCAGCGTTCGGCTTAACGGAGAACCTAATGCCTTTTGCACTGAATAATAATGAAAATGCGCTCAATAGCGCGAATCTGCTAAGCGCCGTCAAAGCGTTTGGAAGCCCAGTGTGGGTCTATGATGCGCAGGTTATTGAGCAGCGTATCAGCCAACTTCGCCTGTTCGACGTTATTCGTTTTGCGCAAAAGGCCAGCTCTAATATCCATATTCTGCGTCTGATGCGCGAGCAGGGCGTAAAAGTGGACTCCGTATCACTCGGTGAAATCGAGCGTGCGCTGGTGGCCGGTTTTAAACCGGGATACCAGCCGGGCGAACACAGTGAAATCGTATTTACCGCTGACGTGCTGGACCCGGCAACGCTTGCGAGAGTGACCGAGCTGTCTATTCCGGTGAATGCCGGTTCTATCGATATGTTGGAGCAGATTGGCCAGCAGAAGCCGGGCCATCCGGTTTGGCTGCGCGTTAACCCGGGCTTCGGTCACGGGCACAGCCAAAAAACCAATACCGGCGGCGAGAACAGCAAGCACGGTATCTGGTTTGGTGACCTGCCGCTGGCGCTGGAGAAAATTCGTGCCTACCAGCTTAAACTGGTGGGTATTCATATGCATATCGGGTCTGGCGTTGATTATCAACACCTTGAGCAGGTTTGCGACACCATGGTTCGTCAGGTGATTGAGTTGGGCCACGACATTGAAGCCATCTCGGCCGGGGGCGGGTTGTCGATTCCTTACCAGTTTGGCGGCGAATCTATCGATACCGACCACTACTACGGTCTGTGGAACCGCGCGCGTGAGCAGATTGCCGCGCATCTGGGACACCCTGTCAGCCTCGAAATCGAACCGGGCCGTTTCCTGGTGGCCGAGTCTGGCGTGCTGGTCGCGCAGATTCGCGCTGTTAAATCGATGGGCAGCCGTCATTACGTGTTGGTGGATGCAGGCTTCAGTGATTTGATGCGCCCGTCGATGTACGGCAGCTATCACCATATCTCCGTGCTGCCAGCCGACGGTCGCGACCTGAGCGAGCAGCCGCAGCGCGAATCTGTTATCGCCGGGCCGCTGTGTGAGTCCGGCGACGTATTCACCCAGCAGGCGGGCGGCGGTGTGGAAACGCGGGTTCTGCCAGAGGCCGATATCAACGATTACCTGGTATTCCACGACACCGGAGCCTACGGCGCGTCGATGTCTTCAAACTACAACAGCCGTCCGCTGATAGCCGAAGTGCTGTTTGAAAACGGCGTGCCGCGTTTGATTCGTCGTCGTCAGACTATTGAAGAGCTGCTGGCGCTCGAGAATATCTGATTGCTTCGCGCGTCACGTTAACGTCAGCCGCGGCATCCAACATGTCGCGGCTTTTTTACACCCATTAATCGCCAACTTTCGCCGTTTGGCCGAACATCTCCTTTCTTAATAGCACAATTTCTTCGGCAAGGTCGCGGCAAAGCATCGCCGTCATCAGATGATCCTGAGCGTGCACCATAATAAGCGTCATGGGGATCTTGCCCGATCCTTCGTCTACTCCAATCAGCTGGGTCTGCACCTTATGCGCCTCGCGCGCCGCCAGCTGTGAGGCTTCAAGCTGTTGTGCCGCCTCCTGCCAGTCCTGCTGACGGGCGCTTTGAATCGCCATCATTGCGCACGAGCGGGCTTCACCCGCATTGATTAACAGCTCCATTACCGTTTGCTCAAGGTCAAAGCTCATAGTGAAATCCATATTGGCATACCAAAATTGGCGTAATTCATCATATTGGAATTCCAATATTCGCTTCTGAGAATGCGATCACAGAAAATAAGCCAGACTAAGGTATTTTTTGGCATACCAAATAGCGATAAAAAACCACTTTCTGTGCCTACAACACTTGCTGTGCTTACAACAATACGCAGAGGTAATGCCATGTCCTACAAAGACCGGTTTATTGATTCCCTCGGGGGCTTCGCGAATACCTTTAATAGCCTGAGATATATTATGGCGATTAAAGCGTCGTTTATCACACTGATGCCGGTCATTATCGTCGGCGCATTTTCAGTGCTTATTTCCAATATGGTGATGGATCCGAAAAACGGCCTCGCGCATTTCGAAAGCTTTGCCTTTCTCGCCACGCTCAAGCCGATCATGACCAGCATTAACTACGCCACGCTGAGCTTTCTGACTATCGGCGCGGTATTTTTGATTGGTATCGAGCTGGGCAAGATTAATGGATCGCGCTCGCTGTTTCCGGGCCTACTGGCCGTGATCTGCTTTATCTCCGTGACGCCAACGACTCTCGACATGATGGTCAACGGCCATATGCAAGAGGTGAAAGACGTTCTGGCGAAACAGTTCTCGGATACCAAAAGTCTGTTCCTCGGAATGTTTATTGCCATTCTTTCCGTCGAGGTTTATTCCAGGCTTGAATCCTTTGACCGGCTGCGAATTAAAATGCCGGAAAGTGTACCGCCTAACGTTTCCGCCTCTTTCTCGGCGCTGATTCCTGCCATTATTACCGTGGTGCTCATCGCTACCTTCGGTTTCGTTTTCCATCGTCTGACCGGGATTTACCTCTACGACGCCGTCTATCAGGTTATTCAGCGCCCGCTGGAGTCGGTGATGCAAAGCCTGCCGGGGATCCTGCTGCTGATGTTTGTGGCGCAGCTGTTCTGGGTTATCGGCATTCACGGCAATCAGATGATCAAGCCTATCCGTGAGCCGCTGCTGCTCGGGGCCATCATGGTCAATATGACGGCGTTTGAGCAGGGCAAAGAAGTACCAAATATTATCACCATGCCTTTCTGGGACGTTTACATGAGCATCGGGGGATCGGGCTGTACCATTGGCCTTCTGCTGGCGGTGCTGATGGCCACGCGCCGCAAAGAAATGAAAGAAATTGGCAAGCTTTCACTGGGCCCAAGCTTCTTCAATATCAATGAGCCAGTTATCTTCGGGATGCCGGTGATGCTCAATCCCATTCTGGCGATTCCTTTCATTATTACCCCGCTTATTACCGGCACCGTGGGGTATTTCGCGACCAGTCTGGGTTTCGCCGGGCGCGCCGTCGTGATGGTGCCTTGGACCACACCACCGGTAATTAACGCCTGGCTTTCAACGGCGGGCTCAATGGGCGCCGTGGTGACGCAGCTGATATGCATCGTGATTGCTACCGCCGTGTACTTCCCGTTTGTAAAAGTGGCCTCGCGCCGCGCCGAGCAGGCCCAGAAAGAGGCTTTGCAAAATCAATCCGCTGCCGTACAGCGACCGGTCTGACTTTAAAATGGAGATAAGTCATGAGTAAAGTTTCGATCAACATTCCTGAAGATTTTATCCTTGGCGCAGCCGCGTCGGCGTGGCAGACGGAGGGCTGGAGTGGCAAAAAAACCGGTCAGGACTCCTACCTTGACCTGTGGTACAAAAACGATCGCCACGTCTGGCACAACGGTTATGGTCCGGCGAAGGCCACCGACTTTTATAATCGATACAAGGAAGACGTGGCGCTGATGAAGGCCAGCGGCCTCACGCATTATCGCACCTCTATCAACTGGGCGCGGTTTTTCACCGACTATGAAAACGGCATCGTCGATGAGGAGTACGCCCGCTATCTCGACAATCTGTTGGATGAGATGAAGCGCGAAGGTATCGAACCGATGCTGTGTCTTGAGCACTACGAGCTACCTGCCTATCTGATTGAAAAATATGATGGATGGAGCTCTAAGAAGGTGGTTGAACTGTTCGTGCTTTATGCCGAAAAAGCCTTCGAACGCTTTGCCGACAAGGTGGCGCGATGGTTCACCTTCAATGAACCGGTGGTGGTGCAAACCCGCGTCTACCTTGACGCGATTCGCTGGCCCTATGAGCAGAACACCAGCAAATGGATGCAGTGGAATCATCACAAGGTGCTGGCAACCGCCAAAGTGGTTTCGCTGTTTCGTAAAAGAGGCTATGACGCTCACGGCACGATTGGCGTCATTCTTAACCCAGAGGTGACGTATCCGCGTTCATCGGCAGCACATGACCGTCAGGCGGCGCACCTTTATGACCTTTTCTACAACCGCGTATTTTTAGACCCGTTAATCAAGGGCGAATACCCCCGCGAACTGCTCGACTTACTGGCCAAACACCAGATTCACTTCGCCTATTCCGAACAGGAGCTGGCGATTATTCGTGACAATACCGTTGATGAGGTCGGTATTAATCTTTATTACCCGCACCGAGTGAAAGCACCCAGTCGGGAATGGAATAAAGAAACGCCTTTCCATCCAGCTTATTACTATGAGCACTTTGAACTGCCCGGAAGGCGCATGAATAAGTCTCGCGGCTGGGAAATTTATCCAAAAATTGTTTATGACATGGCGATGCGGATGAAGACCGAATACGGCAATACGCCGTGGTTTATTTCCGAAAACGGCATGGGGATTGAGGATGAAGGGCGTTTTCGCAGTCAGGAAACCGGCGAGATACAGGACGATTACCGTATCGAGTTTATCGGCGAACATATTTACTGGGCGCTTAAGGCACGTGAAGAGGGCGCAAACTGCCTCGGCTATATGCTTTGGGCGTTTACCGACAATGTCTCGCCGATGAATGCCTTCAAGAATCGCTACGGGCTGATAGAGATTGATTTGGACCATGACCGTCAGCGCCGCCGCAAGAAATCCTCGCACTGGTTCAGCGCACTTGCCGCTGAGCGCAGGCTGTCGTTAACCCTGGATGATGAAGACAAATAACCCGGAGATTACTGATGAAACGTATCGTTTTAGCCTGCTCAGCGGGAATGTCGACCTCGTTAGTGGTCACCAAAATGGAAAAAGAAGCGGCCGCACGCGGGCTTGAATACAAAATCTATGCTATTGCGGAGCAGAATCTGCGTGATGAGCTTGAGGCTTACGCACAGGACGTCACTGCGGTGCTGCTCGGACCGCAGGTGCGCTTTAAACTGGCAGAAAATAAAAAGCTTACCGACCACTACCAGATCCCTATCGCTGTAATTGATTCTGTGGCCTACGGCACCTTAAATGGTGCAAAGGTACTCGATCAGGCGCTGGGTTTGGTAGACTAGGCCACAAAGAGGGCCGTCACTCGGCGAGAGGCGGCCCATCACGGGGCACATTTTGCGGTTTCTGCCGCTGGTAAGGTGAGAAAGTGGATAAGGCCGTGGTTTCGCAGGAAAGAAAGCAATATCAGGAAATAGGTCATGACCTGCGCGAAAAGATTAAACAGGGACATTTTGCCGTTGGCAGCCGGATGCCTCCTGAACGGAATATGGCGGAAACCTATGGCGTGAGCCGCACTATCGTGCGTGAAGCGCTGCTGATGCTTGAGCTTGAAGGCATCGTTGATATTCGTCAGGGGTCGGGCGTTTACGTGGTGCGTATTCCGCGAGAGGAAGAGGGGCAAGACGATTCGCTGTATCAGGGACAGATTGGGCCTTTTGAAATTTTGCAGGCGCGTCAATTGCTTGAAAGTAACATCGCTGCCTTTGCTGCCAAGATGGCGACGAAATCCGACATTGAAAATCTGCGTCGTACGCTGGAGCAGGAGCAAATTGCCATCGTCGCCAACGACGAAAGCGGCGACAACGACAGGTTGTTTCACCTGTTGATAGCCGGGGCAACGCAGAATCAGATGCTGCTCGATTCGGTGAAGAATATCTGGGCGCACCGGGATTCAAGCCCGTTGTGGAAACAGCTGCACAGCCATATTGCCACGCGGGGTTATCGTCTCAAGTGGCTTGCCGATCATCAAAACATTCTTGCCGCACTGCGACGCCGCGACGTCATGGGCTCCTATCAGGCAATGTGGCAGCACATGGAAAACGTTAAAAATACCTTGATGGAGCTGTCGGACGTCGATGCCCCGGAGTTTGACGGCTATCTGTTTGAGTCGGTGCCTATTTTTCAAGGCAAGTTGGTATAGCCGATGGTCACCGTCGTTAATTTGCACCTTTATCCGCAGCATCGCGAGCAGGTCATAGACTGGTTGTGGCAGGCCTTTGATGCTGATAATACGCGGGAATTTTTTGCCAGCGTGGTTGACAGCAGCCTGCGCGGTGCAGATTTGCCGCTGACCTTTATCGCGCTGGATGGCGACCAACTGGTTGGCACGGTGGGGCTGTGGCGCTGCGATTTGATAAGCCGTCAGGATCTCTCGCCGTGGCTGGCGGCCTTGTATGTCGATGAAGGTTGGCGTTCGCGCGGGCTAGGCCAAAAATTGCAGCATTTTGTGGCCGAGTACAGCCGTTCCGCGGGATTTGAACAGCTGTATCTATGGTCAACTTTCTCGGGATACTACGAGCGTTTCGGCTGGGACTATATCGGTAATGCGCTTGATTATCCGAATAAATCCGTGCGCCTCTATCACCAACATATCGCCCCTGCGCGTTAACTGTTAGGCACGCTCACCGAGTGACGGCGCACCAGCGTCGGGCTAAACATATTGGTGGTTTCAGGCAGCGGTAGCCCCTTGGCCAATGCCAGAGCGAGCTGTGCGGCCTGATTCGCCATCGCCACGACCGGATAACGAATGGTGGTCAGCCTCGGGCGCAGGTAGCGCGAAATCAGCACGTCATCAAAGCCAATCAACGAAATCTCGCCTGGGACATCAATCCCGTTATCGCTCAGCACCGAGAGCGCTCCGGCCGCCATCGGATCGTTATAGCATGTCACGGCGGTGAAGTTTTTGCCGTGCCCCAGCAGTTCGGTAATCGCCTGCTCGCCGCCCACTTCGTCCGGTTCAGCCGAGACAATCAGCCGCTCATCGACCGGGATCCCGTGCTCTTCAAGCGCATCGAGATAGCCCTGTAAACGGTCGCGTGCATCGGAAATATCATGGTTGGAGCAGAGGATGGCGATACGCTGATGCCCGGCCTGAATAAGATGGCGGGTTGCCAGCCAGGCGCCATAGCGGTCGTCGAGCGCCACACAGCGGTGTTCAAATTCGGGCAGCGTGCGGTTGATAAGCACCATGCCGGGGATCTGCTTCATCAGCGCCGACAGCTCGTCTTCCGCAAGCATCTTGGCATGTACCACCAGTGCGGCGCAGCGGTGGCGGATCAGTTGCTCGATAGCCTGTCGTTCTTTATCAACGTTATGGTAACCGTTACCAATCAGCAAAAAGTTGCCGGTGGAGTAGGCCACCTGTTCGACGGCTTTAACCATCGCCCCGAAGAAGGGGTCGGATACATCGGACACGATAAGGCCCAATGTTTCAGTAGATTGCTGCGCGAGTGCGCGGGCATTGGCGTTGGGATGATACTGCAAATGCTGCATCGCGCTCATCACGGCATCACGCGAGCTCTCGCTGGCTTTAGGGGAGTGGTTAATCACGCGTGAAACTGTTGCTACAGAAACACCCGCCAGTCGTGCGACATCCTTAATCGTAGCCATTTTGCCTATCCAACGTATTGAGGAGTAAACGTTTACATGGTTCAGTTTTGCGGAAAAACCCGGTCTCTGCAAGGGACGTAGATCGCAACTTCGCAAGCAAGCGCATTGAGACGGCGAATAATACTCGCCGTAAATCGATAAATTAAGCCTTTTAAGTTCCTGCACCCCGCTTTCAGCGATAAATGACTTAATTACACGCTCTTATCTTCAATTGTGCTTTGAGTCCGAGGAGCAGGATTGCTATTTTGTTAGCAATAATACTCGCTCAAGCCCGCGTGTGATGGGCGTTTGAGCGCGACTGCCTTATTTCTTTTGAAAACATCTGCACAGAGAGAATCATGTCTATAAAACGCTATCCTCAGCTTGCCCACTGGGGGGCTTATACGGCTGTGGTTGAAAACGGCCGCCTTATCCGCTGTGAACCTTATTCTGCGGATGCCGACCCCTCACCGATGCTTGATTCCATTCCCGCGCTGCTCTATTCCGACAAACGCATTCGCAAGCCGGCTATACGTCGCTCCTGGCTGCAAAAAAGAGAAAACAGCGACCGAACACTGCGCGGTCGTGAGGACTTCGTGGAGGTTGACTGGGAGCTAGCCTTGGATCTGGTTGCGGAAGAGAACCGCCGCGTGCGCGACCGCTACGGTGCTGCGGGCATTTTCAACGGTTCTTACGGCTGGTCTTCTGCCGGGCGTTTACACCACGCTCGCTCATTGGTGCGCCGCTTCTATTTCACCGGCGGAGGCGGGGTGGATCAGCAGGGGAACTACAGCTGGGGATCCGCGCAGTTCTTCCTGCCTTACGTGATTGGTACCTACACGCCACTGACCGGCCGCGTGACGACGTGGCCCAGCGTGGTGGAACATTGCGATATTCTGCTGGCTTTCGGCGGCCTGGCGCTGAAAAACGCGCAGGTGGCCTCGGGCGGTGCAGTGGAGCATACCTTGAAGCCCGCGCTAGAGCAGCTTGCCAAAAAAGGCACGCCGATCGTCAATATCAGTCCGATGCGTGACGACTGCCCTGAATTCGTCAATGCGGAATGGATCCCGATCCGGCCAAATACCGATGCCGCGCTGATGATGGCCGTGGCCTATGAAATTCAACGTAGAGAAGCACAGGATCACGCGTTTCTTGCCACGCACTGCGTCGGTTATCCGCAGTTGGCAGCCTATCTTAACGGCAGCAAAGATGGCGTAGAGAAAACCCCCGACTGGGCCAGCGCCATCACCGGCGTTCCGGCTGAACGCATTGCACGTCTGGCTACGCAGCTGATCGGCAAGCGCAGCTTTATTACCTGTTCTTACTCGGTACAGCGTGCCCACCGCGGCGAACAGCCTTACTGGATGATGATTGCGCTTTCGGCGATGCTGGGGCAGGTGGGCCTGCCGGGGGGAGGATTCTCGTTTGGGCACGGCTCGATGAACAGCGTCGGTAATCCGCGTTTCGATACGCCGGGCCCGGCGGTGAGTACCGGTCCGAATCCGTCTGGCCTGTCTATTCCTGTGGCACGTATTAGCGATATGTTGCTTAATCCGGGCGAGTCTTACGAGTTTCAGGGCGAAACGCTGACCTATCCTGATATTCATCTGGTGCACTGGGCGGGCGGTAATCCTTTCCACCATCATCAACAGCTTAACCGGCTGGTTGAGGGCTGGCAGAAGCCGGATACGGTGATCGTGCAGGACAACGTCTGGACTTCGGCGGCAAGTATGGCTGACATCGTATTACCTGCCACGACCTCACTTGAACGTAACGACATCGGCGGTTCATCGCGCGATCGCTTTGTGCTGGCGATGCATCAGGCGGTTGCGCCGCAGCATCAGGCCCGTAACGACTACGATATTTTTGCCGATCTGGCCGAGCGTCTGGGGTACCGGGAAGCCTATACCCAGGGGCGTGATGAAGACGCGTGGCTGCGCCAGATTTATAAGCAGTGTGGGCAGGCGCAACAGGGAACTGAGATCGAATGGCCGGATTTCGAGACGTTCTGGGAACGCGGCTTTGTTGAATTACCCAAGCCTGAAAAAGATTATGTGTTCTTTGAGTCGTTCCGTAAGCGTCCCCGTGCTAATCCGCTGGGTACGCAGAGCGGCAAGATTGAGCTGTTCAGCCAGAAAATCGCCGACTACCAATATGAGGACTTTGCGCCCCACCCAGAGTGGCAGCCGCCGGTCGAATGGCTGGGATCTGAGACCGCCAAACGCTGGCCGCTGCACCTGATTTCAATTCAGCCCAAGGACCGCCTGCACAGTCAGCTTGACCAGACGCCGCTTGCGCAAAACAACAAGACCTCCGGCAAAGAAACATTGTTTATGCACCCTGAGGACGCCGCAACGCGCAATCTTAAAGACGGTGACGTTGTAAAAGTCAGCAACGAGCGCGGCAGCTGTCTGGCAGGCGTGTCGCTCAATGACGGCATTACGCGCAGCGTAGTACTGATGGCGACCGGTGCCTGGTTCAATCCGGGATTTGGCAAAAAATGGCACGAAACCGAGCAGGCGGGTAACCCAAACGTACTGACGCTGGACATCGGGACATCACGTCTGACGCAGGGTCCGAACGCCATGAGCTGCCTGGTAGAAGTATCGGCTATTTGATTCTCACCGCTGGTTACACTTTGCGGACTAATGTTGCGATTGCCCGCTGGTGGCCGTAAGGTCCCAGCGGCTACATTAGCAGTCCCAGAGGTATTGATTGGTGAATCATCGACATACATTGTGTGTTGGTACCGATTGAATTTGCACCAACCTACGCGGATGCGTAGGTTTTTTTTCGTCTGTAGTTTAGGATTTAACTTAGTTATCACATCTTAAAAACCTCTGCCTTACATTCGTTGTGTCAATTTTACAGTTGGTTGCAGTTTGCGCAGAACTCTTGCGATTGAAAGGTAGTGCAACGCGCTGATGTTCTCTAATGTTGGTGGTCCCAGAGGTATTGATTGGTGAATCATCCAACATGCTTTGCATGTTGAAACCGATTAAAATTGCACCAACCTACGCAGATGCGTAGGTTTTTTTTTGCCTGAGATTACGCCCTGATTTTTTTCTGAGAGTTCCGTACCTGTCGTCAAGTAAAGCTCCGTTATGATAACCTCGAAAATTACCTGTTCTCATTCGGATAGGTGCAAATTTAGAGGAGAACGGAATGCTCTATCGGTTGTTACATTCATTTTTTCGCGCCCTGTTTAAGGTCATATTTCGCGTTACCGTAACGCCGGATAAAGCTCAGTTGACCTATCCAAGAATGCTACTGACCCCCAATCATGTCTCGTTTATCGACGCGATGCTGCTGGTCCTGTTCCTGCCGATTAAACCGGTCTTTGCCGTTTACTCCACGATTACCGAACGTTGGTATATGCAGTGGCTTAAGGATTACATCGACTTTGTGCCGCTGGATCCCACCAAACCGATGGCAATCAAACGTCTGGTGCGTGAAATCGAGAAGGGACGTCCGGTCGTGGTATTTCCTGAAGGGCGCATTACGGTGACCGGCTCGCTGATGAAAATATACGACGGTGCCGCCTTTGTGGCCGCTAAATCGCAGGCGACAGTTATCCCTATTCGGATCGACGGCGCTGAGTTCTCGATTTTTAGTCGCCTGTTCGGCAGCTTCAAACTGCGCTGGTTCCCGAAAATATCCATCAACATTCTACCGCCGCAGAACGTCTTGATGCCTGATGCACCGCGTGCGCGAGAAAGACGCCTGCTGGCCGGGCAACGGCTGCATGCCATCATGATGGAAGCGCGTATGGCGACGCGTCCGCCGGAAACGCTCTACCAGGCGCTGCTCTCGGCGCAGACCCGCTATGGTCGCCGCAAGCCGTGCATCGCCGACATTTCGTTCAACGAAGACACCTATCAGGGGTTGCTGAAGAAATCGCTCGGCGTCAGCCGTATTCTGCAACGCTTCACCCGTGAGGGGGAGCACGTCGGTATGCTGCTGCCCAATGCCACCATCACGGCGGCCGCCATTTTTGGTGCATCGATGCGAAATCGTATCCCCGCGCTGCTCAACTACACCTCTGGCGCTAAGGGAATCAAAAGTGCCGTCAAGGCGGCACAGATTGAGACCATCGTGACCTCAAGGCAGTTTTTGGAAAAGGGCAAGCTGACCCATCTGCCTGAGCAAGTGACCGAGGTGAAATGGGTATACCTTGAAGACCTCAAGGATACGGTCACCAAAGAAGACAAACTGTGGATCCTGTTCCATTTGATTTTCCCGCAGCGCGCGATGCTCTATCAACAACCCGACGATGCGGCGCTGGTGCTTTTTACTTCAGGTTCTGAAGGCAATCCCAAGGGCGTGGTACATTCGCATGCCAGCCTGATAGCCAACGTAGAGCAAATCCGTACCGTAGCCGACTTCACTCCACGTGACCGCTTTATGTCGGCGCTGCCGCTGTTTCACGCCTTTGGTCTCACCGTCGGGCTGTTTACGCCGCTGATGACCGGCGCGCGCGTGTTTCTCTATCCAAGCCCGTTGCATTACCGAATTGTGCCCGAGCTGGTGTATGACCAAAACTGCACCGTGTTGTTTGGTACGTCGACCTTCTTGGGTAACTACGCCCGCTTTGCGCATCCCTATGATTTCGCTCGTGTGCGCTATGTGGTTGCCGGTGCTGAAAAGCTTTCCGAGGGCACCAAAGAGGTGTGGCAGAACAAATTTGGCCTGCGCATTCTTGAAGGCTACGGCGTGACCGAGTGCGCACCGGTGGTGGCCATTAACGTACCGATGGCGGCACGGGTCAATACCGTGGGCAAGATTCTGCCCAGCATTGAATCTCGCCTGCTGGCGGTTCCGGGGATCGACAAGGGCGGACGCCTTCAGCTGCGCGGGCCTAATATCATGAAAGGGTATTTACGCGTCGAGAATCCGGGCGTACTCGAACTGCCTGCGGCAGAGAATGCGCAGGGTGAGATTGAGGCGGGCTGGTACGACACCGGCGATATCGTCACGCTGGACGCCGAGGGCTATTGCGCGATTCGTGGTCGAGTCAAACGCTTTGCCAAGCTGGCCGGCGAAATGGTGTCGCTAGAGAGCGTCGAGCAGATTGCGATTCAGGCCTCTCCCGACGCCCAGCACGCTGCCACGTCGCGCACAGACAGCGCCAAAGGTGAGGCGTTAGTGCTGTTTACCACCGACGAAACGCTATCGCGCGACAGGCTATCTAAAAGCGCCCGCGAGCTGGGGATCCCCGAGATTGCTGTGCCGCGTGACATTCGCGTGGTGAAAGCGCTGCCGCTGTTGGGCAGCGGAAAACCTGATTTTGTGACCCTGCGCGAGATGGCAGAACAACCGGAGAGCAAAAATGAGTAAGCCCCTGGGGAGCCGATTTCCCCTGATGTCACGCGGGATGACGGCCGTGATTGTTGCGCAGTTCTTATCGGCCTTTGGCGATAATGCGCTGCTGTTTGCCACGCTGGCATTGATTAAACAGGAGCTCTATCCCGAATGGAGCCAGCCAGTGCTGCAAATGGCGTTTGTGGCGGCCTATATTATTCTGGCGCCCTTCGTCGGGCAGTTTGCCGACAGCTTTGCCAAAGGTCGTGTGATGATGTTTGCCAACGGCCTTAAACTGCTGGGTGCGCTGGTTATCTGCTTCGGGTTCAACCCGTTCCTGGGCTACGGGCTGGTGGGGGTTGGCGCAGCGGCCTATTCACCGGCCAAGTACGGCATCCTTGGCGAAATTACCTCCGGTGACAAGCTGGTGAAAGCCAATGGCCTGATGGAGTCTTCAACCATCGCGGCTATCCTGTTGGGTTCTGTCGCCGGTGGAGCCTTAGCCGACTGGCACATCACCGCCGCCTTGATGATTTGCGGACTTGCCTATGCGGCGGCCGTTGCGGCCAACGTCTTCATTCCGAAAATGACGGCGGCAAGGCCGGGCCAGTCGTGGAACCCTCGTCGCATGTCTTCGACATTTTTCCATGCCTGCCGTATTTTGTGGGGCAATGCGGATACGCGTTTCTCGCTGGTGGGTACCAGCCTGTTTTGGGGCGCGGGCGTGACGCTGCGTTTCCTGCTGGTTCTCTGGGTGCCGGTGGCATTGGGTATCAGCGACAACACCACGCCGACGCTGCTTAACGCGATGGTTGCGGTGGGCATCGTGCTCGGTGCTGGTGCCGCGGCGAAGCTCATTACGTTGAAAACGGTTAAACGTTGCCTGCCTGCGGGGATCGGGATCGGTGTCGTGGTCGTGCTGTTCACGCTGCAACACAGCATGTTGAACGCTTATCTTCTTCTGGCGCTTATCGGCGTTCTGGGCGGCTTCTTTGTCGTGCCGTTGAATGCGTTGTTGCAGCATCTTGGCAAAGAAACGGTTGGCACAGGTAACGCGATTGCGGTGCAGAATTTGGGTGAAAACACCGCCATGCTGCTGATGTTGGGGCTCTATTCGCTGGTAGTGATGCTCGGTGCGCCAGTATTGGCAATAGGCGTTGGCTTCGGGGTGGTGTTTGCGCTGGCGATTGCCGGACTCTGGCTGTGGCAGATTAAGCAAAAACGCAAAATCTAGAGTTAAAAAAGGGCGCCAGGCGCCCTTTTTTGCAACCAAACGCGTCTATGGAGCGGGAATAGTGAAGCGCTTATGAATCTCTTCCAGCGCATTAATCACTTCCTCGTCCAGGGTCAGGTCCTGACTGTCGATATTAATCTTCAACTGTTCCAGCGTCGTTGCGCCCAGCAGGGTGCTGGCCACAAACGGCTGTTGACGAACAAACGCCAGCGCCATCTGTGAAGGATCCAGATTCAGTTTTTTCGCCAGACCCACGTACTCTGCCACCGCCGCCTCTGACTGAGCAGAGGAGTAGCGCGTAAAGCGGCTGAACAGCGTATTACGCGCTCCCGCTGGTTTTGCTCCATTCAAATATTTACCGCTTAGCGTACCAAACGCCAGGCTCGAGTAAGCCAGAAGCTCAACGCCTTCATGCTGACTTATCTCGGCTAATCCCACCTCAAAGCTGCGGTTCAGCAGGCTGTAAGGGTTTTGAATAGAGACGATGCGTGGCAGGTCGTGTTTTTCAGCCAGCTGCAGATAGCGCATCACGCCCCAAGGGGTCTCATTCGATACGCCGATGTAGCGAATCTTACCGGCACGAACCTGTTCGTTTAGCGCTTCCAGCGTTTCGAGCAGCGTGACCGGTGAGTTATCCGGACTGTAGGTATAACCCAGTTTGCCGAAGAAATTGGTCGGGCGCTGCGGCCAGTGAAGTTGATACAGGTCGAGGTAGTCGGTATTAAGACGCTTCAAACTGGCGTCGAGTGCTGCGCGGATGTTCTTGCGATCCAGCACTTGTCCTGGGCGAATCGACGCATCGTTACCGCGTGATGGACCGGCAACCTTACTCGCCAGAATAATCTTCTCACGGTTGCCGCGGGCTTTTATCCAGCTGCCGATATAGCTTTCGGTCAGACCCTGGGTTTCTGGACGTGGAGGCACAGGGTACATCTCGGCGGTATCAATCAGGTTGATCCCGGCCGCGAGGGCATAATCAAGCTGCTGGTGAGCCTCGGCTTCACTGTTTTGTTCACCAAAGGTCATGGTGCCCAATCCCAGTACGCTCACTTCTAAAGAACTATGGGGTATACGGTGATATTGCATTGCCTGTCTTCCTTAGTGTCAGATAATGTCTGGCTGGCGCTTGAATGTTTTGGAGTCGGGCAGCACCCATACGGACGATGCCTTTTTATAGCCAAAAAAGCGCTTAGCGAAGCAGCCACGTAAGATTGACTATATACAAGCGACGCCGGAGGGGGAAGAGCAAAGGGGGAAAGCGCTCGTTTTGCTACCTGCAGTAGAGGGTTCATAAAGCTTAGGCTGGGGAATGTTATTTACTGTCTCACAAATGGGCCATAAATTTGCGCACAATGTGGTGAAAGTTCAATGTGGTGAAAGTTGATGATTAACGCTCAAGGAAAATACCGGCAATTGGAATAGCCGGTATTAATATTTTGATGCGGCAAACTCAAACGCGTTGATATCAGCGTTTCATGACCTCTGTCACCTGATCATTATTGATTTGCCTTTCATTACCTTGCGCGTCTTCATAGCTCAGCAATCCTGTACTCTTATCAAGTTCAGGCTTGCTGCTGGTCAATATCATGCTTCCGTCTTTTGTTGCCATTACGTAGTCGCTAGAACAACCCGCCAAGGCAAACGCCAGAGCAAATGCGCTGACGAGCTTAAATGAAGTTTTCATTGATAAACCCTTTGATTTGGTCTGAAAAGACCTTCCTATTAAGATTAGCAAATAATAAGCGCTAGCCAACTGTAATAGCCATTTTGGCAACCAGGAATAACCCTATAATAGGAAATGTCTGGCGAGTAGCTGCCGCGTAAAGCTTTTCTTTAAATAGAAACCGCGAGGCAATGTCATGATAGGTTGACCGTTTTCTCCGATTGCCTCGGTCCTTGCCTTATTGTTGGCCGCCTTTGGCCTGAGCTGTAATACCTCGCCGTGGCGGGCGGTAATGCTCTCGACTTTTCCCAGAACGATAAGATCCATTAATTCTTCCCAATCCTGACGTAGCTGTTCGTCCTCCTCATCGGATGGACTCCACAGCAGCGGGCTACCGATACGGCGTACTGAAAGCGGAATTTGGCGCTCTCCTTCAACGGGTATCCACAGAACTCGGGCAAGCTTGTGTCGCACATGGCTGCTCTCCCAGGTGACGCCGCTGTTGCCTGTCAGGGGCGCAACACACACAAAGGTGGTTTCTAAAGGTTTGCCCATTGCGTCGATAGGGATTGTTTTAAGTTCTATGCCGATTTCGGGAAAATCCTGCTCCGGTTTACTCCCGGCGCTGGCACCAAGATAAACCTCAAGCAGCATGCCAACCCAGCCTTTCTCGCGTTTCAAATCGGGTGGAATAGCAAGATTTGCCCGTTCTGCCAGTTCGCCCAGCGTGTACCCGGCCAGTGACTCGGCACGCGCTAACAGCGCTTGTTCATCCTCAGGCGGTGTCAGGGCGGGCAAAGGGATCGACATAAAAAAGTCTCGCTCTCGTCTGATTAAAAAATGTACTCACGTTTGCGCGCAGAAAAAATTAAATCTGCGAGCTGTGATTAACCTGAATAATAGCATGATTTGACGTGGGTTTTTTCTGCCACTTGCCCGATTATTATCCCCAACTTAACGAGTTGATCACCTGTTGACGGGCACAATGAACAGGATCTTCCACCTGGTTATCCACAGATTTGTGGGATAACCCACAGTTATGAGTAGCACTGTTTCGATTTACAGGCTTGACGAGGGGGGTTTTATAAGGTTTTGTCCCATATATAACCTGAAACTGACAAAACTCTGTGGATAAAATCAACATTGTGCGATCTTTCGCCACTTTAGGATCTCTGCTCATTTATGCTGGGGGTAAGCGTAGGTGAAACCCAGTGGATATCACAATATTGTCATGTTTTATATGAACTTTATTTTAAATTTTATCAGCCAAATACTGAGGTCAAAATTAGTTTTACCCGTCTTACTCTTATGTTCTTCACATATCTATCCACAGAAAAAGTGAATAAAATTGCTGAAAAATGACAAAGGCTGTTTATAACTTCGATATTTTGGGTAAGTTATCCCGTCAACCCCCTTTTGAACAGAGTTATAACCAGTGGTTTACCGCCTGTTGGTAGTATGAAACAATCAGAGTATCTATGCATTTTAAGCTTATTGAGGTAGTCCGGTGATCGATGATGATGGCTACCGCCCGAATGTTGGTATCGTAATCTGTGACAAGCAGGGGCAAGTATTATGGGCCCGTCGTTATGGGCAGCACTCCTGGCAGTTTCCACAAGGGGGAATCAACCCCGGAGAAACGGCTGAGCAGGCCATGTATCGTGAACTGTTTGAAGAAGTGGGACTAAGTAGAAAAGACGTCCGTATTCTGGCTTCGACTCGCAACTGGTTACGCTATAAATTGCCAAAACGTTTGGTGCGTTGGGACACAAAGCCGGTCTGTATCGGCCAAAAGCAAAAATGGTTCCTGTTACAACTCATGTGTAATGATGCAGACATCAATATGCAACGCAGCAGTACGCCTGAATTTGATGGGTGGCGCTGGGTGAGTTTTTGGTATCCGGTTCGTCAGGTTGTTTCATTTAAACGTGACGTTTATCGTCGGGTAATGAAAGAGTTTTCCACAACTGTGATGCCAATGCAGGAAGTACCCGTTAACCGTACAACCCCTGCTTATCGTCGGAAAAGAGGCTAAGTCACGAATAAATGCTCACGCGGTTGCGAGAAATAGTTGAAAAGGTAGCGATGGCGTCCAGCCTGAATGATGCGCTGGATGTTTTGGTTAATGAAACCTGTCTGGCGATGGACACCGAAGTGTGTTCAATTTATCTCGCTGATAACGATCGCCGTTGTTACTACCTTATGGCGACGCGAGGCTTGAAAAAGCCTCGCGGGCGCACTATTGCTCTTGCTTTTGATGAGGGTGTCGTCGGGCTGGTAGGCCGCCTGGCAGAACCCATCAACCTTGCCGATGCGCAGAGCCATCCGAGTTTTAAATATATTCCTCAGGTTAAAGAGGACTTATTCCGTTCTTTCCTGGGTGTACCGGTTATCCACCGACGCCAACTGCTGGGCGTGCTGGTTATTCAGCAGCGTGAGCACCGCCAGTTTGATGAAAGTGAAGAGTCTTTCATGGTCACCCTGGCCACGCAAATGGCCGCAATTCTTTCTCAGGCGCAGCTTAACGTTCTCTACGGGCGATTTCGACAGACTCGCGTTAAGGCGCTGCCAGCCTCGCCGGGCGTGGCGATTGGTACCGGTTGGCAGGACAGTAATCAGCCGTCACTCGATAACGTTTATATGGCTTCAACGCTCGATCCTGTTCGCGAGCGTGAGCGTCTCACCCGAGCTCTGGAAGACGCGGGGGCCGAGTTCCGACGTTTCAGTAAACGCTTCACCGCCAGTGCACAGAAAGAAAGTGCGGCGATTTTCGATCTCTATTCGCACCTGTTAAACGACGCAAGGCTCAAGCGCGAGCTCTTCGCCGAAATTGACCAAGGTGCCGTGGCTGAGTGGGCCGTCAAAAAGGTGGTCGAGAAGTTTGCTGCCCAGTTTGCCAGCCTACAGGATACCTATCTTCGCGAGCGCGGCAGCGATCTGCGAGCGCTCGGACAGCGTCTGGTCTTCCATCTCGACGATACCGCACAGGGCGACACACAGTGGCCCGAAAACTTTATTCTTGTCGCCGATGAGCTGACGGCAACCTTGTTGGCGGAAGTCCCACAGGAACGTCTGAAGGGTGTTGTTGTGCGAGACGGTGCCGCCAACTCGCATGCGGCCATTCTTGTGCGTGCCATGGGCGTGCCGACGGTTATGGGCGCCGATATTCAGCCTTCCCTTTTAAATCAGCGACAGCTCATCGTTGACGGTTATCGCGGCGAACTGCTTATCGACCCTGAGCCGGTTCTCGTAACCGAATACCGCCGCCTTATCAGCGAAGAAATGGAGCTGAGCGAAAAGGCTGAAAGCGAAGTTGAGCAGCCAGCCAAAATGCAAAGCGGCGAGCAGGTCTTAGTCATGCTCAACGCGGGCCTTAGCGCTGACCACGAAAAACTGTTTGGTGGCCGGGTTGACGGCATCGGCCTGTATCGCACTGAAATTCCCTTTATGCTGCAAAGCGGCTTCCCTTCTGAAGAAGAGCAGGTTGCGCAATATCAGGGCATGCTACAGCTTTTCCCGGCTAAGCCTGTGACGCTGCGTACGCTGGACATTGGTTCAGATAAGCAGCTGCCTTATATGCCTATCAGCGAGGAGAACCCTTGCCTGGGTTGGCGCGGTATCCGCATCACCCTAGATCAGCCTGAGATTTTCCTGATACAGGTCAGGGCCATGCTGCGTGCAAACGCTGCTACGGGCAATCTGGGTATCTTGCTGCCGATGATAACCAGCCTCGAAGAGATTGATGAGGCGCGTCGCCTTATTGACCGTGCAGGCCGTGAGGTAGAGGAAGCGCTAGGCTATGCACAGCCTAAGCCGCGTATCGGCATCATGATCGAAGTTCCTTCGATGATCTTCATGTTGCCTCTGCTCGCTGGACGCGTTGATTTTATCTCTGTCGGCACTAATGACCTGACGCAGTACCTGTTGGCCGTCGACCGCAATAACACCCGCGTTGCTGGTCTTTATGACAGCCTTCATCCAGCCATGCTGCGCGTGCTCAGCCAGATAGCACGAGACGCTGCCAGTGCAGGCATTGAACTCAGCCTGTGCGGTGAGATGGCCGGTGACCCGATGGGGGCTTTGCTGCTTGTCGGTATGGGCTATCGTAACATCAGCATGAACGGGCGCAGCGTCGCCCGCGTAAAATACCTGCTACGCAAAATTGATATCTCCGATGCACAAGAGTTGGCGGAGCGTGTTATGCAGGCACAGTTCACCAGCGAGGTTCGCCATATGACATCGGCGTTTATGGAACGTCGAGGGCTTGGCGGTCTTATCCGCGGCGGTAAATAACGGTTAAATAGACGCTTTTCGCCGCAAAAAAGTCTCGTTTTTTTATTAAGTTGCAGCATGACGAGACTTTTTTTTACAGATCTTTTCCCCCGGCGTTGAACCAGACTTCCCCTCTCTTATGCTATGATTTGCCCCTCTGGCCTTAAGTCGTTCATCTTGATACCAATCGTACTTGAAGCTGCAGCTGTGTTGGCTATGCATGTTTACCTCGGTCATTTGCCCGAGTGAGCTTTCGGGAATCGCTTCTCTGCTGCCTTGCTGTAACCTCAACTGCTTTAGCTATCGCATTGATTGAACTCACTTTCAGGCCCACAACAACTTTTCAATTTGTGGTGATAGATGAGTAACAGCTATCTGGCGTTTCCCAAGTTTGATCCGGTCATTTTCTCTCTCGGACCGATTTCACTTCACTGGTACGGCTTGATGTATCTGGTAGGTTTTGTCTTTGCCATGTGGCTTGCCGT
This sequence comes from Rouxiella badensis, assembly GCF_002093665.1. Lineage (GTDB taxonomy): Bacteria > Pseudomonadota > Gammaproteobacteria > Enterobacterales > Enterobacteriaceae > Rouxiella > Rouxiella badensis. The sequence continues at coordinate 30,373 of NZ_MRWE01000017.1, read as the reverse complement.
TCGTCGCGCAAACAAACCTGGCAGCGGATGGAAAAAAGAAGAAGTCGAAAACTTGCTGTATGCAGGCTTTCTAGGCGTCTTTGTCGGCGGCCGCGTAGGCTACGTCCTGTTCTATAACTTGCCTTTGTTCCTCGATAACCCACTGTATCTCTTCAAAGTCTGGGACGGCGGTATGTCATTCCACGGCGGTCTGATCGGGGTTATTATCGTCATGCTGTGGTTTGCACGTCGCACCAAGCGCACGTTCTTCCAGGTTTCCGACTTCATTGCTCCGCTGATTCCGTTTGGTCTGGGTGCAGGACGTCTGGGCAACTTTATCAACGGTGAACTCTGGGGTCGTGTCACTACCGATGTGCCTTGGGCAATGCTTTTCCCTGGCTCACACGATGAAGACGTTGCGATTGCCGCCGCCGATCCAAAATGGCAGCCGCTGCTGAACCAATACGGTGTTCTGCCTCGTCATCCTTCACAAATCTATGAACTGTTGCTTGAAGGCGTGGTGCTGTTTATCATCCTCAACCTATTTATTCGCAAACCGCGCCCAATGGGCAGTGTCTCGGGCCTGTTCCTGATTTTCTACGGTGCATTCCGTATCATCGTTGAACACTTCCGCCAGCCGGACGCTCAGCTCGGTTTGTTCGACGGTTTCATCAGCATGGGGCAAATTCTCTCCATACCTATGATCGTATTTGGTATCATTATGGTCGTCTGGGCCTACCGTCGCCCGCAGAAACAATTGTCTTGAGGTAATATGAAACAGTATCTGGAATTAATGCAGCGAGTGCTTGATGAAGGCACGCCTAAAGGCGACCGTACCGGCACGGGTACATTGTCGATTTTTGGTCATCAGATGCGTTTCAATTTGCAAGAAGGTTTTCCGCTGGTCACCACCAAGCGCTGCCATTTGCGTTCTATCATTCACGAACTGCTGTGGTTCCTGAAAGGTGATACCAATATTGCCTATCTGCGTGACAACAATGTCACCATCTGGGACGAGTGGGCCGATGAAGACGGTTCACTGGGTCCGGTTTACGGCAAACAATGGCGTGCATGGGGTACACCGGACGGCAAGCAGATCGACCAGCTTGCCAACGTGGTTAACCAGCTCAAGCAGGACCCTAATTCCAGACGCATTATTGTTTCGGCCTGGAACGTTGGTGAGCTCGACCAGATGGCGTTGGCACCTTGCCACGCTTTCTTCCAGTTCTATGTGGCAGACGGCAAGCTCTCTTGCCAACTGTATCAACGTTCATGCGACGTGTTCCTCGGCTTGCCGTTTAACATCGCTAGCTACGCTTTGTTGGTACATATGATGGCGCAGCAGTGCGATCTTGAAGTCGGCGATTTTGTCTGGACCGGGGGGGATACCCACCTGTACAGCAACCACATGGAACAGACTCATCTGCAGCTGAGCCGTGAACCTCGTGCACTGCCTAAATTAATCATCAAACGTAAGCCAGCCTCTCTGTTTGACTATAATTTTGAAGACTTTGAAATCGAAGGTTATGATCCGCATCCTGCTATTAAAGCGCCGGTTGCTGTCTAAACCTTCTGTTTAGTCCCTAAGTGCATAAAGCGCTCGGCTGTTAGTCGGGCGTTTTTTTATCCTGCCTTCAGCTTTTCCTCTCTGCTTTTTTACTCTCTTTATTGCGTTTACCAACGCTTTTATCTGCCCGAATGTGTTTGGTGGAACCGCTATTCCAATGCGTTTGCAACCTTGTGCAAAAAAGAACTTTGTTTGGAATAGACGCCGATGGTAATGGCAATGCGCCTTTTCTGCTGCCGATATTTCCTTACACTCGCCGCATGAAAATACGACTCGCGGAAGGAGAGCAGGGAATGACCCTGATTGAAGTCATGATAGTTCTGGCACTGGTTGCCTCGATGAGCCTCTGGTCTTTGCACGGCTGGCGCGAGTATTAGCAGCAGCTACAGCTCGAGCAGCAGGCGCAAAGACTGCGGCTTTATCTTACGGGACTTCAGTCGATTGCCTATTCCCATAATCAGACCCAATTGCTGTGGGTCATTGATGGCCTTTCAGGATGTGTGGGAGCGGGTAAACGGCCCGCCAGCTGTCTGGTGGCTGAGGACCGTTATTTTCAAACAACGGCGCCGAACATTAGTGTGCGTGCCTATTCAGAGAAAATAATGGGTTTCTATGGGCTACGTAATATGGCTCAGGGCGGGCACATCAATGTGAGTAATGCTGCGGGTACCCTGAGGGTCGTTTTATCTGCTCGGGGGCGCCTCAGATTGTGCAGCTTTGGGAAACCCATGTCTGGCTTTCCGAAATGTTAAACGAAAAGGGTTTCACACTGCCTGAGGTGATGTTGGCAATAGGTATCGGCAGCATGCTCATTATGGGGGCGATGCAGTTTTTGCCGATGCTGAGGCAACGCACACAGCAGCTAAGCCAACATTACCAGCTCGATCAACTTCTGCGGCAGACTGCCCGAACTTTGCAAAAGGACTTTAGGCGTAGCGGTTTTTGCGCCGGAACCTGTAACGGTAAGTCGATAGTTATAGGTCAAGCCAGCGGGGAGGCTAAAAACTCCTGCATTGTCGTCGCCTATGATCTCAATCGCAACGGTCGATGGGAGCCGGTGGGACATGCTGAGTCAGAGTATTTTGGTTTTCGGCTACGCAGCGGCATGCTGGAAAGTCAGCGTGGCGTTAATGGCTGCAACGCGATTGGATGGGAGCGCATGCTTGACCCATCAGAGGTGAGTTTTAGTCAGTTTCAGGTTGCAACTACGCTTGGTGAAGGAGGGGACCCGCTCATTATTTTGAATATGGCGGCAAACTGGAAAAAGAATCCGGCGATTAGTACCCGCCTTGATACGTGGGTAAAAGTGCAATGAACAAGCCTGAGCCTGAAGCACACCACTCGCAGCAAGGCAGCGCACTGATACTGGCTATCATGATGATGATGGCATTTGGCCTAATGGGGTTAAATATGGTGAATCAGCATCTTAATGCTGCACTGGCACTCACTCGCAGCGAAAAAAGTTTTCTTCAGTCTTGGGAGCTTGCCGTCTCCTCATTAAATTGGGGGCTTAACAGGCGCTGGGTCTTACAACCTGTCGAAGGGTGGCAGTGTGCGCAATCAGTGACCGAAAACGTCAGTCTTCCTGGAGAGATAAGCGCCACTCTGCGTAGCTGCATAAGAAATGCTGAACGTGATGAGCTGTATTTACTGCGGGGTGAAGGAAAAATTCAGCCTGACTCTGTGCCGGTCTTGCTTTACCAACTGGTGACCCTCAAGACAGTTGATGCCACTGAAAGCCGGGTTATACCGATACAAAACGGCTGGCTGGACTTTTGCCCTTTAAAGGATGAGAGGAAATGTGATGACCCATAATCAAAGGCTCCACCCACAGGCAGGTCTCAGTCTGCCTGAAACGATGCTCGCAACCTTGCTGCTGTCGGTTTCTGTCCTGGGATTACTGAATTATTATCAATCCCTTACTCAAGGATTCTCAAGACAGTGGCAAGTAAGACAGGCCTGGACAGAGGCCCATGAACAGCTTGAAAGCTTCGCGGTGCTAAACGTGGGTAAAGCACTGGATAAACCGGGATGGAGTGCGCAAATTACCCGCATTCAAACCTCTACAGATTGCCAATGGGTTACGGCACGTGTAGAAACCCCGTTGCACTATACCAGTCGGTTAAGTCGCATGATTTGCAGACCCATTGTTGATTAGCCGCTCGAAATTAACAGATGTTTCCCTGCTTGCTTTGCATTAGGGGAGTCGCTCGGTAAAGTATGAATTAATGCAGTTGTCGTCCGTGGACCTCAAGGAAACCGATATGTTCACCGTCTACCATTCCAATCAGTTGGATCTTTTAAAAATACTGACAACCCGACTGATTGAGGGGCGTCCTTTGGACAATCCTTTTGAGCAGGAAGTCATACTGGTCCAAAGCCCAGGAATGGCACAGTGGCTGCAAATGGAACTCGCTCAGTCTTTTGGTATTGCGGCCAATATTGCTTTCCCACTGCCGGCGACTTTTATTTGGGACATGTTTACCCAGGTTCTACCCGGAATCCCCAAGGAAAGTGCGTTCAGCAAAGATGCGATGACCTGGAAACTGATGTGGCTATTACCAGGCAAACTCTCTGAGCCGGAATTTGCACCGCTGCAAAATTATTTGACCGACGATCGCGATAAAAGAAAAATTCATCAGTTGGCCGCGCGGGTCGCAGACCTTTTTGACCAGTATCTAGTTTATCGCCCTGAATGGCTGAAAACCTGGCAACAAGGCCGTTTAGTTGATGAAGAACTTGACCCCTCGCAGCTGTGGCAGGCTCATCTGTGGCGGGCTCTTTGCGAGTACACCGAAGAGCTAGAGCAACCCGAATGGCATAGGGCCAATCTTTATGAGCGTTTTATTGCGGCCTTGAACAAGGCGGATGTTTGCCCACCTGGCTTGCCAAAAAGGGTTTTCATTTGCGGAATTTCGGCGCTGCCCCCGGTCTATTTACAGGCGCTGCAGGCGCTGGGTAGACATATCGATATCCATCTAATGTTTACCAACCCTTGCCGTTACTATTGGGGAGATATTCAAAATTATGCCTTCCTCGCTCGTTTACAGAGCCGTCGGCGTCGACATTATCTTGAGTCCGGTGAAACATCACTCTTCAGAGATCCCTCGCAGGCCCAACAGTTGTTTAATGAAGAGGGTGAGCAAAACCTCAGTAATCCACTGCTGGCTTCATGGGGCAAGCTGGGCCGCGACCATATGTATTTGCTGTCACAGGTCGATGAGATTCAGGAAGTACATGCCTTTGTCGACGTAGGGGACGAAACGCTGTTGCATGCTATTCAGCAAGATATGTTAGACCTCGAAGACCGCGCCGTTATCGGCATGACGCCCGAAACGCTGAACAGTAGCGAAAGCAAAAGACGGCTGCAGGAGGGGGACGACTCGCTGAGTGTGCATATCTGCCACAGTCCTCAGCGCGAAGTTGAGGTGTTACATGACAATCTGCTGGCAATGATGGAGGCCGACAAACATCTTACACCTAGAGATATTATCGTCATGGTCGCCGACATAGACAGCTACGCACCCTATATTCAAGCCGTGTTCGGCAATGCACCGAGAGAACGCTATTTGCCATTCGCTATCTCAGACCGCAAGGCAAGCCAGTCACACCCAGCCTTGCAGGCCTTTGTTTCCTTACTCGATTTGCCGCAAAGCCGTTTTACCTCAGAGCAGGTTCTGGCATTGCTCGAGGTCCCTGCGCTGGCGACGCGTTTCTCTATTGATGAAGAAGGATTGAGGCTGCTGCGCCAATGGGTGGGCGAATCGGGTATTCGTTGGGGGCTTGACGACGATAACGTTCGCGAGTTGGCGCTTCCGGCCACAGGCCAACACACTTGGCATTTCGGCTTAACACGTATGCTGCTTGGCTATGCGATGGACAGTCGAGCCGGTGACTGGCAGGGCGTATTGCCCTATGACGAATCGACCGGGCTTGCCGCAGAGTTGGCAGGGCATCTGGCTGAGTTACTGATGCAACTCAGCCAATGGCGTATTCGTCTTGCCCAGTCTCGTACGCTGGAGGACTGGTTACCGATATGTCATGAACTTCTGAGCACCTTTTTCTCCCCGGAAGGGGAGACGGAGATTGCTCTGGCGCTTATCGAGCAGCAGTGGCAAAAGGTCCTCAATCAGGGACTGGCGGCGCGTTATCCCGATGATGTTCCGCTCTCTATCTTGCGCGACGAACTGGCATCGCGTTTGGATCAAGAGAGGATCAGCCAACGCTTTCTGGCCGGACCTATCAACTTCTGTACCCTGATGCCTATGCGTTCAATTCCGTTTAAAGTGGTTTGTCTGCTGGGAATGAATGACGGCATCTATCCTCGAACGTTGCCGCCGCTAGGGTTTGACCTGATGGCAAAGCAGATGAAAAGGGGGGACCGTAGCCGTCGAGACGATGACCGCTACCTGTTCCTTGAGGCACTGCTTTCGGCACAGGACAAGCTGTACATAAGTTATATCGGTCGTTCAATTCAGGACAACAGTGAAAGATATCCGTCGGTGTTGGTTAGCGAGCTGCTTGAATACATTGGGCAAAGCTACTGCCTGGAGCAAGATCTTAGTCTTAACGCTGACGAAAGCGAAAAGCGGGTGCGTCAGTATCTCGAACACTGGCATTCACGTACGCCCTTTGACGCCAGCAACTTTGATAGCACCAGTGAAGCAAGGAGCTATGCAGCAGAATGGTTGCCGGCAGCGGGAGGTCAGGGGAAGCCGCTGACGGACTTTACCCAGCCTCTAAGCGACCTGCCACTACACGAGATAACGCTTGATAACCTGCTGCGCTTTTATCGCCACCCGATCAAGGCCTTTTTCCAAATGCGGCTCAACGTCAGCTTTGTCGTGGAGGAGACCGAGTTATCAGACGAAGAGCCCTTTATTCTGGATAATCTCAACCGCTATCAGCTGAATACTCAGCTGCTGAATGCGCTTATTGAAGAACAGGATGCTAGCGTGTTGTTCAATCGCATTAAAGCCTCGGGGGGGCTGCCTTACGGTGCTTTTGGCGAGATTTTCTGGAACAGGCAGTGTGAGGACATGACCGAACTTGCCGAACAGGTCAGGGAAGCACGAACAGAAAGCGGCAGCCTGGAGCTTTCGCTTCCGATTGGCGATATCCAGTTAACGGGCTGGATGCATCAGGTACAAAGTGACGGCCTTCTTCGCTGGCGTCCAGCCGCATTGCTTGCACGCGACGGTCTTCTACTGTGGATTGAGCACGTCGTTTACTGCGCCAATGGAGGTACGGGCGAAAGCCGGATGTTTGGCCGCAGCGGCACGGCTTTCCATTACGCCAACCTGAACCGCGAGGAGGCGATGATGCAGCTACAAACCTTGATAGAGGGTTATAAACAGGGGCTGAACTCGCCGTTAAAACTCCTTGGAAAAAGCGGCTGGGCATGGCTGGACGTCTGCTTTGACAAGCAAAGTGGAACAATAAGCGATGATCCCGAAAAGCAGAGCAAAGGGCTCACTAAACTTGCACAAGCCTGGCAAGGCGATGGGCGCGTGCCCGGTGAGGGGCAAGACCCTTATGTACAAAGAGTCATGCGTCAGCTTGATCCAGAAAACGTCGAAGCCATCATTGCTGAGGCAGAGCGCTTTCTTTTACCTGTGGTTCAACATAATCTGGCCTAGGTGCCGAGATAAAAAACTATCTGTTGCCTGTGAGGTCTGAGTTATTTAGCACGCTTTTGGTTAGAGGTTCGGTCATTTTCGACTCTATAGCCTGAGTTATCTTTTCTATCAAGGGAGACAGGTAATGTTAAAACAGCTTACCCGTGTAAGCGGGTTACTGTTGTTGTTGACGTTTTGGGCCCCCGTAGTCTGGTCCGCGACAGACTGGCAACCCATTGCAGAAACAATACATAAGAGTCAAAACGATCCTCGCCAGTATCAGGCCATTAAATTGTCCAATGGTATGACGGTACTACTTGTTTCCGACGCCAATGCCAGCAAGTCACTGGCTGCGCTGGCCGTGTCGGTTGGGTCCTTACAGGATCCCGATGGGCAACTGGGGTTGGCGCATTTTACTGAACATATGCTGCTGATGGGTTCAAAAAAATATCCTAAACCTGAAAGCCTCTCCGAGTTTCTCAAGATGCACGGTGGCAGCCACAACGGCAGTACCGCCTCTTACCGCACCGCTTTTTATCTTGAGGTTGAAAATGATGCTCTGAAAGAGGCGGTCGATCGCCTCGCTGATGCCGTTGGTGAACCTTTACTTGACGCAAGCTATGCCGACAAAGAACGTAATGCGGTCAATGCCGAGCTTACGATGGCGCGTTCGCGTGACGGCATGCGTATGGGACAGGTTCGTGCTGAAACGCTGAATCCGGCGCATCCTGGGTCGCGCTATGCAGGTGGGAACCTTGATACCTTAAAAGATAAACCGGGCAACAGTTTGCATGATGCGCTGGTCAATTTTTACCACCGTTATTATTCCGCGAATCTGATGGTCGGCGTGATTTACAGCAATAAGTCCTTACCCGAGCTGGCGCAAATCGCCTCCGATACGTTCGGAAAGATTGCCAACCACAATGCTGTTGTCCCGCCAATAACCGTGCCAAGCGTCACTCCGGCTCAGCAGGGCATTATCATTCATTACGTGCCTGCGGAGCCGCGCAAGCAACTGCGCATCGAATTTGCTATCGATAATAACAGTGCTGCATTTCGCAGTAAGACGGACACCTATATCAGTTACCTGATTGGTAACCGTAGCAAGAATACGCTGTCAGACTGGCTGCAGAAAGAAGGGCTTGCAGACGGAATCAACGCCGGTGCCGACCCGATGGTACAGCGTAATCAAGGGATCTTCGCCATTTCGGTGTCTCTCACTGACAAGGGGCTGGCGGAGAAGGATAGGGTGATTGCAGCCATTTTTAACTATCTGTCGCTGATTCGCTCACAGGGCGTTAAAAAAGAGTATTTCGATGAAATTGCACACGTGCTGGCGTTGGATTTCCGTTATCCAGCGGTGACACGTGATATGGATTACGTCGAATGGCTGGTAGATACAATGGTGCGAGTGCCCGTCGATCATGTTCTGGATTCACCTTATCTTGCCGACCAGTTTGATCCTCAGGCCATTGATAGTCGACTGGACTCCCTTACTCCAGAGAAAGCCCGTTTCTGGATTATCAGCCCGAATGAACCCCATAATAAAATGGCCTATTTTGTTGATGCACCTTACGAGGTGGATAAGGTCCCCGCCGCAGAATTTACCCAGTGGCAGCAGTTGGAGGGCCAGGTCAGTTTGTCCTTGCCGATGCTAAACCCCTATATTCCTGAAAATCTCGATCTGGTCAACAAAAGCAATGCGCCTGTCAAGCCTGCTCTTATCGTTAATAAGAAGGGGCTACACGTTCTTTATATGCCAAGCCACGACTTCTCCGGTGAGCCAAAGGCCGACATCACGCTGGCATTTCGTAGCGAACAGTCACTGAACACGGCAAAAAAACAAGTGCTCTATGGCCTGAATGATTATCTGACCGGCGTGGCCTTCGACCAGCTGAGCTATCAGGCTTCGATTGGGGGTATCGGTTTTGCGACCTCCCCGGACAATGGTCTGGAGCTCAATGCGAATGGCTTTACCAATCATCTCCCTGATTTATTAAGCGAGCTGGTAGAGGAGTATCCTAAGGTCGTGCCCACACCGGAGCAGCTTGAGCAGGCCAAGTCCTGGTATCTCGAACGGCTCGCTTCCGCAGACAAGGGTAAGGCGTTTGAATTGGCCCTACAGCCTATTCAGTTGATTTCACGCCTGCCGTACAGCGAACGTGAGGTACGTGAAAAGCTGGTGAAAAGTATCACGTTAAAAGAGGTAGTCGACTACCGTAAAAGCCTGCTGGATGATGCGGCGCTCGAAGTGTTGGTGGTGGGGAATATGACGGCTCCTCAGGTTGAAAAAATGGTCAACAATATTGAGGCCAAGGTTAAGCCTCGTGGTACGCAGTTCTGGCGCGGAAGCCGGATTATTATCGATCGTCCCAAGAAGGTTAATATGCAGCGCGTTGGTACCTCGACGGACTCTGCTTTAGCTGCGGTTTATGTCCCCGTAGGCTACGACGAGGTTCGCAGTATGGGATATAGCGCGCTGCTGGGGCAGATAATTCAGCCTTGGTTCTACAGCCAGCTTCGCACGCAGGAACAGCTCGGTTATGCGGTGTTCGCCTTCCCAATGCCGGTCGGCAAGCAGTGGGGGATAAGCTTCCTGCTGCAGAGCAACAGCAAGCAACCCAAATATCTCTATGAGCGTTATCTTGCCTTCTACCCTCAGGTTGAAAAACGTCTGCGCGATATGAAAGACGCCGAATTTAATCAGTATAAGCAGGGGCTGCTGAACGAGATGTTGCAGAACCCACAGACCATGACTGAAGAGGTCGGGCGTTTTAGCGAAGACTTTAGCCGCGGTAACGACAAGTTTACGACCCGAGCCAAGGTTATTGCGGTGATTCAGGGGCTGACGCAGAAACAGCTGGCAGATTTCTATCATCAGGCTGTCATCAGCCAAACCGGGTTTACTATGCTTTCTCAGGTTTCGGGCAATGACAGCAAGGTTCATGAGTATGCTGCACCGTCAGGTTGGAAAACTTACTCGACGACCTCAAGTTTGCAGAAAACCTTTCCACATCAGGTTAATAAATAATGACAGAAACAATCCCGCACAAACTCAACCCTCTCACTCTGCCGCTGTCGGGCGAGCGTTTGATTGAGGCTTCTGCGGGCACCGGAAAAACTTTTACACTGGCGCTTCTTTACCTGCGCCTGCTGCTTGGCCTTGGCAAGGAGGCCGCATTTTCCCGCAGGCTGACGGTAGAAGAGATTCTGGTGGTCACTTTTACCGAGGCGGCCACGGAGGAACTGCGTGGTCGTATTCGCAGCAATATCCACGAGCTGCGGCTGGCCTGTATCAGAGGTAATAGCGCTAACCCGATGCTTACGGCGCTAATGACTGAAATTGTTGACCTGTCGGAGGCGGCCTCGACGCTGTTGGCCGCTGAGCGTCAAATGGACGAAGCGGCCATCTATACCATTCACGGCTTTTGCCAGCGCATGCTGATGCACAACGCGTTTGAGTCGGGCATTCTTTTTGAGCAAACGTTAATTCAGGACGAACTGCCGCTGCGCCGTCAGGCCTGTGCCGACTTTTGGCGGCGATATTGCTACCCGTTGCCGCTCGATATTGCCCGTGTGGTTTCGCAAGAGTGGAGTGGGCCTGAAGCCTTGCTTGGAGACTTGTCCTCTTATCTTCACGGCGAAGCGCCGCAGCTGCGTTTCCCGCCCGACCAGCAGGAAACGCTCGAAGACCGACATCAACGTATTGTTTCGCGTATCGACGACATCAAGCTGCAGTGGCTTGCCGCTGCGGCAGATTTTGAAAGTCTGATAACTCAGTCGGGTATCGATAAACGGAGCTACAGCAGCCGCTATCTTCCCAACTGGCTTGCTGCCATTGGCGACTGGTCTTCTCAGCCAACGGAAAGCTACAGCCTACCGAAGGAGCTTGAACGTTTCCGCCAGTCGGTGCTGCTTGAGAAAACCAAGAAAGGTGAGCCACCCGAACATAGGGTGTTTAGTGCCATCGATCGGCTGTATGAAGAACCATTAAGTATTCGAGATCTGGTGATTGCTCGCGCATTGACGGCAATCCGCCAGTCGATTGCCGAAGAAAAACGTCAGCGTGCCGAGTTGGGGTTTGATGACCTGCTTAGCCGGCTTGATAATGCGCTGCGCCAACCTGGTGGAGAGGCGCTGGCCCAGGCTATCCGCCAGCGCTATCCGTTGGCCATGATCGATGAGTTTCAGGATACCGACCCACAGCAGTATCGTATTTTTCATCGTCTTTATGGTAAACAACCGGCCTGTGGCCTGTTGCTAATCGGCGACCCTAAACAGGCGATTTATGCTTTTCGTGGTGCCGATATTTTCACCTATATGCGTGCGCGTTCCGAAGTGAGTGCTCATTACACCATGGACACCAATTGGCGTTCGTCGGTGCCGATGGTCAACGGCGTGAACAAGATTTTCTCACGGCTGCCGACGCCGTTTCTGTTTGCGCAAATACCCTTTATTTCGGTGCAGCCTGCGCCTAAAAATAACGAGCTGAGCTTTGAGCTGCACGGCGTTAAACAGCCGGGATTGCAGTGCTGGCTTCAGCCCGGGGAAGGCGTTGGCGTGAGTGACTACCAGCAGTTTATGGCACATTACTGTGCCTCACAGATTCGTGACTGGCTAACCGCTGGCCAGGAACAGCAGGCATGGCTGGTTTCGGGTCAAACGCGCCGGGCAGTTCAGGCATCGGACATTACGATTTTAATCCGTAGCCGTCGTGAGGCCGCACTAATCCGTGACGCGTTGAGTGCACTGAATATTCCCTCGGTTTATCTTTCGAATCGCGACAGTGTCTTTGATACCCCAGAAGCGATGGACGTGCTTTGGTTGTTGCAGGCAGTGTTGACGCCGGAACATGAAAGAACGCTGCGAAGCGCAATGGCAACCGGCCTGATGGGGCTTGATGCCCTGACGCTCGACGCACTCAGCCAGGACGAACTGGCGTGGGACAAACTGGTGGACGAGTTTGACGGCTATCGTCAACGTTGGATGCAGCGTGGCGTATTGCCGATGCTTAAAAATCTTATCTCCCACCGACACCTGGCTGAGGATCTGCTGGCAAACCCTGGGGGAGAACGGCGAGTCACCGACTTGCTGCATCTTGGCGAGCTTCTTCAGGAGGCCGCGGCACAGCTCGACAGTGAGCATGCGTTGGTTCGCTGGCTTGCACAACAGATTGCCCAGCCAGACACTCAGTCCCAGAGTCAGCAGCTAAGGCTTGAGAGCGACAGGCATCTGGTCAAAGTTGTGACTATCCACAAGTCGAAAGGACTTGAGTATCCGCTGGTTTGGCTACCGTTTATCAGTAATTTTCGCCTTCAGCAGCAGGGGCTTTATCACGACCGTGAGAGCTTCGCGGCGCTGCTCGATCTCAGTGAGGACGAGAAAAGCCTTGAACTGGCCGAGGAAGAACGCTTGGCCGAGGACCTACGCCTCCTCTACGTTGCGCTCACGCGTTCTGTTTATCACTGTAGTCTCGGTATTGCGCCGCTCATTCAGGGGACGCGTAAAAAACAGGGCGATACCGATCTGCACCTCGGCGCTCTTGGGTACCTGGTTCAGGGCGGACAGGCTGGTGATGCGAGTTATCTTGCCGAGTCTCTACAGGCTCTGGCCGATGAAAACGTGGCTGTTGCACAGGCTGCTACAGTGGAGCAAACCCTGTGGGTCGCGCCTGAAGTGGCGACTCCTGAGCTTTCGGCAGCACAGATAAGCCGTAGCCTTGCCGACTTTTGGCGTGTGACTAGCTATTCCGGTTTGCAGCAGCATGGCTCATCACTTGCTCAGGACTTGCTGCCAAAACTTGACGTTGACGCAGCCGGTGAGCAACCCGAGGATATTGCGCCGCAGATGACACCGCACAGCTTCCCACGCGGTGCTGCACCGGGGACGTTCCTCCATAGCCTGTTCGAGGAGATAGACTTTAGCCAGCCGGTAGACCCACAGTGGCTGCTGGAGCAGCTCGAAGCTCAAGGTTATGCTGGCGAATGGCTGCCGGTGCTTGAAGAGTGGGTAAATAATGTGCTGACCGCGCCATTAGACGAGAGCGGCATGGCGCTTGCCGAGCTGGAACCTTCTCAGCAGCAGTCTGAATTACAATTTTATCTGCCGATCGACGGATTGCTCAAGTCTGAGCAGCTTGATGCTCTGGTTCGTCACTACGATCCCTTGTCTGCGCAGTGCCCTCCTTTAAATTTTCAGCAAGTTCGTGGCATGTTAAAAGGCTTTATAGATTTGGTTTATTGCTGGCAGGGACGCTATTACCTGCTCGACTACAAGTCCAACTGGCTTGGAGAGGACAGCAGTGCCTACACCCGTTCTGCGATGGAAAACGCTATGGCGCAGCATCGTTATGACCTGCAATATCAACTCTATACGCTCGCTCTTCATCGTTATCTGGGACATCGATTAGCGGGATACAGCTATGAAAAACACTTCGGGGGCGTCATCTATCTGTTTTTACGCGGAGTTGATTCGGCTCATCCCGACAACGGTATTTACCGTCAACGCCCAGACGAGGCGTTTATTAAGGCGATGGACAGTCTGTTTAAGGGTGATGAGGTGCCAATGTTGACCTCGTTGTTGTTGCAGGAGAATTCATGATGTTGGCCCTTTACGAACAGGCGATGGCACTCGGTGCGTTGCGTGCACTCGACGTACAGTTTGCACGAACGATAGCGGGAGATAATCCGGCCATGATGCTGGCTGCAGCCTGCCTGAGCGCCGAAGCTGGAAAAGGGCACGTATGCCTTCGCCTCGAAGAGCTACGGCCTGACCGGTTGTTTGAGGGCCGTTTCCCCGCGTTGGCGAGCAGTCTTTGGCTCAGCGCGGGCGAGCCTGATGAAGCACAGTGGTTGTCTTTATTACAGCAGCATCCTGCGGTCAGCGACGGGAGCGGAGCGACACCTTTGGTTTTGCAGCAGCAACGGCTTTATCTCCAGCGTATGTGGCAGGACGAAGGGCAGGTTGCCGCGTTCTTTATTGACGAAGGCGTTCTGTCGTCGCTCAACCTGATGGAGCAAAACGGTGAAATTGCGGTTGACGAGGCTCGCCTGCGTGAGGTTCTCGACCAGTTGTTTGGGCCAGCGACCCCAGGCGAAATTGACTGGCAAAAGGTTGCCGCCGCCGTTGCAGCAACCCGTCGTATAGCGATTATCTCCGGGGGACCGGGGACGGGTAAAACCACGACGGTGGCCAAACTCCTTGCAGCGCTGGTACAGCTCAATAGCGAGGGGCGGCTGCGTATTCAACTGGCTGCTCCGACGGGCAAAGCGGCTGCAAGGCTTACCGAATCGTTGGGACAGGCGAGCCGCAGGCTGAATCTCACCGACGAGCAGCGCGTTCAGTTCCCCGATGAAGCCTCGACGCTGCATCGTCTGCTGGGGGCTCAGCCGAACAGCCAGAGGATGCGCTACCATCAGGGCAACCCACTGCACCTCGACGTGCTGGTGGTCGACGAAGCGTCTATGGTCGACTTGCCTATGATGGCTCGTCTGATTGCCGCATTGCCTGCCGAGGCGAGGGTCATCTTCCTAGGGGATCGTGACCAGCTCGCTTCGGTTGAAGCGGGTGCGGTACTCGGTGATATTTGCCGTTTTGCCGAGGAGGGATACAGCCCGGCACGCGCCGCAGAGCTAGAACGGCTCACCGGCTGCGCGATAACCGGCGAAGAAGGGGAACATGCGGCCAGCGTCCGCGATACGCTTTGCCTGCTGCGTAAAAGTTATCGATTTGACTCGGGTTCCGGCATTGGCATTCTGGCAAAGGCGGTTAACGCCGGGGATGCTCAGCTCGCAGGTCGCATTCTGTCGCGGGATTTGCCGGACGTCGGCAGCTTTGCTCTCAACGAGACAGAAGATTTTAAAATGCTGCTCGATGCCTGTGTGGCGGGTTATCGCCCTTATTTACAAGCCGTGGCCGCAGGTGAGGATCCGGCCGAAATCCTCAAAGCATTCGGCACCTTTCAGGTACTTTGTGCGCTGCGCGAAGGACCATTTGGTTTGACAGGGCTTAATGAACGCATTGAACAGGTTTTACAGCGTGAAAGACTTATCCGCAGACCGACCGCGTCGGGTGGGCGTTGGTACGCCGGAAGGCCGGTGATGATAAGCCGCAATGACAGTGCGCTCGGGCTGTTTAACGGCGACATCGGCATCACGCTGCGTAACGAATTGGGCGAGCTTAGGGTATATTTCCAGCTCCCCGACGGACAAATCAAATCGGTACAGCCGAGCCGACTGCCGGTGCATGATACCGCTTATGCGATGACGGTGCACAAGTCGCAGGGGTCTGAGTTTGAACATACGCTGCTGGTCTTGCCAAATCACTTCTTGCCGGTGTTGACCCGTGAACTGGTGTATACGGCTATCACGCGTGCCAAGCGTCGGCTGTCGCTTTACGCCAGTGAGAAGGTTTTAGGGTTGGCAATACGCACGCCGACGCTGAGGCGAAGCGGGCTTGTCGAGCGGTTAACCACAGGTTAAGGCATCGATAAAACAAAAAGGCAGACTGAGTGACCTCATTCTGCCTTTTTTATTTTTACGCCGCTACGTGGCTAATTACAGGTCGGCGATCAGGATCTTGGAGCGGCGCTGGTAGTTGTACATTTCCTGCTTTTGAATCGGCAAAACGTCGACGTCAGCCGGTTTGAATCCGCGCTCCTGGAACCAGTGGATGCTGCGGGTCGTCAGCACGAACAGGCGATTAAGCCCCATCTGTCTTGCGTGGCTGGCAACGCGTTTTAGCAGCATCTCGCCGCGCGACGAGCTTCGATAATCAGGATGCACGGCGACGCAGGCCATCTCACCTATCTTCTCGTCGAGGAATGGATACAGTGCAGCACAGGCGATGGTCAGGTTATCGCGCTCGATGATGGTAAATTTATCAATTTCCATCTCAAGCTGTTCGCGAGAACGGCGGACCAGAATACCCTGTTGCTCAAGAGGACGAATAAGCTCAAGGATTCCACCGATGTCGTTGATAGTTGCACGACGCACCTGCTCGGCGCTTTCCATCACGACCTGCGTACCGATTCCGTCACGAGAGAACAACTCCTGGACCAGTGCGCCGTCTTCCTGATAGCTGATCAGGTGACTGCGACGCACGCCGCTGCGGCACGCTTTGACAGCACCGCGCAGGAAGCGCACAGTTTCTGACTGGTATTCGCCTTTATCTTCAATTTTCTCGATGAAGTCCTGCGCCTCATTAGGGAAGAGCTCGGAGATAATGTTGCCTTCTTCGTCACTTACACCCTGTTCGGCGCTGAAACCGATCATCTTCTCGGCCTTTAGTTTGATCGCCAACTGAGTCGCGACCTCTTCAGACACCAGATTGAAGCTCTCACCGGTAACGGAAACCGCAACCGGCCCCAGCAACACGATGGCGTTGCTGTCGAGCTGGCGGTGAATCGCCTCTTCATCGATACGGCGGATACGACCGCTGTGGCAATAATCCACGCCGTCGTCCACACCCAAAGGCTGCGCAATAATGAAGTTACCGCTGACCACATTGATATGCGCACCCTGTAACGGCGTGTTATTCAGGCTCATCGACAGACGTGCAGTAATATCGAGCTGCAAAAGACCCGCAGCCTGCTTAACCAACTCTAATGCTCGGGCGTCGGTCACGCGGGTGTTCTTGTGATAGATCGGCTGATAGTCATGCTCGGACAAGTTGCTGTCGATTTGTGGTCGTGCGCCATAAACCACAACCAGCCGAATACCCAGGCTATGCAACAGCCCGATATCGTTGACTATATTTGTGAAATTCTCATGTTCAATGGCCTCACCACTGAGCATGATAACGAAAGTCTTACCCCGGTGAGCATTGATGTAGGGAACTGAGTGGCGAAAACCTTGGACCAATTCAGTGCTTCGTTCCTTCACGGCAAAACCTCTTTTGCATTTTTATTCGTAATTTTCGTATTTTTATTCTTTTGTGGCTGTGTGGCAAGTAAGAAATCTCTGTTTTTGAAATTCAATTATTTCTAAGGCACAAAAAACTGAAAAATCCTGACAATCCTGAAGGTGACAGCAGCGGATCGATTCGTTAAAGTTTGTTCTATTGCGTTTTGTTACTTTTATTTATTATTTGATATCTTTGAGACTGCATGCCTGACGAACAACATAATTCTCGCCGTCGCCTCCTGTTACAAAGCGCAGCAGCATCATGGTTGTTAAGCGTTAGCCGGATTGGTTTTGCCGCCAGTCCGCACGTTGTTGCCGTTCGCGTCTGGCCCTCGACCACCTATACCCGCATTACGCTGGAATCCAGCCAGTCGCTTAAATATAAACAGTTTAGGTTACAGAATCCGTCGCGTGTCGTGATTGATATTGAAGACGTGCAGCTTAATTCTGTGCTTAAGGGGATAGGTGAAAAAATACGCGCGCAGGACCCTTATATCTCTCAGCTGCGCGTCGGGCAATTTAATAAAACCACTGTACGACTGGTGATTGAGCTAAAGCAAACTATCTCTCCACACCTGTTCACGCTGCCGCCTGTGGCGGGGTTTCGTCATCGGCTGGTTATTGACCTCTATCCTGAGCAGGGCGGCGGCGAGCAGGACGATCCCCTGTTAGCATTGCTCGAAGACTACAATCGTGGCGATGTTGCGCGAAGTTTGCCGCCAGAAAAAAAGAAGGACGGCAAGGCAGGACACGAACGCCCAATTGTGATTATGCTCGACCCTGGTCACGGTGGTGAAGACTCCGGTGCCATCGGCAAATACAAGACGCGAGAAAAAGACGTGGTGTTGCAGATTGCCCGTCGACTGCAAAAGCTCATCAGGCAACAGCCGAACATGACCGTTTACATGACCCGCAACGAAGATATCTTTATTCCCTTAAAAGTGCGTGTCGCCAAGGCAAGAAAGCAGCGCGCAGACTTGTTTATCTCCATTCATGCTGATGCCTTTACCAGCCGAGCGGCACGAGGCTCATCTGTGTTTGCGCTCTCAACCGAAGGCGCGACCAGCGCTGCCGCGCGCTTTCTGGCCCACTCCCAGAATGAATCGGACAAAATTGGTGGCGTCAGTAAAAGCGGTGACCGCTATCTCGACCATACTTTATTTGATCTGGTGCAGACTGCCACCGTCAATGACAGTCTGAAATTTGGCAGAGAGGTGCTGACGCGAATGGGTAAGGTCAACCATCTGCATAAGCACAAGGTCGATCAGGCGGGGTTTGCGGTATTGAAAGCGCCTGACATTCCATCGATTCTGGTTGAGACCGCCTTCATTAGTAACATCAGCGAGGAGCGAAAACTACGTACCAGCCATTTTCAGCAGCAGGTTGCGGAATCTATTCTGGCCGGGATTACGGCCTATTTTGCAAACGGCGGCATGTTGGCCCGTCGATAAACAAGGAGGTTTAGGGGGGGGAGGGGGTAAATCGCGGGCAAAAAAAAACACCCGTAGGGTGCTTGTTTTTAACAGATTCACATTTAATGTGACAGTAAGATTGGTTGCGGAGGCCGGATTTGAACCGACGACCTTCGGGTTATGAGCCCGACGAGCTACCAGGCTGCTCCACCCCGCGTCCGTATACTAACTTACTTTTTACTTCTTACGCAATTAAATCACGTAGTTATCGAACTTACATCCAATTTCGTATTGAGCAATGCGAAATTGGTTGCGGAGGCCGGATTTGAACCGACGACCTTCGGGTTATGAGCCCGACGAGCTACCAGGCTGCTCCACCCCGCGTCCGTATACTAACTTACTTTTTACTTCTTACGCAATTAAATCACGTAGTTATCGAACTTACATCCAATTTCGTATTGAGCAATGCGAAATTGGTTGCGGAGGCCGGATTTGAACCGACGACCTTCGGGTTATGAGCCCGACGAGCTACCAGGCTGCTCCACCCCGCGTCCGATGGAGGCGAACTATACTCCCCGTGAGAAATGATGCAACCTCTTTTTGTATTTGATTGAGATAAATCGCTTTATCGCTTTCTTTTTGTTCATAATGCCGGTTATTTCTGCTGTTTTCCGTTAAAGCATTTTTTTCTGCGGCGTAATTCCTTTCCTATTCCCCCTTTGTTATCTTTCCTCCCAGAAATCCGGCGCCATAAAAGCGACAGTCGCGCTGGATTAAGAATTTTGATCCCTGAGCAAGAGAGCGCATTAATGAAAGGACGTTGGACTAAATATTTGCTGAGTGGGCTAGTGCTTGCCGTGCTGGCTGGCTGTTCATCCCGACCGACCGATCGCGGCCAGCAGTACAAAGACGGGCGTCTCGACAATGCGCTTGAGTATGTCAACGAGCCAAACGCCAGCGGTAAGCCAGTGAATGCGCGCGATTACGCGAATCAGGTGCTGGAGGTGCAGGCTGCATCGTCCTCTCTTTATAACCGCCATACCAATACCTATAGCGCCATCGAACGTTGGGTACGTTCTGGAGCGGACACCCGCACGCTGAGCCAATACGGTATTAGCGCCTATCAGATGGAAGGCGCAGACAATTTCGGTAACGTGCAGTTTACTGGCTACTATACGCCGGTAGTCCAGGCGCGTTACACGCCGCAGGGTGAGTTCCAGTATCCTTTATACCGTATGCCGCCAAAACCACGCGGCGGTCGCCTGCCGGATCGCTCGGCAATTTACGCCGGTGCCATCAGCAGTCGCTATGCCGTGGCTTACACCAATTCCCTGATGGATAACTTCATGATGGAAGTGCAGGGCAGTGGCTACGTGGACTACGGTGACGGTCGTCCTCTGACCTTCTTCGGCTACGGCGGCAAGAATGGTCATGCGTATCGCAGTATCGGCAAAATCCTTATCGATCGCGGCGAAGTAGCGCGTCAGGACATGTCGATGCAGGCCATTCGCCACTGGGCGGACACACACAGCCAGGCTGAGGTGCTCGAGCTACTGGAACAGAATCCTTCCTATGTGTTCTTCAGGCCTGAACCTTTCACGCCAGTGCGCGGTGCGGCGGGCGTTCCTTTGGTTGCCAAGGCATCGGTGGCCTCTGACCGTTCCCTCATCCCTTCTGGTACTACGCTGCTTGCCGAGGTGCCAGAGCTGAACAACAACGGCAAATTTACCGGTAAATATCATCTTCGCCTGATGGTTGCTCTGGACGTAGGCGGTGCAATCAAGGGACAACATTTCGATATGTATCAAGGGATTGGTCCAAACGCGGCGATTGCGGCAGGATTTTATAATCACTATGGGCGCGTATGGGTGTTAAAATCCTCGCAAAGCGCTCAGCCAATGTTGACCTCGTATCAGGAAGGGCAACTCGGCGGCGGGTCTCAGCTTGTTCCGGCAGCTGACGCCAAGAATCCTTTTGCAGACAATTAATTAGCACTTAGATTTGAGAGGTCACACAACATGGCAGCGGAATACTCTGAGGCTTATCAACAGCGCTTCGGCGGCACGGCGCGTTTATACGGTCACCAGGCTCTGGCGCTGTTTTCTGCTGCACATGTCTGTGTGATTGGCATTGGCGGCGTGGGATCCTGGGCCGCTGAGGCACTGGCGCGTACCGGTATTGGCGCAATTACGCTGATTGATATGGACGACGTTTGCGTCACCAACACTAATCGGCAGATCCATGCGCTGCGTGAAAACGTAGGTCAGTCAAAGATTGAAGTGATGGCACAGCGCATTCTGGCGATTAATCCTGAGTGTAAGGTGACCTGCATTGACGATTTTATTACGCCCGACAACGTTGCCGAGATGCTCAATCGAAATTTTAGCTATGTGATTGATGCCATCGACAGCGTACGTCCGAAGGCTGCGCTGTTGTCATACTGCCGCCGCTATAAAATTCCGGTCGTCACTATCGGCGGTGCGGGGGGGCAAATTGACCCGACGCGTATCGAAGTAGCTGATCTGGCTAAAACTATTCAGGATCCGCTGGCGGCCAAGCTGCGTGAGCGCCTCAAGAATGATTTTAACGTCACCAAAAACAACAAGGGTAAGCTGGGGATTGATTGCGTGTTTTCCAGCGAACCGCTGATGTATCCGCAGGCAGACGGTTCTGTCTGTGCATCCCGCGCCACGGCCGAAGGGCCGAAACGGATGGACTGTGAGTCTGGATTTGGTGCGGCAACGATGGTCACCGCAACCTTTGGTTTTGTTGCAGTATCTCACGTGTTGAAGAAGATGATGGCCAAGGCAGAAAGAATGGCAGCCGCTGAGGCTGTTAAAAGTCCTGCAGCGGCTGTTTAAGACATTTTTAAAGACAGGTGCGGGCGATGTTCTGTACGCCCTGTGAGAGCGCAGCCAGCCCGCTGGCACGGCTGCTGCTCAACTGTTCACGCAGCTGTAGCGTCTCAAAAAGTGCAAGCGGATCTCGGTTCAAGATTTCTTGCGGCGTTTTTCCCTCGACGGCGGTGAGGAGAACTGCAAGTAAGCCTTTTACTATTCTGCCTTCGCTGTCGCCATAAAAATGAATCCCACCGTTTTCGAGTCGTTCGTAGCCTAGCCAAACGCGATTCTCACAGCCCGAAAGCTCAATCGATGGCGTTTTCAACGCTGCGTCGAGCGGCGGCAGGGCTTTAGCCAGCATCACCAACTGACGATAGCGGTCTTCCCACAGGCGGAAGCCGGAAAACGTTTCAATCAACGATGACTCGGTAATCTCGTATCCAAAAGGGTGCGGGGCTAACATAATTTCTCTCTAATTCAGTCTGCCAATAGCTCGAGGGCGAATCGAACGCCGTCGACCAGCCGTTCAACGTCCTGCTGGGTATTATAGGGCGCAAAGGAGGCGCGCAAGGAGCCACTGACGCCAAGCGCCTCGGTTAAAGGTTGGGCGCAGTGTTGGCCGGCGCGCAGTGCCACGCCTTTCTCGGCCAGCAAGGCAATGATATCACTGTGGTGTACCCCTGCGATATCAAACGCCAGCAGCGATGAACCGCTGCGACGGAAGCTGCGAAAACCGGGGACGGCGCTGAGCGCTTTTTCTGCGTTGTCTGCCAACTGCGCGCTATAGCGCTCAGCGGCGATACGGTCTAGGGTGCTCAACCATTGAACGGCCGACCCCAAACCCAGCACGCCCGCGATGTTAGGCGTACCGGCTTCGAAGCGATGCGGTGCCTGTTGCGGAGTAAAGCGCTGCATGTCGGTATGGGTCAGCATTTTTCCGCCGCCGTGCCATGGCTGCATCGATTCCAGTCGCTCACTTTTGCCATAAAGCACGCCAATCCCCGTTGGGCCATACAGTTTGTGCCCTGAGAAAGCGTAAAAATCTGCGTCGAGTGCCTGTACGTCTGTTTCGCCATGCACCACACCCTGCGCACCGTCGACCATAACGGGCGTGCCGTTGGCGTGACAGAGGGCAATTGCGGTCGCGAGGTCGGGCTGTCCACCGGTTACATTAGACATCTGGCCGATAGCCAACAGGCGAGTGCGTGAATTAAGCAATGCGGGCAGGGCAGAGATGTCGGGCAGAAAGTCGGCGTTCAGCGGGAGTGTCACCACCTTTGCCTGACACTGTGCTGCCAGCATGAGCCAAGGGACGAGGTTGGCATGATGTTCGGCCTGACTGACAATAATCTCGTCGCCCGGCTGTAAACGCGGGCGTAGATAGCTTTGCGCAACCAGGTTTATTGACTCGGTGGTGCCGCGTGTCCAGACGATATCCTCTACGCGGGGAGCATGAATAAAATCGGCGACCTGCTGGCGTGCCTGCTCATAGGCCAGTGTTAAAGATTGTGCCGCTTTATGCTGGCTGCGGTGCACCGTGGCCCCTGCGTTTTGATAATAATTCACCGTCGCGTCAATCACCGTCTGCGGCGTGAGCGCAGTCGCGGCACTGTCTAAATAGCACAGTGTCTGAGCCGCGTCTTGGTTTAACGCGGGGAAATGGCGGCGAAATTCGGTGAAATCAAAAGGCGTATTGGTCATCAAAAATCCTGGTCATACCGGCGAATACGTTAATCGGTTAAAGGCCTGCATATAATGAAACAAGCGTCTTATATCACCTTTAGGAATGCTTACCTGGAAATATACCAGAAGCTTGTTATGCTGAAATGGAGTGTCTATCGAATTTTAGCGATATCTTTATCCTGAAATTCAAGCATTTTAATCTACAGGAGTTAATTATGAAGAAGATCTTCGCCGTAGTTTCAGCTGTTTTACTTGCCGGTACCCTTGCTGCTTGTTCAAGCAATTATGTGATGCATACTAACGATGGACGCACTATCGTTGCAAACGGTAAACCAAGCACAGACAGTGACACCGGTATGATCAGCTACACGGATGCCTATGGTAACAAACAGCAGATCAATAAGTCAGAAGTAAAAGAGATGGTCGAAGGTAACTAATCCTTCAGGCAAAAAAAAGCACCGCAAAATGCGGTGCTAAAAAATCACTTTGGACAGACAGGGTAATGTACAGGAAGTGAAAATTTGTAGCACTTAAGCTACTGGTCTGGATTGCCAGACAATACAAACACAACATCACAACCACTAGCCAAAAGCATCACGGCATCCTCATACCACTCAACTTTTCGTTCCGGCTACAGGAAGTGGCGCAACTATAGGTTTTTGCCTGTACATCCTCAATGGACAATTTATAATGTCTCGGATTAAAAAAACTAATAACTAAAATTGTGCACGGGTCTTTGGCCCGCGGCCTGAATGAGAAGTATCCACTTCATGTCTAAACGTTTACCCCCACTTAACTCATTGCGTGTGTTTGACGCAGCGGCGCGGCACCTGAGTTTTACCAAGGCGGCCGAGGAGCTTTTCGTCACACAGGCCGCAGTAAGCCACCAGATCAAGTCACTTGAGGACTTTTTGGGCTTAAAACTGTTTCGCCGACGCAATCGATCACTTTTGTTGACCGAAGAAGGGCAGAGTTATTATCTCGATATTAAAGAAATTTTCTCGTCGCTGAATGAGGCAACCCGCAAGCTTCAGGCGCGCAGTGCGAAAGGCGCGCTGACCGTCAGTTTGCCGCCGAGCTTTGCCATCCAGTGGCTGGTTCCGCGTCTCTCTGGCTTTAACTCAGCTTATCCGGGGATCGACGTTCGTATTCAGGCCGTTGATAGAGAAGAAGATAAATTATCGGATGACGTAGACGTGGCAATCTTCCACGGTCGAGGTAACTGGCCGGGACTGCGCACCGAGCGTTTATACGCCGAATATCTCCTGCCGGTTTGCGCGCCTTCGCTATTAATGGGCGATAATGCGTTGAAGACGCCGGAAGACTTATCCAAACACACGCTACTGCACGACGCCTCGCGCCGTGACTGGCTTGCGTATACCAAGCAGCTGGGTTTGCAGCATATTAACGTGCAGCAGGGACCGATATTCAGCCACAGTGCAATGGTGGTTCAGGCGGCGGTGCATGGTCAGGGTGTGGCGCTGGCGAATAATGTGATGGCGCAGACTGAGATTGAGGCGGGCCGCCTGGTGTGCCCGTTTAATGAAGTTTTAATCAGTAAAAACGCTTTTTATCTGGTTTGTCATGACAGTCAGGCAGAACTGGGTAAAATAGCCGCCTTTCGTCAGTGGATCCTCGCGCGCGCTGCCAGCGAACAAGAAAGGCTGCGCTTCCGCTACGATCAACCGCAGATATAGAAGACTTCTATAAAAGAAAAAATTTCGATATCCAGAGTATCAACGCTTCTGGAATTTGAAACTAAAGGATAACACTAGCTATGAGCAGTCGTGCAATGTTGATTTTTGCCGCCATCAGCGGCTTTTTCTATGTCGCCTTTGGCGCATTCGGCGCACATGTATTAAGCCAATCGCTGGGCTCTGCCGAGATGGCGTGGATTCAAACCGGATTAAATTACCAGAGTGTTCACACGCTGGCGATATTGGCTCTGGGCGTTGCCATGCAGCGTCGCAGCAGCCTCTGGTTTTATTGGAGCGGCGCCTGTCTGGCTCTGGGAACCGTATTATTCAGCGGCAGTCTTTACTGCCTGGCGCTGTCAGGACTCAAATTCTGGGTCTTCGTTACACCGATCGGTGGAACCTTCTTCCTGATCGGTTGGATATTGATGTTAGTCGGCGCGCTGCGTCTGGGACAAAAGGCACAACGCCATGAATAATAAACTCGCACTCTACTGCCGTTCTGGCTTCGAAAAAGAATGCGCGGCGGAAATCACCGCCAAAGCGGCCGAGAAAGAGATCTTCGGTTTCGCCCGCGTTAAAGAAGACAGCGGCTATGTGCTGTTTGAGTGCTACCAGCTGGAAGACGCCGATCGGCTGGCGAAGGAAATTCCTTTCCGTGAGCTTATCTTTGCCCGCCAGATGCTGGTTGTTGGCGAGCTGCTTAAAGACCTGCCGCCTGAAGACCGTGTAACACCTATTGTGGGTATGTTGCAGGGCGTTATCACTAACGGCGGCGAGCTTCGCGTTGAGGTCCCTGACACCAACGAAAGCAAAGAACTGACCAAATTCTGCCGCAAACTGACTGTGCCGCTGCGTTCGGCAATGCGTGAAGCGCGCGTATTAGGTAAAAAAGAGAATGCGCAGCGTCCTGTGGTGCACGTATTCTTTATCGCACCGGGCTGCTGCTATGTGGGTTACTCCTACAGTAACAACAATTCTCCGTTCTACATGGGGATCCCGCGTCTCAAGTTCCCATCCGACGCGCCAAGTCGCTCTACGCTGAAACTGGAAGAGGCGTTCCACGTCTTTATTCCGGCCGACGAATGGGAAGAGCGACTGGCCAGCGGAATGTATGCGGTCGATTTGGGTGCATGTCCGGGGGGGTGGACCTATCAGCTGGTTCAGCGCAGCATGATGGTAGACGCTATCGATAACGGCCCGATGGCACCGAGTTTGATGATGACCGGTCAGGTGACACATCACCGCGAAGACGGCTTCAAATATAAGCCAACGCGCAGCAACATTTACTGGCTGGTGTGCGATATGGTCGAAGTGCCGGCCAAGGTTTCGGCGCTGATGGGCGACTGGCTGGTTAACGGCTGGTGTCGTGAGGCTATTTTCAACCTCAAGCTGCCGATGAAAAAGCGCTACGAAGAAGTTTCGCAGATCCTTGCACACATGAAGAGCCGTTTGGCCGAAAACGACATCAACGTTGAAATCTTTGCCAAGCAGCTGTATCACGACCGCGAAGAGGTAACGGTTCACGTCCGCAGGTTCTGGGCAGCGGTTCCTGGCCGTCGCGACGAGCGCTATTAAATCCTCGTCGTTCTTGTTGCTGTAGCAGCGTTGCCTGCCTTAGCTCTCCCCGAACACTGACTTATGTCAGTGTTCGGGGAGGCGACTTTATGGGTGCCTTGCCACGTCATAACTCAATTTACGGTTCAATTTTTGAGCCGTAAATCTTGCAGATTCCCGTTTAAAACCACATTTTTTTGCAGCGTAGAGACGCGGCGGCAGGCAAAGGCCAGCTCCTGATATTCACGCAACTTCTCCCGCCATTTCTCCGGTACGTCTTGCAGATTCTCATAGAGTGCTTCGAGCGTAGGATACTGCGCGAGCAGCGTTACTGCTGTTTTGGGCCCGATGCCCGGCACGCCAGGGATCTTGCTGCTGCTGATACCTGCGAGTCCCCAGTAGTCGGTAAGCTGAGTCGGTAATACCCCGAAGCTGGATTGGACAAAAGGCATGTCGAGCCAGCGTTTCTGGAAATAATCGCGTATCTGCACCTGCGGCGCTAGGAGTTGGCAGTAGCCTTTATCGGTCGAGACAATGGTCACCTGATGGCCAGCGCCGGCCACCTTGGCGGTCAGGGTAGCGGCAAGATCATCGGCTTCTTGTCCTGCCGAATGCCAGCAGGCAATGCCCTGGCTCTCAAAGCCGGCCTTCAGTGCGGGCATCTCGGCAAACAGGTTTTCTGGCATCGGAGAACGACCCGCTTTGTAGTCGGGCAGACACTGGTGGCGCCAGCTGTCATGACGATCGTCTTCGTCAAACACGGCGACGGCGTGGGAAGGTAGCGTATGTTGAATCAACTGGTTAACGGCGCTCTGGCAGGCGATGACGCAGGGAGAACCCTGTACAGCATGAATGCGCCTGATTAAATTCAGTGCGTCAATGATTAGTAAGTGAATTTTCATTTCAAGAGGGTATCAGTAAATCGGGGAGATGGCACCGCAGACGTGAGCTTGCGGTGCTTTGCAGTTATAAATTGCGAGGATTCGCCCAGTAAAACACTTTCCCCACTTCTTCAGCGGGGAAAGGCTAGGTGACGAGACCCCTGAGCGCTAAACTCAGGAACAGATTTCATAGCAAGGTACGTAGGCCGTACCCGGCAGTTTCATACGATGCTGAGCAACAAAACCTTGCAGCAGACTGTCCATTTTTTTCATCAGTTGCGGGTCGCCATGCAGCTTGAAACGGCCGTGCTTCTCGATAGCACGGATCCCAACCTCTTTAACGTTACCGGCAACAATACCGGAAAACGCCCTGCGAAGTGCAGCGGCAAGCTGTTCCGGCGGCTGATTGGGGTGCAGATTGAGATTCGCCATGTTTTCGTGGCTTGGCTCAAACGGCAGCTGCAGATCGGGTGCTATACGAATCGACCAGTTAAAGCTGTAGGCATCTCCGCTATTGCGGCGATTCTCTTTAACTAATGGCATCGCACGTTTCAGCTGACGGGCAACTTCAATCGGATCGTCGATGATAATGGTGTAGTGTTTCTGCGCTTCATCACCCAGCGTTTCGCGAATAAACGCATCCAGCACGGTAAAGTAGTTGGCGCTCTCTTTAGGCCCGGTCAGGATCAACGGTAGAACCTGATCGCTGTTGGCCGGATCCATCAGAATACCCAGCAGATAAAGCAGCTCTTCGGCGGTACCTACGCCGCCCGGGAAGATGATGATCCCGTGTGCAATACGCACAAAGGCCTCAAGGCGTTTCTCGATATCCGGCATGATAACCAACTCGTTAACCAGCGGATTTGGCGGCTCTGCGGCAATGATCGACGGTTCGGTCATGCCAATAAAGCGGCTATTTTTGTAACGCTGTTTCGCATGACCGACGGCGGCACCTTTCATCGGCGCTTCCATCGCACCCGGCCCACAGCCGGTACAGATATTGAGTTCACGCAGACCTAACTGGTTACCGACGTTGTGCGCATACTGGTACTCAATTTCATTAATCGAGTGGCCGCCCCAGCACACCACCATGTTCGGATCTTCGTCCAGGTGTAGCGTTCGGGCGTTGCGCAGGATAGAGAACACCAGATTGGTGAGGTACACCGAGCTGCCTGTGTCGAGGTCCTGATATCGGCCCGCGGTGCTGAGCTGCGCATTGACGAACAGGATATCGCGCAGCACGGCAAACAGGTTGGCCTGCAGCGAGCGAATAATACGACCGTCGACAAACGCCTCTTCGGGCGGGTTTACTAATTCAAGTTTTACGCCGCGTTCGCGACGCAACACGTTGATGTCAAAGCTTTCAAAGCGGTCAAGCAGCTCTTTACTGCTGTCGGTCTGGCTCCCGCTGTTCAAGACTGCCAAAGAACAATTACGGAAGAGGCGATATAAGTCGCTGCTCGCAGTACGTTTGAGCATGTCCACTTCCAACTGAGACAACAAATCCATTGAGCCAAGTGGGCTGATATGTGTAATCAAAGTTGCTCCTTATTAACGCCGCGTTAATGATGTCTTGCGTGCTTGTTATGCTTTAACAGTAAACCTGTCCATAGGCTTTTACCATTGGTCGTCGCTCGACAGCTCAGTTCTTGAGCAAAGTCGGGCCTTATTGGCGAACAAGGCGTGCGGTTGTCGGCTCAAACAGGAAATTGGCACGCCACGGGTTAATGTCGAGACCACCGCGGCGGGTATAGCGGGCATAGACCGCAAGACGCGTCGGTTGGCAGAAACGCAGCAGATCGTTAAAAATGCGCTCGACGCACTGCTCGTGGAATTCGTTGTGATTGCGGAATGAGACCAAATAGCGCAACAGAGCTTCGCGGTCGATGGCTGGCCCACGATACTGAATCTGCACTGAACCCCAGTCAGGCTGATGGGTAATCAGGCAGTTTGATTTAAGCAGGTGACTGACCAGCGTTTCATCGACTATTTTGTCGCTGGTGGCGTCCTGGAGATAATCGGTACTGAAGCCGTAATCGGTGATTTCAATATCTTGAGCATCGATACAAATACCGGCGAAGCGGCCGATTGGGCTGCCTTCAATCTCGTGCAGGGCGCGGAGACTGACGGTCACGCTGCCTTGAGCGCAGGCGCTCAGGTCTTTTTCGAGCGTCATCTTAACGGCGTCCCAGTCCTGGAATTTGGTCTGGTTGAAGCTGTTGAGGTACAGTTTGAAGCTCTTTGACTCGATGAGATTGACGCTATCGGCTTGCAGGCTGATTTCACCGACGGCGACCTGCGGCAGACCCTTGGCATTTAGCCAGGAGAGTTCGTACATCGTCCAGATGTCTGCGCCGTGGAACGGCAGAGAGTCCGGAAATAGCCCAAGGGGTTCGCGATTCATGCTGCGAGGCACGGCTTG
Source organism: Rouxiella badensis (assembly GCF_002093665.1). Classification (GTDB taxonomy): domain Bacteria; phylum Pseudomonadota; class Gammaproteobacteria; order Enterobacterales; family Enterobacteriaceae; genus Rouxiella; species Rouxiella badensis. The sequence goes on along the minus strand of NZ_MRWE01000017.1, from coordinate 818 downwards.
CAGCAGAGTGGCGTCGTATTGGTCGCGATAAGGCGTCGCTTTGCCTAGTGTCAGTTGAGAAAGAGCGGGGTTATCCTGATAGGAGGACATGCTGTCACCTTGATAAGAGATTGGTACAATACAAAACGAATTGCGTATTCTCCTAGTTTAACGCACTGCTGACCCTGAAGATGAGAAAAAATATGGACCTTGATGTTTCCGACGCCCTGCGCGGGTTTACCCAACGTTATGTTGAGCTGTGGCAGCAGCAAACCGGTCATGAACCCGCCAGTGAAGAGTTGTTCGGTGTGGCGTCACCCTGTGCCGTAAGAAGCAGCGACAATGAAGTGTTTTGGCTTCCTCAGCCTTTTACGCCACCTTCCGCGCTTAACAACGTTGAACGTGCGCTCGATATTCAACTGCGTCCCGAGGCCCATGCGTATTTCACCACGCAGTTTTCCGGGGATATGAGTGCAAGCTATCTCGAGCACTCATTCAATTTGGTGCAGGTGTGGAGTGAAGACGATTTTATTCGCCTGCAGGAGAATCTGATTGGGCATCTGCTGACGCAAAAGCGTCTCAAGCTTTCTCCGACCCTTTTTCTGGGGACTACCGATTCGGAATTAATGCTCATCTCGCTCTGTAACCTCAGTGGCGAGGTATTGCTCGAGCAATTTGGCAGTAAAAAAAGAACGATTCTCTCGTCTTCGTTATCCGAATTCCTTACAATGCTGCTCCCTCGAAATCCCTGACTGAGCGCATGGGAAATTTGGCTTACGGACGTGTGAGAGATCTCTCACAAACGCTGTAAGAGATCTCTTATATTTACTGCTAATAAT
>NZ_MRWE01000016.1 GCF_002093665.1 Rouxiella badensis | reverse complement strand
CTGGTCGAATGCACGAGCAGAACCGCCGTAGGTTTTAGCCAGAACGGTGGTGATAGCAGCAGTCAGGGTAGTTTTACCGTGGTCAACGTGGCCGATAGTACCAACGTTGACGTGCGGTTTGGAACGTTCAAATTTTTCTTTAGACACGGATATATTCCTTACTATTGTGCTCTCCCCTCAAGGAGAGAGCACGGGATCATTGTGTTAAAAACCTAGGCTTATTTACCACGGGCTTCGATTACGGCCTGTGCAACGTTGCTTGGCGCGTCATCATACTTCAGGAATTCCATGGAGTAAGATGCACGACCTTTGGTCAGTGAACGCAGCTGAGTTGCATAACCGAACATCTCGGAAAGCGGAACTTCAGCGTGAATCACAACGCCAGTCGCGTTAGATTCTTGGCCTTTCAGCATACCACGACGACGGCTAAGGTCACCGATAACGTCACCAGTGTTCTCTTCTGGAGTTTCTACTTCAACCTTCATGATTGGTTCAAGAAGCACAGGTTTTGCTTTCTTAAAGCCATCTTTAAAGGCGATAGATGCTGCCAGTTTAAACGCCAGTTCAGAGGAGTCAACGTCATGGTAAGAACCGAAGTGCAGACGCACGCCCATGTCCACTACCGGGTAACCAGCCAGCGGGCCAGATTTCAGCTGCTCCTGGATGCCTTTGTCAATCGCACCGATGAATTCACCAGGAATTACACCGCCTTTGATTTCGTTGACAAACTCGTAGCCTTTAGGGTTAACACCCGGCTCGAGTGGGTACATGTCGATAACAACATGACCGTACTGACCACGACCACCAGACTGCTTGGCGTGTTTACCTTCGATGTCGGTAACTTTGGCGCGAATCGCTTCACGGTAGGCTACCTGCGGCTTACCAACGTTAGCTTCAACGTTGAATTCGCGACGCATACGGTCAACCAGGATGTCCAGGTGAAGCTCACCCATACCTGCGATGATTGTCTGACCAGATTCTTCATCAGTCCAAACGCGGAATGATGGGTCTTCTTTAGCCAGACGGCCCAGAGCCAGACCCATTTTTTCTTGGTCAGCTTTGGTTTTTGGTTCTACAGCTACGGAGATTACCGGCTCTGGGAATTCCATACGCTCAAGAATGATCACGTTGTCCGGATCACACAGGGTATCACCAGTAGTCACGTCTTTCAGACCGATCGCTGCAGCGATATCGCCTGCACGAACTTCTTTAATTTCTTCACGCTTGTTAGCGTGCATCTGAACGATACGACCCAGACGTTCACGCTGAGATTTCACTGGGTTAAATACAGTGTCACCTGAGTTGACGAGACCGGAGTAAACACGGAAGAACGTCAAGTTACCCACGAATGGGTCAGTAGCGATTTTGAACGCCAGAGCAGAGAACGGCTCTTTGTCGTCAGAATGGCGAACTGCTGGAGTGTCTTTACCGTCGTCCAACATACCGTTGATAGCTTCAACGTCGGTTGGTGCTGGCAGATACTCAACAACAGCATCCAGCATTGCCTGTACGCCTTTGTTTTTAAACGCAGAACCACAGGTAACCAGGATTACTTCGTTGTTCAGAACGCGCTTACGCAGAGAAGCTTTGATCTCTTCTTCGGTCAGCTCTTCGCCACCAAAGAATTTCTCCATCAGCTCGTCAGAACCTTCAGCAGCGGCTTCAACCAGTTTCTGGCGCCATTCTTCAGCCAGTTCTTGCATATCAGCTGGGATCTCTTCGTATTCGAAGGTCACGCCCTGATCTTCTTCGTTCCAGTTGATTGCTTTCATCTTGACAAGGTCAACAACGCCGGTGAATTTCTCTTCTGCGCCGATAGCCAGCTGCAGAGGAACCGGAGTTGCATTCAGACGCTGTTCGATCTGACCAACAACTTTCAGGAAGTTAGCACCCATACGGTCCATTTTGTTAACGAACGCGATACGAGGAACTTTATATTTGTTAGCTTGACGCCATACGGTTTCAGACTGTGGCTGAACGCCGCCAACAGCACAGTAAACCATTACTGCGCCATCAAGAACACGCATAGAACGTTCAACTTCGATGGTGAAGTCAACGTGTCCTGGGGTGTCGATGATGTTGATGTGGTGTGGTTCGAACTGCTTAGCCATACCAGACCAGTAACAGGTAGTCGCAGCAGACGTGATGGTAATACCACGTTCCTGCTCCTGCTCCATCCAGTCCATGGTTGCTGCGCCGTCGTGTACTTCACCGATCTTGTGGTTTACACCGGTGTAGAACAGAACACGTTCGGTAGTCGTCGTTTTACCGGCGTCGATGTGAGCGCTGATACCAATGTTACGGTAACGCTCAATGGGTGTTTTACGAGCCATTTGATTCCTCTATTACTAGGGCGTTCAAGTTCAGTTAATCCAAACGGGCTAACTGTTGCCAGCGCCCGCTTGTTTAGCATATACCCGCAATCTTTCAAATCGCAGATGCGTAAGCCGTTTCGCTCACCCCGGTCCATTAACCATGTAAATTCCCGGGGGTCTTCCAACTGCCGTCTTTCTGCAAGTTGAAATCTTGGGGTATCTACAGCGGGTAATTACCAGCGGTAGTGGGCGAACGCCTTGTTGGCTTCGGCCATACGGTGAACGTCTTCACGTTTCTTAACAGCAGTACCTTTGTTGTCTGCTGCATCAGAAAGTTCGTTCGCCAGGCGCAGAGCCATGGATTTATCACCGCGTTTACGAGCAGCTTCAACGATCCAACGCATTGCCAGAGCATTACGACGAACCGGACGTACTTCAACTGGAACCTGATAAGTAGAACCACCAACGCGGCGGGACTTAACTTCGACGGTCGGACGGACGTTGTCCAGAGCGACTTCGAAAGCTTCCAGGCTGTCTTTACCGCTACGTTGAGCCAGGGTCTCAAGTGCGTTGTAGACGATTGCTTCTGCAGTAGATTTTTTACCATCTACCATCAGGATATTTACGAATTTAGCCAGCAGTTCGGACCCGAACTTAGGATCTGGCAGAATTTTACGTTGACCAATGACGCGACGACGTGGCATGGGAATACTCCGTTGTTAATTCAGGATTGTCCAAAACTCTATGAGTTTATTTTGACAGTAATGTGAAAATGTTTGGCCTTACTTAACGGAGAACCATTAAGACTTCGGCTTTTTAACGCCGTATTTAGAACGAGACTGCTTACGGTCTTTAACGCCTGAACAGTCCAGTGCGCCGCGAACGGTGTGGTAACGCACACCTGGCAAGTCTTTTACACGACCGCCACGGATGAGGATCACGGAGTGTTCCTGCAGGTTATGACCTTCACCGCCGATGTAGGAGGTAACTTCAAAACCGTTAGTCAAACGAACGCGACATACTTTACGCAGTGCGGAGTTTGGTTTTTTTGGAGTGGTGGTGTACACACGGGTACAAACGCCACGTTTCTGCGGGCAAGCTTCCAGCGCTGGAACGTTGCTTTTAGCAACCTTCGTAGAGCGTGGTTTGCGTACCAGCTGATTAATTGTTGCCATTAAAAAGCTCCTGGATTTTGTTTCGTAAACTACTTTGTAAACACGTGATAAATCGACCCACGATCGGCAGATGCCAATATGGGACGCAGAATTTTATTGCTGACCCGTGAAAGTGTCAAGAAATATACAACAATTCGCGAAATCACCATGCGACGTGTTGGCGATGCTTCTCGGTCAAATCAACGAATCCAGTATAGTCGATCGGCGTCACTTTGTGTGAAATTTGACCAGACAGGCCGCGGGCCTGCAGGTCTTCGCTGAGCACATACACCGGACAAGTCAGAACAGATATATGGGACTGTGCCAGGCTGTTTTCAAGCGCGGCCGTCACACCGTCCTGCATAAGCAGTAAGGCATCCGTGTCACTCACCAGGCGCATAAGTGCCGGTAAATCACATTGTTGAGGAGAACGGGCAAGGGTAAAAAGCATAGTCTTTTCCCGATCAAAAAGTTATGACAACGTCATAGGAAGCCAGCTTCTGGCGCAATACATCAGGTGAGAGCCGTTCTACATCCAGCACCCAATCGTCATATTCTGCCAGCCCACGCTCCTGTGCAGATGCGCCACAGATAAAGCATTGTTCAACGTCATAAAGCGGCAATACGCCATAAGTAGCAATATAATCACGCGCTAAAATTTTTTCCGGCTGCTGGCCCTTGAGCAGCTGCAGCACACCGTCGGCCACGAAAAAGACGCCAATGTCTTCACTGAGCGCCGAGGTCGCGAGCAGTGCGTCCAACCCTTCTCTGCCGGCAGACGTGCCGTGTGGTCCTTGTGAAAACACAAAGGCCACTCTTTTTACTTGGTTTTCTGCCTTCATGTTTCGGCCTGTTCCTGACGCTTAAAACTGTATCAGCCGATCGCAGACCAACGCGGCTTCCGCGAGACTGCCTAATCCGGTCAACGCGAAACCTGGCTGCAGATTGGGATATTTGTCTTCATGGTGGGTGGCCTCATCGGCGTCCATCACCCCGCGACGCAGCGCGGCGGCGACGCAGACATTAAGTTCAACCTCATGGGCGTGGGCCAACTGCTGCCATGCGCGCACCAGGTCAAATTCGTCGGAAGCCGGTGAGGTCAGCCGGTTGCCGTTAAGCACACCTTCACGATAGAAAAAAACGCTGTCGAGTTTGTGTCCACGGGCGAGAAGCGCCAGAGCAAACTGATAGGCTGCGCTGGCCTGCTGGGTGCCATACGGCGCCCCAGTGACCAAAATGCTGTATCGCAATGTCAACGCTAATTCCCCAACGGCTCGCCGCTTTTGAACTGGCGAATATACAGATAAACCGTATGTTTGGAGATATTCAGGCGGTCGGCAACCTGGTTGATTGCGTCTTTAATATCAAAAATGCCCTTCTCATACAGGTTGAGTACCACCTGACGATTCTTGGCATTGTTAGTGACGTTACGGTCCGCGTTGACTTCTTCGATGGTGAACTCGAGCGTTTGCGCGACGAGATCGTCCACGGAGGAGGCAAAGTTGACGGAAGGCGAGACGTCCTGCGTTTCCGGCGGCATAAAGGTTTGCATGATCTGCGAGAACGGCACGTCGAGGTTCATGTTGATACACAGTAAACCGATCACACGCTGATCGCGGTTGCGAATGGCGATAGTGACCGACTTCATCAGCACGCCACTTTTTGCACGGGTAAAATAGGCTTTAGAGACATTGCTGTCTGCGCCCGTCATATCGTGCAGCATGCGCAGCGCCAAATCGGTGATAGGCGAGCCTATCTTGCGACCGGTATGTTCCCCATTGGCGATTCGAATAGCCGAGCATTTCAGATCTTCCAGAGAATGCAGAACTATTTCACAGTGTTGCCCAATCAGCATGGCCAAACCGTCTACCACCGCCTCGTAGGAGGTCAGGATTTCATGGTCGGTTGCACTAAAAGGACGTTGGTCCAGCAAATCCAGTTCACCGGTTTCGCCATTTAAAAGCGAATTAGACATTGAAGCTACCACCCTCTACATCGTGAGCTCACTCATCATCTGGAATGAGGCTCTCCGTTCAATCAATCTCAGCAGGCCCTAATGTAACAAAGCTGCAGCGAAAAAGGTGCCTACGATTATTCAAGTTATTGACGTTAAGCTCGAGCGATAAAGTCGTCAAGCTATCATCATAGAGTAACCCCAGTAAAAATGGGGAGGAAGCGCTCACAAAGATGACGGTAAAAAAAAACCGCCGCATAAGCGACGGTTTTCTTGGGCAAAAATCAGAAAAAATTATTCTGATTTAGCAGCGTCAGCGTCAGCCGGTTTGGTCGCATCTTTCGCGTCAGCTTTTGGAGCCGGTTTGATATCCAGCAATTCTACTTCGAATACCAGAGTAGAGTTGGCAGGGATACCTGGGACGCCAGTTTTACCGTAGGCCAGAGCCGGTGGGATAACCAGCTTGATTTTTCCGCCTTTCTTAACGTGCTTCAGACCTTCGGTCCAGCCTGGAATAACGCCGTCAAGACGGAAGGACAGTGGCTCGCCGCGGGTGTAAGAGTTGTCGAACTCGGTGCCGTCAACCAGGGTACCTTTGTAGTTCACAACTACGGTGTCGCTGTCTTTTGGCGTAGCGCCGGTACCTGGTTTCTCAACCTGATACAGCAGGCCTGACTCAGTTTTCTTCACGCCTTTTTCTTTAGCGAAGTCAGCGCGGAATTTATCGCCTTTGTCTTCGTTGGCTTTAGCGTCTGCTTCCATTTTCTGCTGGGCAGAAGCTTTTACTTTAGCTTCGAAGCTTTGCAGGGTCTTTTCGATGTCTGCGTCAGACAGCTTGCTCTTGTTCGCGAACGCGTCCTGAACACCGGCGATCAGCTGGTCTTTATCCAGTTTGATGCCCAGTTTTTCTTGTTCTTTCAGGGAATTGTCCATGTAACGACCCAATGAAGCACCCAGAGCGTAAGCAGCCTGCTCATCGTCGTTTTTGAATTGTGGGTTGGTAGTAGCTGGTGCTGAAGCCGCTGGTGCAGCTGCAGTCGAATCAGTCGCTTTTGCAGCATCTGCTGCCATGGCCTGAGTTGCGCCCAGGGCAAGAGCCATCGTGGTAGCTAACAGCGTTACTTTAAACAGTGATTTCATCCATTTCTCCAAGACTTGAGGCTCTTACCTCAAGTAACAATACGAAAGTTCGCCGGTTAATATAACTGTCCGTGTCAATGCATGACAATCGCTATACTAATCGAACGCGCCTAAATGAGACCTTTTTTGCTTCAATAAGTTTCTGAAGTCACCACAAAACGGCTAACTCTGAGTTTTTTCTGATGATTGCGGGTAGAATATGGCGCAAACTCTGTCATTCTGACAGCCTATCCTTATCAGGCGGCACCTAAGCGGCATTACAGGCAAAAATTATGGACCAACATAACTTCGAACAGCGGCTTGAAGCGCTGGAAAGCAAACTGGCTTTTCAGGAAGTGACCATTGAGGAGCTGAATCAGATAGTGACCTCGCATCAGCTGGAAATGAGCCGACTGCATGACCACCTGCGCCTGTTGACTGACAGGCTGCGTGCTTCACAGCCTTCAATGATTGCCGATGCGTCGGAAGAAACCCCGCCGCCGCACTATTGAGAGCTAAATGAAGCAATAAAAAAGGCGACCCCGGGGTCGCCTTTTTTCATTAATCGGCCTTTATCGATTAGTGGCTGCAGCCGCAACCGCCGGTACCACAACCGCCCTGACCGTGGTCATGGCCGTGATCGTGGTCGTGGTCGTGGTCGTGACCGTGCTCACCGTGAACGTGGCCGTGAGCCAGTTCTTCTTCGGTTGCTTCACGGATAGCCACAACTTCAACGTTGAAGTTCAGGTTCTGACCGGCCAGCATGTGGTTACCGTCAACCACAACGTGGTCGCCGTCAACTTCGGTGATTTCTACTGGAACAGGACCCTGATCGGTATCAGCCAGGAAACGCATGCCCACTTCCAGCTCGTCTACGCCCATGAACACGTCTTTAGGAACGCGCTGAACCAGGTTCTCGTCGTAGTTACCATAAGCTTCGTTAGCGCCCACGTGCACGTCAAAACGATCGCCAACCGCATGGCCTTCCAGCGCGCTTTCCAGACCGGAAATCAGCGAGCCGTGACCGTGCAGGTAGTCCAGTGGTGCGCTAACCGGTGATTCGTCAACCAGCACACCGTCTTCTGTACGTACCTGATACGCAACGCTGACAACCAGGTCTTTTGATACTTTCATGATAACTCCTACCGTTGAAAACTTGATTTCGTCAAAGATTGTACTTTGCGGAACACTGTATTTTGCGAAATATTGTAGCGGAAAACCGCGCCTCTGTACCGAACAGCATAAAAAAAGGCGCGGGATAGCACTACTCGGGATGGAAGATTCCAATTACCTGCTCTTCGCCTCGAACGTGCTTGGTGACCTGCTCATCGGTCTGACGTTTGTGGTGCCCGCACTTGGCACATTCCACCACTTCGACCTGATCTTCCTGCCATAACATCAGTGTATCCAGTGCTTTACACTCAGGGCATACCGCACCGGCGATAAAACGTTTACGCGTTGTAGCCATTTCTTGCCTCTCATGAATCTCCACCACGAGACGCCCGTAGCCGCCTCGCCGGATGGAATCCTTTACAAAAAATATTCGGAAACTTCTGTCATGGTACGCCTTGCGGCGCTATTCGTCATCGTCCCAGCCGTCGAGCTGCCGGCGTTCATTATGCATTTCACTTTCGAAGATATCTTCCAGCTCGCGACGCGCCTCTTTCACACGGGAAATTTGCGCCACATCGCCCTGCACCTGCGGCACCAATTCACGCAGCATGCGCATATCCAGACGGCGGAAATGCTGCTGCGCACGGTAGGCGCTGTGAGGATGCATACCGAGCGTAATGAGCGTCTTTTTACCCAGTTCAAGCGCACTCGAGAAAGTTTCACGCGAGAAGTTCTGAACACCGGCCTGCAGCAGCTCGTGCGCCTCAACGCGCCCGCGCGCACGAGCCAGAATATTCAGATGCGGGAAATGCTCCTGACACAGTCGGACGATTTCCATCGTATCCTGCGGTTCATTACAGGTGATAACGATGGACCTGGCCTTCTCTGCGCCAGCGGCACGCATGAGTTCGAGCTTGGTCGCATCGCCGTAATACACCTGATAACCAAAGCTGCGCATCAGGCTCACGGCGCTGATATCGCGCTCGAGCACGGTGATACGCATCTTGTTGGCCATCAACAGGCGACCGACAACCTGACCAAAACGCCCAAAGCCGACGATGATCACCTGCGGCTCGTTATCCTCGACGAAATGCTTCTCGTCACTCTCCTCCTGCGCGTTATAGCGGCGCACCAGAATCCGGTCGACGTATTTGAGCAGCAGCGGCGTGGTCATCATCGACAGCGTGACAATGACCAACAGCAGGGAAAGCTGTGTCGAAGAGATAACCTTCAGCGCCCCGGCGGCAGAGAACAGAACGAAGGCGAATTCTCCGCCCTGACTTAGCACCGCCGCAAACTGTAATCGCACCGAGGTGCGCAGGCCAAACACCCGGGCCAATAGATAGAGCACACCGCCCTTGACCATCACCAGCAAGATGACGCTCGCCAGCACCAGCAAAATATTGGTGTAAAGCACGCCAAGATTCAGCGCCATGCCGACAGAAATAAAGAACAGGCCAAGCAGCAGTCCCTTAAAAGGCTCGATAGCGATTTCCAGTTCGTGCTGGTATTCGCTTTCCGCCAGCAGTATCCCGGCGATGAAGGTGCCTAGCGCCATCGAGAAACCAAGCTCCTGCATGAACAGCGCCGCGCCAAGCACCGTCAACAGGGCGGCAGCGGTAAACACCTCGCGCACGCCGGAGGCCACAATAAGACGAAAGATCGGCCGCAGCAGATAGCGCCCGCCGACCAGCATGCCGACAAATGCCAGCACCTTCATGCCGATCATCGCCCAGTCATTACCGCCGGAAGAGGTGCCCGCCAGCACGGGGATTAGCGCCAATGCCGGGATAACAGCGATATCCTGAAACAGCAGCACCGCAAAACCGAGCTGTCCGCCCTCGTTGCGCGTCATGCCTTTGTCCTGCATCAGCTGAAGCGCCATCGCGGTCGAGGACATCGCCAGACCGATGCCGCCTATCACCGCCGCCTGCCAGGCGAAGTGTGTCAGATACAGCAGGCCGCCCAGCACCAGCGCGGTGAGAATGACCTGACCGGCCCCAACGCCAAATATCTGTCGCCGCAGCTGCCACAGCTTGCCGGGATTCAGCTCCAACCCGATGATAAACATCAGGAACACGACACCGAGCTCGGAAAAATGCAGAATCTCGTCGACGTCGCGAATAAAGCCCAAGCCCCAAGGGCCGATGGCAATGCCGGCCAGCAGGTAGCCTAATACCGCGCCAATCCCCAGGCGTTGGGCTATCGGCACCGCGACCACGGCGGCAAACAGGAACAGCAGTATCGCTGTCGGTAAATTAGAGCTGTCGATAGTTAAACCCCTCCATGTGGGACAGGAGACTGTAGCCATTCCGCGTAGGCCTCGGCGTGGCTGGCCAACATTTCCGGCTGCTGACGTCGCGCCCAGTAAATAAGAATCGGCGTCATCCAGTGCATGTGGCACATGGCGGCGGTTAGCTCAAAGGGCCGCAGAATGTCACTCATTTTGTAGCGATTGTATCCCCCCACCCGGTACGCGCCCTCCGGCTCGCCGGTGGTAATAACCGAACGCCAGTACTTGCCGCTCAGCGCCGTCCCGCCCGCACCGCTGGCAAAGCCACGGGCGAGTACGCGGTCCATCCACTCCTTGAGCAGTGCCGGACAGCTATAGGTATACAGAGGATGTTGAAAAACAATCACTTTATGGTCACGCAGCAGTTGCTGTTCGCGGTGAATATCGATAAAAAAATCAGGATAATGGGCGTACAGATCGTGAACGGTAACGTTGTCCAGCTTGCGTGCCTTGTCGAGTAATACGCGGTTGGCGACCGAATCGGGTGACTCCGGGTGAGCGTAAAGCAGCAAAACCTTAGGTGGCTGCGACATCAATACCTCCAAAGCGTCGTCAGGGTGCCGTTTTTCAGCTACCATGCTTCGCAAATACCAAATAGGACGTTTTATACGTCTTGTTTAACTCATGCTCGTGACAGTTAATTTAACATACCCTAAACAGACGGCGCTTTATGATAGTTTTCTCATCGTTACAAATCAGGCGTGGCACCAATGTCCTGCTTGACAATGCATCTGCCACTATCAATCCGGGTCAGAAAGTCGGACTGGTAGGAAAAAACGGCTGCGGTAAATCAACCCTGATTTCCCTGTTGAAAAACGAAATGAGCGCCGATGCGGGCAACCTGACGTTTCCGTCAAACTGGGCACTGGCCTGGGTAAATCAGGAAACTCCGGCACTAGACGTTCCCGCGGTTGAGTATGTTATCGACGGCGATCGTGAGTTTCGTCAGCTGGAGTCCGAGCTCAAAGCCGCCAACGAGCGCGACGACGGCCACGCCATCGCGACGTTGCACGGTAAGCTCGACGCCATTCAGGCCTGGACCATTCCGGCACGTGCCGCCAGCCTGCTCAGCGGGCTCGGCTTTACGCAGAATCAGCTGCAACAGCCGGTAAAATCCTTCTCCGGCGGCTGGCGTATGCGCCTCAACCTGGCGCAGGCACTTATCTGCCGCTCCGACCTGCTGCTGCTCGACGAACCGACCAACCACCTCGATCTGGACGCCGTTATCTGGCTGGAAAAATGGCTGAAGAACTATAACGGTACACTGGTGCTGATTTCCCACGACCGAGACTTCCTCGACCCGATCGTCGATAAAATCCTGCACATCGAACAGCAGACCTTAAACGAATACACCGGTAACTATTCGTCGTTTGAACGCCAGCGCGCGACCAAACTCGCCCAGCAGCAGTCACTGTTCGAACATCAGCAGGAAAAGGTGGCACACCTGCAAAGCTATATCGACCGCTTCCGCGCTCAGGCCACCAAGGCCAAGCAGGCACAGAGTCGTATCAAAATGCTGGAACGCATGGAGCTGATTGCCCCGGCCCACGTCGACAACCCTTTTCATTTTAGTTTCAGGTCGCCGGAAAGTCTGCCCGACCCGCTGCTGCGTATGGAAAAAGTTAGCGCGGGCTATGACGACAACGTCATCCTCGATTCTATCAAGCTCAATCTGGTTCCCGGCTCGCGTATCGGCCTGCTCGGCCGCAATGGCGCGGGTAAATCGACCCTGATTAAGCTACTTGCGGGTACCATGCCGCCGCTTGCTGGCGATATTGGTCTGGCGAAAGGCGTGAAGCTCGGCTACTTCGCCCAGCATCAGCTCGAGTTCCTGCGTGCCGAAGACTCCCCGTTACAGCATCTGGTGCGACTGGCAGACAAGCAAACCGAACAGCAGCTGCGTGACTACCTCGGCGGCTTCGGCTTCCAGGGTGACAAAGTGACCGAGAAGACCGAGCGCTTCTCCGGCGGCGAGAAAGCCCGTCTGGTGCTGGCGCTGATCGTGTGGCAGCGCCCTAACCTGCTGCTGCTCGACGAACCGACTAACCACCTTGACCTCGACATGCGTCAAGCGCTGACCGAGGCGCTGATCGACTTCGAAGGCGCGATGGTGGTGGTATCGCACGACCGCCACCTTCTGCGCTCCACCACCGACGACCTGTATCTGGTCCATGGCGGTAAGGTCGAGCAGTTCGACGGCGACCTCGAAGACTACCAGCAGTGGCTGGTCGATATTCAGCGTCAGGAAAGCCAGCAGGACACACCGGAAAAAGACGCCGGTGCCAACAGTGCGCAGTCACGCAAAGACCAAAAACGTCGTGAAGCCGATTTCCGCAACCAGACTCAACCGCTGCGTAAACAGATAACCACACTGGAAAAACAGATGGACAAGCTGAGCAGCGAACTGGCGAGCGTCGAAGAGAAGCTGGCCGACTCGGCAATTTATGACAGCAGCCGCAAGGCCGACCTGACCGCCTGCCTGCAACAGCAGATCAAGGTGAAAGGCGAGCTGGAAGAGGTCGAGATGACCTGGCTCGATGCGCAGGAACAGCTTGAGCAGTTGGCGCAGGAATTTAACGCCGGCGCTTGAGCCTTCTTAATGCGGGGGCGCGTCCGTGCCCCCGACATCTCTTCAGGCTATGAGGTTACGAAGCCTTATAGAAAGGTTTATCCCCGAGGATCGTCGCCCGATGCATGATACGCCGCTGCGGTAAGTAGTCCGCATTAGCGTAGTGCTGCGTGATACGGTTATCCCAAATCGCGATATCGTTCTCCTGCCAACGCCAGCGCACCTGGAACTCCGGTTTGGTGATATGGCGGAACAGGAACTCGAGGATCGCCGCACTCTCTTTTTCTTCAAGTCCCACGATGCGGGTAGTGAATCCCTCATTCACAAACAGCGCCTGCCGGCCAGACACCGGATGCGTGCGGATAACCGGATGCAGCAACGGCGGGTTCTTCTCTTTGGCCTCCAGCCACTGCTGATGTTCTTCCGGCGTTTTACGGTATTTGTACTCCTGGAACGACTTGGTGAAATCATGCTCAGCCTGCAAACCGGCCAGCAGCTTCCTGAAGGGTTCAGACAGCGCCTCATAGGCCGCAATGCCGCTGGCCCACAGGGTGTCACCGCCGGTAGAGGGCAGCGTCTTGGCCGCCAGTATGGCCCCCAAAGGCGGGGTCTCGATAAAGGTCACGTCAGTGTGCCAGTTATCGTTATCCGGCGGATTGTTGTCGTGAGTATCGAAAATAATGATTTCCTGCGCCTCCGGCGTCTGCGGATAGACAGGGTGGATGTGCAGATCACCAAACTGTGCCGCCAGCGCACGCTGCTGAACCGGGGTGATCGGCTGATCGCGGGCAAACAACACCTGATACTTGAGCAGCGCATGATAGAGCTGTTCAAACTGTGCGTCGGATAATGGACGGCTAAGCGACACATCCTCCACCAGCGCGCCGATGTGCGGCCCTAGCGGGGTAATTTTGAGACGTTCGTTCATTGTTGTTCTCCGTGCCAGGGGGTCAGTTTGCGTTGCAGATAACGCAACCCCAGTTCAAGCGCACAGGCAATCAGCGCGATAACGCTTATCCCGGCAATAACCACATCAGTGGCCAGAAACTCTCCGGCCGACTGAACCATAAAACCTAATCCCCGCGTTGCCGCAATAAGCTCGGCGGCGACCAGCGTTGACCACCCCACCCCGAGTCCGATGCGAACGCCGGTGAGAATTTCAGGCAGCGCACCGGGCAGAATCACATAGCGCAGCACCTGCCAACGGCTTGCGCCCAACGCCTGCGCGGCCCGAATGCGGACCTTTGAGGCGCTGCGAACGCCGGCCAGCGCCGACATCGCCACCGGCGCGAAAATTGCCAGATAAATCAGCAGAATTTTCGAGGTTTCACCGATACCAAACCAAATAACCATCAGCGGGAGATACGCCAGTGGAGGAACGGGGCGATAAAGTTCGATTAACGGGTCCAGAATGCCGCGCAGCGTTTCATTCAGCCCCATGGCAATCCCGACAGGTACTCCCACCACCACCGCCGCCAACAGGGCAATAACAATGCGCGTGAGGCTGGCCGCAAGGTGCTGCCACAGCGTGGCGTCCATGAAGCCCTGCGGACTGGCAATGGTAATCAGCTGATGCAGCACCTGCTGCGGTGCAGGCAGAAACAGCGGCGGGATCCACTTGAGCGCCGTGACGGCCCACCAGATAAACAACAGCGTCACCAGTGTACCTATGCTCAGACGCACGTTACGCGGCAGCGACCTGCCTTTTGACGTTTTACCCTTCTCGCGCACGAGTGTTTTCAGAACAGGTTCTGCGCTCATAGCAGGCCTCCACGATGTTCAAATACCTGGCTGAGCACGTACTCGCGCCGTTGAATGAATTCCGGCGATGACTTGATGCTACGGCATGATTCACCGTCGGCGTAGCGCTGTCCGAAGTCCAGCGAGATGCGTTCCAGTACTCTACCCGGCCCCGGAGAGAGCAGCAGCAGTTCACTGGCGAGGAATATCGCTTCCTCAATGTCGTGGGTAATCAGGAAGATTTGTTTGCCGCTATCGCGCCAGATCTTGAGCAACAGCTCCTGCATCTGTTCGCGGGTAAAGGCGTCGAGCGCGCCGAAGGGCTCGTCGAGCAGCAGCAGGCGAGGATCGGCAGCCAGTGCACGGGCAATGCCCACGCGCTGACGCATACCGCCGGAAAGCTGCCACAGTTTGTGATTCTCATACCCCGAGAGTCCAACCTTGGCGAGCATCCGTTCCGCCGTCTGCCGACGCTGGTGTTTATCGACGCCGGCGAGCTGCAGGCCAAACTCGACGTTACTTTGTACGTCACGCCACGGCAGCAGCCCCTCGTGTTGGAAGACCACGCCGCGCTCCGCACCGGGTGCGTTAACCGGCAAACCGTCCAGGCTTATCGACCCACCGCTCGGCGCGGTAAATCCGGCAATCAGATTGAGCAGCGTGGTTTTGCCACAGCCCGACGGCCCTAGCACCACCACCAGCTGCCCGGCATCTATCTGCAGGGAAATATCATGCAGTACCGGATTACCCTGATACTCGGCGGAAAGTTGAGAAACCTGAAGCATGTCTTTCTCCTTAGGACTGCGGGCTGGCCTGAACGGCCTTAACAAACTTGTTGGTCACGTAGCTGCTGTAGTCGGCGTCTACCTGGTCCACTTTGCCCTGTTCTTTCAGGAAGCTGGCCGTATCTTTGATGGCTTTATCGACCGGCTGACCCAATTGCGTCACCTGCTCGCTGACCGGCAGATAACGGTTACCTTTTACCAGCTCGGCAATTTGGTCATCCGGTACCCCGCTCAGGCGCGACAGCGTGTTCAGATTCGAGGTGTCCTTCAGCCACTGGTCAGGGTTTTGCAGATAAGATTTCTGTGCGCCCAGTGCGGCACGGGCAAAAGCGGTGACCACTTCAGGATGCGCCTGGGCGAAGTCTTTACGGACCACCCAAACGTCAAGCGTCGGCGAACCCCATTTGCCCACCTGAGAGGAGTCGGTCAACACCTTGCCGGTTTTTTCCAATTCGTTCACCGCCGGTGCCCAGACATAGGCGCCGTCGATGTCTCCGCGAGCCCAGGCGGCGGCAATGGCCGGTGGCTGTAGATTAACGATGGTAACTTTCTTAGGATCGATGCCCCAGTGTTTCAGCGCAGCCAGCAGGCTGTAGTGCGTCGTGGAGATGAACGGTACGGCGATGCGTTTGCCTATCAAGTCCTGTGGGCTGTTGATGCTTTTCTTCACCACGAAGGCTTCAGAGCTGCCTAACTCCGAGGCCAGCAGGAAGGCTTCGATAGGCAGTTTCTGGCTGGCGGCAACGGCGAGCGGGCTGGAGCCGATATTCCCGATCTGCACATCGCCCGAGGCCAGCGCGCGCAGTACGCTTGAACCGCTGTCAAATTTACGCCAGTCCACCTTGGCACCGGATTCTTTCGCAAAGGTGTTCTCGGCCTGCGCCACCTTGGCCGGTTCGGCGGAGGTCTGATAGGCCACGGTGACGTCTACCGCGTGTGCGCTGAGTGCGGTCAGTGACAGCAGCAGTGCTGCGCCACGCAAAATTGAACGGTTTGCCATCGATAAATGCTCCACAAGAGTGATGAGTCGTTTTTATTCGGGTTTGTAGAGAATTTTTAGCTGAGCGCAGGAAGCATTTAAAGTAATTAAAAATTACCTTTAATAACCAAAAGGAATATATGGGATTTATAACGCAGGCACGGTGGGATACAAAAGCAAAACGGCCACCCTCGCGGATGACCGTTATTTATCGAGCCGGGTCGATAATTATCGCCAAATCAACAACACGCAGGCGGCAGTGAGCAGCCCCATGGCGATGTTGAAGGTGTACCACGCTCGGCGGCTGTGCAGCAGTCGACCGATCACGGTGCCGAAACCCAGCCAGATAATGCCTGAAACCAGATTGACCAGGAACATACCCAAGCTGATAGCCGCAATAGAGTGGTTGTAGGCCGCTCCGGCGAGGCTGAAGCTGGCAACCGCCCCGAGTCCCATCAGCCAGGCCTTGGGATTCAGGAACTGAAGCAGCCATCCCTGATACAGACGAATAGGCTTGGGTGGCGGGGCGTCAGTTTCGAGTGTCTCATAGGCTGAGGTGCCAATCTTCCACGCCAGCCACAGCAGATAAAGGCTACCGAGAACCTTTAATACCGTGTGTAGGGTAGGATAAATCAGGATTAACCCGCCAACGCCGAAGGCAACCAGCAGCAGAATGCTCTGCATGCCCAACATGATGCCTATCATCAGCAGGAGTGAACGCATAAAACCAAAGTTCGCACCCGAGGTCGTTAACAACATATTATTTGGGCCGGGCGTAATTGCCGCTACCCATAAAAATCCAAGCATCGAAAGAAATAAACTAAGTTCCATTTAACAGGTGCTCCTCACCTCCAACTATTGTGCGATTAGCAGTGAAGCTATCAGTGTGCTATTGGTAGTACAAGCTTACTGAACAGGATTTTTTTCAGAAAATATGGCTCATCATTTTCTTCCCCTGCGCGGCGCTAGCAATCCGCACTTGCAAACCTTGCTGCCGCGTTTGTTCAGGCGGCGCGTCAAACTCAAACCGGTGTGGCAACGGCTCGATTTACCCGACGGCGACTTTATCGATTTGGCCTGGAGTGAAGACCCGCAGTCTGCCCGCCACAAGCCGCGTATGGTGCTGTTTCACGGGCTTGAAGGCGGCTTTAGCAGCCCCTATGCCCACGGGCTATTAGCGGCGTGGAAAAACAAAGGCGGCCTCGGTGTGGTGATGCATTTTCGCGGCTGTAGCGGAGAACCTAATCGACTTAAGCGCATCTATCATTCCGGTGAAACGGAAGACGCCCGCTTCTTCCTTAACTGGTTGAGCGAGACCTACGGTGATGCCCCAACCGCCGCCGTCGGTTTTTCGCTGGGCGGCAATATGCTGGCCTGTTATCTTGGCGAGGAGGGCGAGAACTGCCGTTTACAGGCGGCGGTCATCGTCTCTGCGCCACTGATGCTCGAACCCTGCGCCTATCGCCTCGAGAAAGGCTCGTCACGCTTTTATCAGCGCTACCTGCTGGACCAGCTCAAGGCCAACGCCCGACGCAAGCTGATTAAATATCCGGGCACGCTGCCGGTGACGCTCGAGCAACTAAAATCGATGCGGCGTATCCGCGAGTTCGACGACGCCATTACCTCGCGCGCCCACGGTTTCCAAAACGCGCTAGACTATTATCGACGCTGTAGCGGAATGCCGCGGCTGCCGAGGGTCAAAGTGCCGCTGCTGATCATTCACGCGAAGGACGACCCGTTCATGACGGATGCGGTGATTCCGAACGCACAGGATCTACCGCCTGGGGTAGAATATCAGCTCACCGAACACGGCGGTCACGTCGGTTTCGTTACCGGCAGTTGGCTGAATCCAGTAATGTGGCTGGAAAAACGCATTCCCGACTGGATAGCGCCGCGGCTGATCCCCGAATCACAGACTGAGAAAAGATAAACCTAAGATGATGATCCCCTGGAAAGAGTTAGCCCCGGAAACGCTGGATAGCGTAATTGAAGGTTTTGTACTGCGCGAAGGCACCGACTATGGCGAACAAGAGCGTACGCTTGAGCAAAAAGTGGAAGACGTACGCCGTCAGCTAAAAAGCGGCGACGTGGTGCTGGTATGGTCTGAACTGCATGAAACGCTGAATATTATGCCACGCGGACAGTTTCGCGCCGGTGACGTATAAATTAGCGAATAGATATGGTAACAATAAGCTTAATTATGCGTATTAGGCTTCCCCAATAGATTCCTGGTGCAGATGCGTTGACTGCAATTTGAAAGATGAAGGGATTACCATGTCAGCTAAACACCCTGTTATTGCCGTAACTGGCTCAAGCGGCGCCGGAACCACAACCACCAGCGTCGCTTTTCGAAAGATTTTTCAACAGCTTGGCCTGCACGCTGCCGCTCTTGAAGGCGACAGCTTTCATCATTTCACACGCCCTGAAATGGACGCTGCCATCCGTAAGGCGCGCGACCTGGGCCGACACATTAGCTACTTTGGCCCCGAAGCCAACGACTTCACGCTGCTTGAGCAGAGCTTCATTGAATACGGTAAAACCGGTACCGGCCGTTCGCGCAAATATCTGCATACTTATGATGAAGCGGTGCCTTATAACCAGGTGCCCGGCACTTTCACTCCCTGGCAGGCGCTGCCCGAGCCAACCGACATCCTGTTCTACGAGGGCCTGCACGGCGGCGTAGTCACTCATCAGGTTGATGTCGCGAAACACGTTGATCTGCTGGTCGGCGTGGTGCCTATCGTCAACCTTGAGTGGATCCAGAAACTGGTGCGCGACACCGGCGAGCGCGGGCATTCGCGCGAGGCGGTTATGGACTCAGTGGTCAGATCGATGGACGACTACATCAATTACATTACGCCGCAGTTTTCCCGAACCCATATCAACTTCCAGCGCGTGCCGACCATCGACACCTCGAACCCCTTTGCCGCGAAAGCCATTCCGTCACTCGACGAGAGCTTCGTGGTGATTCATTTCCAGGGGCTGGACCAGATTGACTACCCGTATCTGCTGGCGATGCTGCAAGGCTCCTTTATCTCGCACATTAATACGCTGGTGGTTCCCGGCGGCAAGATGGGGCTGGCCATGGAGCTGATTATGGGACCGCTGGTGCAGCGGCTGATGGAAGGCAAGAAAATCGAATAGGCAGACGGCGGGAGAACCGTCTGCCGTTAAACCCACGGTGGTTTACTCGGCGATCAGCAGGTCACGAATAAACCCGACGTGCAACTGAACGCCGATCGCCAGCGCGTCTTCATCCAGCTTGAAGCGCGGATGGTGGACACCGTGGGTAGCGCCAATACTTTCATTACCGCTGCCGATAAACAGGAAGCAGCCCGGGATTTTCTCCTGATAAGACGAGAAGTCCTCGCTGCCGTAAATAGGCTCTGACAGCTCAATCAATTCCTCTGCTCCCCTTTCACGCGCCACCACGCGACGCGCAATCGCACAAGCATCGGCATGGTTGTTGCCAATCGCATAGCCGCGAGTCCATTTCACCTCAGCCTGAGCACCGTGCGCCTGAGCAATGCCCATCACCGTCTGCTCGACCAGCTGCGGAACCCGCTCGCGGACTTCGGCATTGTGGGTACGCAGCGTACCCGCCAACCTTGCCGTATCAGGGATAACGTTATACACCTCACCGGCCTGGAAGACGGCAACGGTCAGTACCGGGGCATGCTGCGGATTAAGCTTGCGCGCCACAATCTGCTGCATTGCTGTAACCACTTCCGCACCGACGGTCACAGGATCAATACACATGTGTGGCATTGAGCCATGACCCCCGCGCCCCTTGAGGATGATGTCAAAATTATCGCTCGAACCGCTGAACACGCCCTCTTTCAGAATCACCTTGCCGGTGGCGAAGTTAGGCAGAACATGCAGGCCGAAAATCATACTCACACCGTCGAGCACGCCCAGTTTGACCAGCTCCTGAGCGCCGCCCGGAGGCGCTTCTTCCGCATGTTGGAAGATAAATCGCACGCGACCTTTGAGCGAGGATTTGCACTGCGCCAGAACCTTAGCCGCGCCCAACAGCATGGCCGCGTGAGCGTCATGACCGCACGCATGCATAACGCCGGGATTGGTTGAACGGAACGGCTCGTCGCTCTCCTCCTGAATAGGCAGTGCGTCGATGTCTGCACGCAGCGCGTAAATTGGACCCGACCTGTCGCCAGTCAGCTCGGCAATGACGCTGTTTGGCGTCAGGCGTGTCAAAGTCAGGCCGGGGATCGCCGACAGCTGCTCGGCAATATAGTCGGCGGTTTTCGCCTCCTGAAAGGACAGCTCAGGATTGGCGTGAATATGTCGACGCCAGCGCACCACATCTGCGTTAACTTCACTCACTAATGCTTCAAAATTAATCGTCATTATTGGCTTCCTCAAAATGGGGGCAGTTCACTAGGCTGCATCACGCGCAGCAAAACGAGATTTAGACAGCAAAGGCAACATCAGCAGGCCCGAGACCCACATCACCAGCGTCAGAAAAATAAAGGTCGAGTCATAGCCATGGGTCAGGGTAATCAGATAGCCCATCGCGATGGGCGCGACGAATCCCCCCAACGTCCCCCCGGTGTTAAGCAGCCCAATAGCCCCGCCCATAACCTCGGTCGGCAGGCGTTTCATCGGCAGGGTAAAGGTGGTGACAAAGGACGACATCATGAAAATGTTGCCGAAGAACAAGAACAGGCAAACGGTGTAAACCGAATTCGAGGTGTAGACCAGCCAGATACAGACACCGCTCAGCAGCGAGCTGTACAAGATGACCTTCGGCTCGCGGCCCTGCATGAATTTCCCCACCAGCCAGCCCGTCGAGAGCGAGGAGATCCAGATACCCAACCCCCCTACCGCAACGACTATCCCCGCGACGTCGAGCGAAAAACCACGCTGCTGCACCAGATATTTCGGCAACCAGGCCATGAGCCCGTAGGTCGGGATATTGATGCAAAAGTTAACGGCGAACAGCACCAGCACAATAGGATTTTTAAGCAACGCGAGATAGCTCCCTGTCTTGTTGGCGGCCGAAGTTGCCGAATCACGCGGCGGCGATGGTACCCAAAACAGGATGAAAGCGGCCACCACGAAGGCCAGCAGGCCCAGGGTCGAGAACGATCCGCGCCAGCCGACGTGCGCCAGACAGTACACGGCCACCAGCGGACCGACCGTCATCGCCAGTCCGGCAGAAGACAAGAGAATCGATTGCGCGAAAGTACGCTGTTCGACGTTGAAGTTAGCAACAACCGACTTGGCGCACGAGCTGGGATAACCCGAATGCCCGATACCGGCCAGAAAACGGAAGGTGATCAGCAGACCCAGACCAAAACCCAACAGCCCGAAGCACAGCGCAAAGCCGCCCAACAGCGTCAGTGAACAGGCCAGGACTTTTTTATAGCCGAAGCGGTCGTTGAGCCAACCGGCGGGGATCTGAAACAGCGAATAGGCCAGAAAAAACATGCCGGTGATATAGCCCAGTTGCTGAGGGGCTAAATCGAACTCGCGACCTATCGGCAACAGCGCAAAACCAATCACGGTTTTATCGATGTAGACCAGAACATAACCCAAAAACAGTAAGAAAATCATTAAAGAACGATTTTGCATAACTGATATCCTCGAATGTTATATCCCAGCAGCCACCCCTGACCTGAGAAAAAGATAACGCGCTGAATTGTTTATTTTTATATGCCAGTTAACAGTCAGTTACCGACTTCTTAAAAACCTAGCAGCTTTACTTCAGAGCCATAAGATGCAATTTTTTGAGGGGTGATGCTTTTTACTGATAGGGTCTGAGATGAAATATTTGCCCAAGCTGCAACAGCTAAAGGTTTTTCAGCAAGTTATCCGCAGCGGCAGCATTCGCGGGGCGGCGCGTGCGATGAATCAGTCACAGCCTGCCGTCAGCAGAACGCTGCGCGAGCTTGAACAAATCCTCGATACTCAGCTGATCGTTCGCGGCACGCAGGGTATGACGCTCACCGAGACCGGCCGCGCCTTCTCGCAGCGAATGCAGTTTATTCTCGAAGAACTGCAGCGCGCCGCCGACGAAATACAGCAAATCAACCAATTCTCGCAGGGATCGGTGGCGGTCGGCTTCTCGTCGCTGCTGGCGCTGACCATTTTTCCCGCGCTGGCCACTGAGTTCACGGCGCAATATCCGCAGGCAAAATTGCATATCAAGGAGTCGCAGCTCTCGACCCTGCTGCCTTCATTGCGTGAGGGAAGGTTGGATTTCGCCATCGGCACGCTGGGCGTCGGACTCCCCATCGAAGACATGGTGTGCGAGCCCTTGTTCAGTGCGCCGTTCTGCGTCGTCGCCCGCAGGCAGCATCCGCTGGCGCAGGCCACGTCGTTAAGCGAATTGAGAGAGGCAAGCTGGCTGCTTCCCGAGACGGACATGGGTTATTACCAGCAGCTTGCTGCCCTGCTGGAGGAAAACGGCTGCCACGCGGTGAAATCGCCTATCCGTACCGACTCATTGATTAGCGGGCTGATGATGATGCTGAACGGGGATTATCTGTCGGTGGTCGGCAACGCCATGGCGACGCCGTTCTTCATGGAAGACAAGCTTTGCCGCCTGCCTGTCGACAGCCTGCCGGCGGCGCAATACTGCCTGGTTTACTCACAAAAAACGCCGCTAACCTTAACGGCGCGGCGTTTCTTAGACCTGCTGCGGCTGCACTGTCAGCGTTACCCTTGGTAACGTGCCGCACAGCACTCAAGCTTATTCTATTGAATCAATAACTTCAAAGCTGTGGGTGATAGTCGCTGCCTTGCCCAGCATCAGCGAAACCGAGCAATATTTTTCGGCAGACAGCGTTACAGCGCGCTCCACCACTTTATCCGTCAGACCCTTGCCGGTCACGATGAAGTGCAGGTTAATGGTGGTAAACAGGCGCGGCGCTTCTTCGCGGCGTTCGGAGGTCAGCTTGACCTCACAACCGACGACGTCGTTGCGGCCTTTTTGCAGAATGGACACCACGTCGATGGCGCTGCATCCACCCGCTGACATCAGCAGCATCTCCATCGGGCTCGGTGATTTGTCGCCCGCATTGCCGTCCATCAGAATTTGATGGCCAGAAGAAGACTCACCAAGAAACGTTAATCCCTCGACCCATTTTACACGTGCTTGCATTTGCCTTTCTCCGGTAATAATTTTCAAAACAGACTACCCTTAACCCCTGAAACTGGCAATGGAACTCGATCCGCATCATGCTGAAGCGAGACAACACAAGACACGTCACCAAAGCTGTGCTACAAACAAGGCGAAAGAAACTTTCCAACAAGTTGCGGCCGGGGTTTTTGGGTTTAACAGGATAACCTTGGTGATTATGGCAAATTACTGCCTAATTCACGCCTCAAGCCGCTTGCAGCATTGCTGGTCAGTTCATATGCTAAAAGAGCGCGAAGTAAAAAATCGCCGAACAGGGATTTTGAGCCCTGTGATTTTGGGCAGCGATAAAAAGAGGATAATAACTAATGGTTCTCGGCAAGCCACAAACAGACCCTACTCTCGAATGGTTCCTGTCTCATTGTCATATACACAAGTACCCCTCTAAAAGTACGCTGATTCACCAAGGTGAAAAAGCCGAAACGCTTTACTACATCGTGAAAGGCTCGGTTGCCGTGCTGATTAAAGATGAAGAAGGCAAAGAGATGATACTTTCCTACCTTAACCAAGGTGACTTCATCGGTGAGCTGGGACTCTTCGAAGAAGGTCAGGAACGTAGTGCGTGGGTAAGAGCAAAAACTGCCTGTGAAGTCGCTGAGATTTCCTACAAGAAGTTTCGTCAGCTGATCCAGGTTAACCCGGATATCCTGATGCGCCTGTCTGCACAGATGGCGAGTCGACTCCAGATTACCTCGGAGAAAGTCGGTAACCTGGCTTTCCTCGACGTAACCGGACGCATTGCGCAAACTCTGCTGAATCTGGCCAAGCAACCAGACGCCATGACCCATCCAGATGGCATGCAGATCAAGATCACCCGTCAGGAAATTGGCCAGATCGTCGGTTGTTCACGCGAGACTGTCGGTCGAATTCTTAAAATGCTTGAAGATCAGAGCCTGATCTCGGCACACGGTAAAACGATTGTCGTTTACGGCACCCGTTAATCCCCTTAAAAACGGCGCAGCAGTCTTCTGGTGCGCCGTTTTTATTCGTCACGTTACACAAAATTAATGACGCTTTGGCGACGAATCTTCTACCACCCCGAGGTTAACTACGCGCTGAGACAGACGCTGGTCCTCTGCCTGCCTATTGGTTTTGCCATGCTGTTTGGTCAGCTGAAGCTCGGGATGCTGTTTGCGCTGGTCCCCGCCTGCTGCAATATCTCCGGTCTCGATACGCCGCATAAGCGCTTCTTCAAACGTCTGGTTATCGGCGGTTCGCTGTTTGCCTTGAGCAGTATTCTTCTCCAGCTGATGCTGATTAACTGGCATGTTCCGCTGCCGCTCATCATGCTTGGCCTGACGCTGGTACTGGGCGTCACGGGTGAAATCAGCCCGCTGCACGGCCGCCTGCTGCCCGGCGCGCTGGTCGCCAGCATCTTTACCCTCAGTATGGCCGGTGTGGTGCCCATCTGGCACGCTCCGCTGCTGTTTGTCGTAGGTACCGCCTGGTATGGGCTGTTCAACTGGTTTTGGTTTCGGCTCTCCGAAGAGCAGCCGATGCGCGAGACGCTGAGCCAGCTCTACGTCGAACTCGCCGATTATTTCGAAGCAAAATACAGCCTGCTCACCCAGCACACCGACCCCGAAACCGCGCTGCCGCCGCTGTTGAAACGACAACAGCAGGTCATTGACCTGATTGCCACCCTCTATCAGCAGCTGCACATGCTGCCGACGGGCAATCATCAGCATCATAAAAGGCTGCTGCGCAGTTTTCAGGTGGCGCTCGACCTGCAGGAGCACATCACCGTAAGCCTGCACCTGCCCGCAGAAGTGCAAAAGCTGGTTGAGGAAAGCCACGCCGAGGCGGTTATCCGCCGCAATGCGCAGGTCATTGCCGCACGGCTGCGCGTTATCGCGAGCGACATCCTCTACCATCGGCGCTCGGAGCGGTTCACAATGGCCAACGAGCTGGCCGCGCTGGAAAAAATAGCCTCTCGCTATCGTGACAATCCCGTCGGGCAGTTTTGCTACTACCATTTCAGCCGCATCGCCCGACTGCTGCGCACCCAGCGTCCGCTGTATCGCCGCGACCTGATGCAAACGCAGCATCGTCTGCCCTTCTGGCCCGCGCTGAAAGGCTATCTTTCCGTCAAGTCCGCCGCCCTGCGCAATGCCGCACGGCTCGGCGTAATTTTGGCGCTTGGCAGCAGCCTCGGCATGTTCTTTAATCTGCCTAAACCTTATTGGATCCTGCTGACTACCCTGCTGGTCAGCCAGAACGGCTATAACGCCACCCGCGTGCGTATTCAGCACCGTGCGTTGGGCACGCTGGCGGGCCTTATCGCCGCAGCCGGGTTGCTTCAGCTCGCGCTGCCGCAAAATCTCACGCTGTTTTTCATGCTGATGATTACGCTGATTTCCTACACCGTACTGCGAAAAAACTACGGACTGGGAATGATTGGCCTCACGGTAACCGCCGTCTATACCTTGCAAATACTGGGGCTAAACGGGGCCAACTTTCTGCTGCCGAGGCTGCTGGACACGCTAATTGGCTGTGCGCTGGCGTTTGGCGGCACTATCTGGCTATGGCCGCAGTGGCAAAGTGGTTTGCTGCGCACCAATGCCTATCAGGCGCTGGAGGCAGACCAGCAGGCTATCCGGCTGGTATTGCACGAGGATCCTGACCCGGCCGAACTGGCCTATGCGCGCATGAAGGTCAATCAGGCGCACAATCAACTGTTTACCTCGTTGAATCAGGCAATGCAGGAACCCGGCTTTAATTCGCACTATCTGACCGATATGCGGCTGTGGGTCACGCACAGTCAGTTTCTGGTGGACCACATTAATGGCATGACAATTCTGGCGCGCGAGCACTATATGCTGACGCCCAAACTGGCGATGGAGTATTTGCAGACCTGCGAGATTGCGTTGCAAAGTTGCCAGCAGCGCCTGACCTATGACGGGCCGAGCAGTGAGAAATCGCTTTTCAATGCCCCAGATCAGCATCCTGACATGCCGATTACCGAAATGGAGCGTCATTTGCGCCGTATGCTGGCACACCTTAGCGCCATGCACACCATCTCGTCCCTTGCCTGGAAGCAAAGGCCACATCACGGAATTTGGTTAACGCGAAGAGTGAAGGAGTGATCCTTTCCTCCGGTAGAGGAGGAAAGGAGAGTATTGATTAGCCGACGATTTTCTTAACCGCTTTTTCGAAGCGCGCCATGCCTTCGCTGATGTCGGCGAAGTCGATAACCAATGACGGTGCGAAACGCAGCACGTTGGTCCCCGCCACCAGCATCATCAGGCCAAACTCTGCCGAAGCCGTCAGGAATTCTCCCGCACGGTTTTTGTATTTATCCGCCAGTTCGGCACCGATCAGCAGGCCCTGACCACGGAACTCGCTGAAGACGTGGTATTTGGCGTTAATCGCTTCCAGCGCCTGGATAAAGGCGTTGCGGCGCTCTTCAATACCAGCCAGCACTTCAGGGGTGTTAATCACGTCCAGCGCAGCTTCAGCAACGGCGCAGGCCAGCGGGTTACCGCCGTAGGTGGTACCGTGTTTGCCCGGTGCCATCACCGAGGCCACTTCTTCGGTGGTGATCATCGCACTCACCGGGAAGCCGCCGCCCAGTGCCTTAGCGGTGGTCAGAATGTCTGGAGTGACGCCGTAGTGCATGTAGCTGAACAGCTTGCCGCTACGGCCCATGCCGCTCTGTACCTCATCGAACACCAGCAGTGCCTTGTTGGCATCGCACAGCTCGCGTAGCCCCTGCAGGAACGCCTGCGTGGCTGGCGTGACGCCGCCCTCACCCTGAATCGGCTCCACCACGATGGCACAGGTGTGATCGTCGATAACAGCCTTCACCGCATCCAGATCGTTGAACGGCACGTGGACGATATCGGCAGGTTTAGGGCCGAAACCGTCGGAATATTTAGGCTGTCCCCCAACGGATACGGTAAACAGCGTGCGGCCATGGAACCCGTTATGGAAGGCGATGATTTTGCTTTTATACGGGCTGTGCTTGGCAGAAGAGTAGTAGCGCGCCAGCTTGAATGCCGCTTCATTGGCTTCTGCGCCGGAGTTGGCAAAGAACACGCGATCGGCAAAAGTAGCGTCAATCAGCTTCTGCGCCAGACGCAGCGCAGGCTCATTGGTGAAGACGTTGCTCACGTGCCAGAGCGTTTCGCCCTGCTTGTGCAGCGCCTCAACCAGCGCAGGATGGCAATGGCCCAGCGCAGTGACCGCGATACCCCCGGCGAAATCGACATACTCGGTACCCTGCTGGTCCCATACGCGACTGCCTTTACCTTTGACTGGAATAAACTTGGCTGGTGAATAAACCGGCAAAATAACCCGATCAAATGCATCACGCCCTACCGCTGCTTTTTCTGTCATTGCCCTACTCTCCTTTGCGCTGCCGCTACTGTCAGGGGATCACACTCGAAATGAATGTGAAAATATAATCACAAAATATGCATAAAAAATCACTCACAGGCAAACGTTAATCGCGGTTCTGCTGTAAGTAATTTTTAATGCTCTAAATTTTAAGGAAATTATCGAGCAGCTGATGACCTTGTTCGCTGAGAATGCTTTCAGGATGGAACTGCACGCCATGCAGCGGCAATTCACAATGCGCGATGCCCATAATCTCGTCCGGGCACGCGGCGCTGCCGGTCCAGGCAGTCAGTGAAAAACACGCGGGCAAGGTGTCTGGTTTCACCACCAGCGAATGATAACGGGTGACCGTCAACGGATGATTCAGGCCAGCAAAGACTCCCGTGCCGGTATGCTCAATCAGCGAGGTCTTTCCGTGCATCACCTGACGAGCGCGCACGACTTGAGCTCCGAAGCTCTGCGCCATCGCCTGATGTCCAAGACAGACGCCCAAAATCGGCATTGAGTCGGCAAAATGAGCGATGGCGCTCAGCGAGATGCCTGCCTCGTTTGGCGTGCAGGGGCCGGGTGAGATAACCAGATGCGAAGGGTTAAGCCGAGTGATGTCGCCAAGCTGCAGTTCATCGTTACGCTTTACCAGCACTTCGGCACCGAGCTCGCAGAAATACTGGTAAAGGTTATAAGTGAAGGAGTCATAGTTATCGATAATCAGCAGCATGGTTTTCCGGCTTAAAGAAGTCTTGAGATTTTGCCGGGCCATTCTACCTATTTTTCGGCGACGGCCCGCAGATTTTTCCTGCCGGGCTCGACTGCGTTTAGGCGTCGCTGATCAGTGTTTTAAAAACATTAGATAACGGCTGCTCATCGCCAAAGGCAGCGGCTTTGTTGGCCTCAATCCACGCCTCATGGCTGATCTTGTTCCATTGAATGTCATAGCCTGCGTGGGTCAGCAGCTGTTCGAAGAAAATGCGCTGCGCGCGCCCGCTGCCGTAGCGGAAAGGATGGAGCAAATTGATTTCGGAATAATAGTGCGCCAGCCGTTGATAGAGTTCATCATCGGGCAGGCCACGCAGATACTCTTCGTTTTCCAGCGCCTGCATCAGGTTATTGCCTTCCCGCTCGATATAGGCGAAATGACAAAACGGCGTATCATCCTTAAGGATATCTACCTCACGCAGCTTTCCCGCCCAGTCAAACAAGTCCTGAAACAAGGTGTAGTGAATGGCGCACAGATGCGGCAGCCCCATATTAGGTTGCCCAAGCTCGATAGTGGCGGCCCGCAGTGGGGTCAACTCCAGCTCTGCCTGATGCAGCCGATGAGATTCACGGATTTCGAGACGGTTCTTCAGCACGTTGAGGCCAGGGTAAAGATAAGGGTCTGCCCCTGAAATCACTTTATCGCTCATAATGCCTCCTCAACGCAGCAAGCCGTTCAAGGACTTGCTCATCAGTCAGCTCGACAAGTTTCGTGTCGAGACCATCCAGCGCCGCGCTGCTTTGAAAATTGAGGTTCCTGCGCTTGCGATAGAATTGCTCTTTCTGCTTGTCCGTCATTTTTGTCGCCATACCTGCTCCTCCGTTGACTGAACACAGTGGATGTTAAGTATAGACGTCGAGAATGATTTTTGAGCCGGTGGCCGCCGCGATGCAGAGGGCAATATCCCGCGGGACGGCGAGCAGGTTAAGAGCCAGGCCTGTTGATTAGCGCTTTCTGCTGCCGGTAATGGACCCCAGCACGCCGCGTAAAATTTCGCGGCCCAGGTCGCGTGCCATGCTCTTGGCGGCAGTCTGCACAATGCCGTCGTGCTTACCGCCGCGCGGACCGGTTGTTCCAAACAACAGTTCGTTAAGTCCAGCCATCAACCCGCCACCGGCAGATTTCTCGCCCTGCGGATGGGGGGTCTCAACTTCGCCCGCGGCTTTACCGACGGTGTTAAACCCCTGCACGGAAAGTTTCTCATAGGCCGATTCGCGGTCTATCGCATCTTCATAGCGTCCGTAAAGCGGCGACTGATTGATGGCCTTGTTCAGGCCTTCAGCGCCCAGCGGCCCCATCTTTGACTCGGGAGCAATCACCATCGCGCGTTCGACTATCTCGGGGCGTCCTTTCTCATCGAGGAAGGAGACCAGCGCTTCGCCGACGCCAAGTTCGGTAATGGCGGTTTCAACGTTAAATTCAGGATTCGCACGCAGCGTCTGCGCCGCAGCACGGACCGCTTTCTGGTCCCGTGGCGTAAAGGCGCGCAGCGCGTGTTGAACGCGGTTGCCCAACTGGCCCAGCACCGAATCCGGGATATCCAGCGGGTTTTGCGTCACGAAATAGATGCCTACCCCCTTGGAGCGGATAAGCCTGACCACCTGTTCAATCTTGGTCAGCAGCGCCGCCGGCGCGTCGTTAAACAGCAAGTGGGCTTCGTCAAAGAAAAACACCAGCTTTGGCTGCTCGAGATCGCCCACCTCGGGCAGATGCTCGAACAGTTCTGCCAGCAGCCACAGCAGGAACACCGAATAGAGTTTGGGCTGATTAATAAGTTTGTCCGCCGCCAGCAGGTTGATAATCCCCTGTCCGTTGGCGTCGGTTTTCATTAAGTCGTTGATGTCGAGCATCGGCTCGCCGAAGAACGGGTTCGCGCCCTGCCCCTCGAGCGCCAGCAGCCCACGCTGAATAGCGCCGATCGAAGCGGGTGAGATATTGCCATACTGGGTCTGGAACTGCTTCGCGTTATCGCCGACAAACTGCAGCATGGCGCGCAGGTCTTTCATGTCGAGCAGCAGCAGGCCATTTTCGTCGGCAATCTTGAACACTAATTGCAGCACGCCGTTTTGAACATCGTTGAGACTGAGCAGACGCCCCAACAGCAGTGGGCCCAGGTCGGAAAGCGTGGCGCGGATCGGGTGACCCTTTTCGCCGAAGATATCCCACGGAATAAGGGTGCAGGCGGTGGGTTGCCAGGCGGTGACGTCAATCGCCGCCAGACGGGCATTCAGTTTCTCGGAGGCAACCCCCTCGGTCCCCATCCCCGATAGGTCCCCTTTCACATCAGCCAGGAATACCGGCACACCAATGCGAGAAAACTGTTCGGCCATTTTTTGTAGCGTGACCGTCTTACCGGTGCCCGTTGCACCGGTAATCAGGCCGTGGCGGTTAGCCAGTGCAGGAAGAATAGTCAGGTTCTGAGCCGGTTTTCCGGCGCGCATTGCTTTTGCAATCACACGGGGTTCACTCATCTTTTCTCCTTGCACGGCTGCCCCAGAGACGACGAGCAGCCTGAATCAGGCTATTTTCAGCGCTTGGCGACCGTTATGGCACAACCTTAGCTGAAAGGATAACGATCGGGGTGCTTGGCACGTTCTGGTAAGGTCCCACATTATCGGTTTTCACCGAAGAGATCTTGTCTACAACGTCCATACCTTTGATAACTTTACCGAATACAGCATAGCCGAAATCAGTCTGGCCGTGATCCAGGAAGGCGTTATCGGCAACGTTCAGGAAGAACTGACTGGTGGCGCTATTAGGATCCGAGGTGCGGGCCATTGAAATCGTGCCGCGCAGATTGCGCAGTCCGTTGTCCGCCTCATTTTTGATCGGCGCATTAGTGCTTTTCTGCTGCATGTTGGCGGTAAAACCTCCGCCCTGAATCATGAAGCCAGGGATCACGCGATGGAAAATGGTGTTGTTGTAGAAACCACTCTGCACGTAATCAACAAAATTCTTAACGGAAACCGGTGCCTTCGCGTTATCGAGTTCCAGTTCGATATTACCCGCCGACGTGGTCAGCATGACGTGGGTATCCGCAGACTTGGCTGCGAATGCCGCAGGGGCCATCGCAGTGAGGGAAAGCAAAGCTGTGAAGGTCACTAAAGTACGTTTAAACATGACGGTTCCTTTCTCCAATAGGCAAGCCACAAAACGCATTGATTCTAAAGAGCCTAACCCCGTAGCGCCAGCCCTTTACCGTTATTTACGCAATATGCGCGATCGCCGCGCTGTGGCGTTTATCCCTAAAATCAACGAGTGAAATCAACGGGTTCACTCTTCTCCAGATGAATGACCGATTCGGCCGGTTGGGTCTCGGCAATAATGCGGCCATGACGTACAGAATAGCGCACCGGCACCTGACGTCGAATCGCATCAAATCCACTGTCGGCAGGCAGAATAATCAGATTAGCGGCGTGACCGCTCTTGATGCCGTAGTCCTGCAAATTCAGGGTTCTGGCGCTGTAGGTGGTGATCAGCTTGAGGCCATCGTTAATCTGTTCATAGCCCATCAACTGACACACGTGCAGCCCCATTTGCAGTACCTGAAGCATATTGCCGGTGCCCATCGGATACCATGGGTCAAACACGTCATCGTGACCAAAGCAGACGTTAATCCCCGCTTCCAGCATCTCTTTCACTCGGGTAATGCCCCGGCGTTTTGGATAGGTGTCGAAACGACCCTGCAGATGAATATTCACCAGCGGATTGGCAACAAAGTTGATGCCCGAGAGCTTGAGCAGGCGAAATAGCCGCGAGGTATAGGCGCCGTTGTAGGAGTGCATGGCCGTCGTATGGCTCGCCGTCACCCGCGCACCCATGCCTTCACGATGCGCCAGCGCCGCAACCGTTTCAACGAAACGCGATTGTTCATCGTCGATTTCGTCACAGTGAACATCAATCAGCCGGTGGTATTTTTTCGCCAGCGCGAAGGTTTTATGCAGCGACTCGACGCCGTATTCGCGGGTAAATTCAAAATGCGGAATAGCACCGACCACGTCCGCCCCCAGTTTCAGCGCCTCCTCGAGCAGCGCCTCACCGTTCGGATAGGACATAATGCCTTCCTGTGGGAAGGCGACAATCTGCAAATCGATCCAGGGTGCGACCTCTTGCCTGACCTCAAGCATCGCCTTTAGCGCGGTCAGGGTCGGGTCCGAGACATCAACGTGGGTACGCACGTGCTGAATACCGTTGGCAATTTGCCATTTCAGGGTGATCCAGGCGCGCTGTTTAACGTCTTCGTGGGTCAGCAGCGCCTTGCGCTCCGCCCAACGCTCAATCCCCTCGAACAGCGTGCCGGAGATATTCCATGAGGGCTCACCGGCCGTCTGCGTGGTATCAAGGTGGATGTGTGGCTCAATAAACGGCGGCAGCGCCAACCCGCCCTGTGCATCGAGCACCTCGTCGCCCTGTTCCTCATTCTGCGGCTGAGCCGTAATCTGGCGAATTTTTCCCTGTTCGATATCAATCTGCCACAGCCCTTCACAATCAGGCATGCGTACATTTTTTATGGCCCGCAGGCTGCTTTGCGTCACCTTTACCTCTCTATTTGCATCAATTTTTTTTAGCTTACTTCAAACAATAGCCGATGCCGCCGCTGGCGGGGAAAAAGCGACAATTATCGTATGTTAAATAAACAATCGTTTTCACCTACTCCCTCGTGGGTAGAAAACGAGGACGGTTGACTTGCATCAAAACCTTACCTTCGCAGGGGATTATGTTACGCGCAATGAAATCAATTTTGAGGTAAAAATGCGCAACGTCAGACTCGCGATAATTGGCAACGGCATGGTAGGCCACCGCTGTATTGAAGATATTATAAATAAATCAGAGCCGGGCCAGTTCGACATCACCGTTTTCTGTGAAGAGCCTCGCGTAGCCTACGATCGCGTGCATCTCTCCTCCTATTTTTTACGCCACAGCGCCGAACAGCTCTCACTGGTCGAAGAAAATTACTATGCCGAGCACAACGTCAATGTACGGGTCGGTGAACGTGCCGTCACGCTGAACCGCGAGGAGAAATTCATCCTCTCAAGCAGCGGACAACGCATTGATTACGACAAGCTTATCCTCGCAACAGGCTCTTATCCCTGGGTGCCTGCCATTGTCGGATCCGACGGCGAAGACTGCTTTGTGTACCGCACGCTGGAAGATTTAGACGCCATAGCGCGCTGCGCAAAACGCAGTAAACGCGGTGCAGTCGTCGGTGGCGGCCTGCTGGGTTTAGAGGCAGCCGGAGCCTTGATGAACCTCGGGGTTGAGACCCACGTGGTGGAATTTGCGCCGGGACTGATGTGCGAACAGCTCGACGCGATGGGCGGCAACCAGCTGCGTCAGAAAATCGAGAGCATGGGCGTTCAGGTTCACACCGCCAAAAATACGCAGGAAATTATCCAGCAGGGCGAAACAGCCCGCAAAACCATGAAGTTTGCCGACGGCAGCGCGCTCGAGGTGGATTTTATCGTCTTCTCGACCGGTATTCGCCCGCAGGACGTGCTGGCCCGCCAGTCTGGTCTGACGCTCGCGCCACGCGGCGGTATCGCGATTAACGATCAGTGTCAGACCAGCGATGCCGACATTTATGCCGTCGGGGAATGTGCTGCCTGGAACCAGCGCGTCTTCGGGCTGGTTGCGCCCGGTTACAAGATGGCGCAGGTCGCTGTCGACCATCTGCTGGGTCGCGATAATGCCTTCACCGGCGCCGACATGAGCGCCAAGCTCAAGCTGATGGGCGTGGATGTGGCCGGTATCGGCGACGCGCACGCTCGCACTCTCGGTGCTCGCAGCTATGTTTATCTCAACGAACAGGCCTCGTTGTATAAACGCCTGGTAGTGAGTGAAGACAACCGCACGCTGCTCGGCGCGGTTTTGGTCGGTGATACCAGCGATTACGGCAACCTGTTGCAACTGATGTTGAACCAACTGCCGCTTCCGGAAAACCCAGAGAGCCTGATCCTCCCGGCCACGGACGGCAATGCCAGCACCGCACTCGGCACCGATGCCCTCCCCGAGAGCGCACAAATCTGCTCCTGCTTTGACGTCACCAAAGGCGACATCATCGCCGCCGTGCAGGCTGGCTGCCAGACTCTTTCCGCCGTGAAAGCCCAGACCAAGGCCGGAACAGGCTGCGGTGGCTGTATTCCCCTGGTAACAAAGGTGCTGAACGCCGAACTTGCCCAGCAGGGCGTCGAGGTAAATCACCATCTCTGTGAACACTTTGCCTACTCCCGCCAGGAACTCTACCACCTGATTCGTGTAGAAAATATTCGCAGCTTTGAGCAGCTATTGATGAAATATGGGCAGGGTTACGGCTGTGAAGTCTGTAAACCTACGGTCGGTTCGCTGCTCGCCTCCTGCTGGAATGATTACGTCCTCAGCCCTCAGCATGCCCCGCTTCAGGATACCAATGACCTGTTCCTCGCCAATATGCAAAAAGACGGCACTTATTCGGTTATCCCGCGTTCGCCGGGCGGCGAAATCACCCCGCTGGGTCTGAAGGCTATCGGCGATATTGCCGAAGAATATCGTCTGTATACCAAAATCACCGGTTCGCAGAGGATAGGCATGTTTGGCGCCCAGAAGGACGACCTCCCGGCCATTTGGGCGAAACTGATCGCCGCCGGTTTTGAAACCGGGCAGGCCTACGCAAAAGCACTACGGATGGCGAAAACCTGCGTCGGCAGCGCCTGGTGCCGTTTCGGAGTAGGCGACAGCCTAGGATTCGGCATTGCACTCGAAAATCGCTACAAGGGCATCCGCACACCGCACAAGATGAAGTTTGGCGTCTCAGGCTGTACGCGCGAATGCGCCGAAGCGCAGGGGAAAGACGTCGGCATTATTGCCACCGAAAAGGGCTGGAATCTTTACGTCTGCGGCAACGGCGGCATGAAACCTCGCCACGCGGATCTCCTGGCGTCCGACCTGGATGACGACACCCTGCTGCGCTACCTCGACCGATTCATGGTGTTTTATATCCGCACCGCCGACAAACTCCAGCGCACCTCGGTCTGGATGGACAACCTGCAAGGCGGCATCGACTACCTGCGCAGGGTCATCATCGACGACAGCCTGGGGCTCGCTGAGCAGCTCGAAGCCGAGCTTGCGCGCCTGCACGAACTCAGCGGCTGTGAGTGGCAGCAGACGCTGCAAGACCCGGCAGCGCAGCGACGCTTCCGACACTTTATCAACAGCGACAAACGCGACGCTCAGGTGCAGTTTGTTGCCGAACGCGACCAGCATCGGCCTGCTCGACCAGAAGAACGTATCCCGGTGACACAGGTCGTAACCGGGGAGGACATCCTATGAAAAACTGGCAAACGCTTTGCGCACTCGAAGATATCACGCCCGGCTGCGGCGTCTGTGCACAGGCCGGAGAATGGCAGATTGCGCTGTTTCGCCCCGATGTACAGAGCACCGTCTTTGCTTTGAACAATATCGACCCCTTCGCGCAGGCCAGCGTTCTGTCTCGTGGAATAATAGGCGAACATCAGGGTGAACTGTGGGTCGCCAGCCCGCTGAAAAAGCAACATTTTCGTCTCAGAGACGGGCTGTGCATGGAGGATGAGGCCTTCAACATCGAGAGTTTTGAGGTCCAGATAAGCGGCGGCAACGTGCAGGTTAATCTTGCGCGTTAATTGCTGATACTATCGAGGTTTGTGGGGTTTATCAGGCCTCGTTGGCCGTTGTTGTCAGAAAGTGAGTGAGTCATGGATTATTTCCCGTTGTTTTGTCAGCTCAAGGGACGCGCCTGCCTGCTGGTCGGCGCCGGTGATGTCGCCGAACGCAAGGCGCGGCTGTTACTGGACGCCGGTGCGGCGCTCACCGTCGTTGCGCTAGATTTTACCGACGCGTTTGAACGCTGGGCCGAGAGCGGTCAACTACAGAAGATCGAGGGAGAATTCGCGGCCAGCCAGCTCGATGACAAGTGGCTGGTCATTGCCGCCACCGACTCCGATACGCTGAATATGCAGGTCAGCGAGGCGGCCGAGGCGCGAAGGATATTCTGCAATCTCGTCGATGCTCCTGAGCAGGCCAGTTTTATCATGCCGTCGATTATTGACCGCTCACCGCTGATGATTGCCGTCTCTTCCGGCGGCAATGCGCCGGTGCTGGCTCGGCTGATGCGCGAACGCCTCGAGGCGACGCTGCCGCTGCATCTCGGTCGACTGGCGGAGTTGGCCGGAAGTTTGCGCCAACGGGTAAAACAGCACTACAGCGACGGCATGACGCGTCGCCGCTGGTGGGAAAAGCTGTTTAACCACCAACGTTTAGCGCAGTCTTTGGCCAATAACGACATCCCGCAAAGCGAGGCCTTTATTGAGCAGCTCTTCGCCCAGCCGATAGAGGAACAGGGCGAAGTGGTGCTGGTCGGTGCAGGACCGGGTGACGCCAGCCTGCTGACGCTAAAAGCGTTACAGCAGATGCAGTTGGCCGACGTGGTGGTCTATGACAGGCTGGTCTCCGATGAGGTGTTAAATCTGGTGCGCCGCGACGCCGAACGTATTTTTGTCGGTAAACAGGCAGGCAACCACTGCGTGCCGCAGGAGCAGATCAATCAGATTCTGGTTGAGCAGGCGCAGCGCGGTAAAAGAGTGGTGCGTCTGAAAGGCGGTGACCCGTTTATTTTTGGGCGCGGTGGCGAAGAGCTAGAAGTGTTGGCCGAGGCCGGTATCGGTTTCTCCGTGGTGCCCGGGATTACCGCAGCCTCAGGATGCTCGGCCTACAGCGGCATTCCCCTTACCCATCGCGATCACGCGCAGAGCCTGCGGTTGATTACCGGCCACGCCAAAAAAGACAGCAGTCTTGACTGGCCTTGTCTGGCACAGGGTAAGCAAACGCTGGTGTTTTATATGGGACTCTCGCAGGCGGGGGAGATACAGCATCAGCTAACCCATCACGGACTCGCCGTTGATACGCCGGTCGCGCTGATAGAAAACGGCACCACGCCGGCACAGAAGGTGGTCACGGGAGAACTGTCGCAGCTGAGTGAACTCGCAACGCAGGTTAAAAGCCCAAGCCTGATTATCGTCGGCGGCGTAGTCGCGCTGAGAGAAAAGCTGAACTGGTTTTCAAGCGCCGAAGCAAATCCACAGCCTTTGGCGCTGTAATAAGGCGGCAAGGCTGCAAATCCCCAGTCACTGACAAGAGTCAGTGACTGGGGTGCGCGGACGCAGCCAACGCAGTGACAGCGTCAAGAACGAAGGATTTTATAGTGCGGGGACGAAGCCGATTGCCTCATAGACCTTCTTTAAAGTCTCTTGAGCGCGAGCACGCGCCTTCTCGGCACCTTCACGCAGAACCTGCTGCAGGAAGGCTTCATCAGCACGATACTGGTGGAAACGCTCTTGCAGACCGCCCAACATCTCGGATACTGCTTCAGCAACCGCACCTTTCAAATGCCCGTACATCTGGCCTTCAAATTCTGCTTCCAGCTCGGCAATGCTCTTGCCGTTCACGCCCGACAGGATATCCAGCAGGTTTGAAACCCCTGGCTTAGCGGCCTGATCGTAACGAATGACCGGCGGCTCTTCAGAGTCGGTCATCGCGCGTTTGATCTTCTTAGTCACTGACTTGGTGTCTTCCAGCAGGCCAATCACGTTATTGCGGTTGTCGTCCGACTTGGACATCTTCTTGGTCGGATCCTGCAAAGACATCACGCGAGCACCCGATTTAGGAATCAACGGCTCAGGAACGGTAAAGATATCGCCATAAATTGCGTTGAAACGACCCGCGATGTCACGGCTCAGCTCCAGGTGCTGCTTCTGATCTTCGCCAACCGGTACCTGGTTAGTCTGGTACAGCAGGATGTCGGCGGCCATCAGCACCGGATAGTCAAACAGACCGGCGTTGATGTTCTCGGCATAGCGCGCAGATTTGTCTTTAAACTGCGTCATACGACTCAGCTCACCGAAATAGGTGTAGCAGTTGAGCGCCCAGCCAAGCTGGGAGTGCTCAGGCACGTGTGACTGAACGAAAATGGTGCTCTTCTTAGGATCGATACCGCAGGCGAGGTACAGCGCCAGCGTATCCAGCGTGGCTTTACGTAATTGAGCAGGATCCTGACGAGCAGTAATTGCATGCAGGTCAACGATGCAGTAAATGCAATCAAAGTCATCTTGCATTTTAACCCATTGACGCAGAGCACCCATGTAGTTACCAATGCTCAATTCACCAGAGGGTTGTGCGCCACTAAAGACGATGGGTTTACTCATTTTTTAAGCTTCCTGATCCTTTAAAGAGGGTAGCCCGAAGGTGGGCAAAAGGTCGGCAAAGCGTTCAAGCACCCGGTCGGGTTTACTTAAGGCGATGGCTTCACCGTAATTATAACCGTAGGTCATACCCACACACTGACAGCCCGCAGCCTGCGCCGCCTGAATGTCATTGCGTGAATCACCCACAAATACCAGCTCGCTGGCGCGCAGGCCCATGTTGGCCAGCATCAGGTACAGGGGCGCGGGGTGGGGTTTTTTCTGCACCACGTCGTCACCACCCAATACCTGCGAGAACAGGCCATCGAGGCCCAGAGATACCAGTAAGGGCGCAACAAACGGCGTTGGCTTGTTGGTTATCAGGCCCAGAGGTAGCCCCGCTGCGGCGAGCGCAACGAGCGTTTCCTTGACCTGAGGATAGAGGCGACTGCCACCGGCGGCGGTTTGCGCATAGTGGTGGTCGAATTGGTCACGAACCTTGAGGCAAAACTCGGGGCTGAGGTCTCCCTTGGCCCAGCGAACGGCACGCTCGACCATAATGTCGGCACCGTTGCCAATCCAGGTGCTAACACGCTCGACGCCCGCCTTTGGCAGGCCCACGTCAGCCAGCGCTCTGTCTACCGCCTCGGCCAAACCCGGTGCGCTGTCAACCAGCGTACCGTCAAGGTCAAAGGCAACGCCAAGCGGAGCAAGAGGCTCAGTCATGGGAAACCTTGGCCAGTTCTTTGCGCATGTTGTCTATCACGCCGCGATAGTCCGGGCTGCCAAAAATCGCTGAACCGGCGACGAACATGTCCGCACCTGCAGCAGCAATCTCGCCAATGTTTTCAACTTTGACGCCGCCGTCTATCTCGAGGCGAATATCGTAACCGCTTTCATCGATGCGCTGGCGCACCTGGCGCAGTTTATCGAGCGTGGCCGGAATAAACGTTTGACCGCCAAAGCCCGGGTTGATAGACATCAGCAGGATAACGTCGAGTTTATCCATCACGTAGTCGAGATAGCTCAGCGGGGTCGTAGGCGTAAACACCAGACCGGCCTTGCAACCGTGTGACTTGATGAGCTGTAGCGTACGGTCAACGTGCAGAGTCGCTTCAGGGTGGAAAGTAATGTAGGTGGCCCCGGCTTCAGCAAACTGTGGGATCAGGCTATCAACTGGCATCACCATCAGGTGAACGTCGATAGGCTTGTTGATCCCCTTTTCCTGCAGAAACTTGTGCAAGGACTGGCAGACGTTGGGACCGATGGTCAGATTCGGCACATAGTGATTATCCATGACATCAAAATGCACCACGTCGCCGCCCGCTTCCAATGCTTTGACGGTGTCTTCGCCCAGACGAGCAAAATCAGCCGACAGAATGGATGGAGCAATCAAAAAATCTTTCATCTGCTTCTCCTACGTTTAAAAGTCCTTTAGCTATACAACGCCAATAGCTCGGTTACCTTGCTGCGCTGCAAAATATTGCTGCTGATGGTTCTTCTCGCCGTCACCACGTGGAGCGCTGCGGCGGAATACCAATCGCGGGTCAAGGCAGTATCGTGGTTCGAAATCAGCACCGGCACCTGGCGTTCTGCCAAGAGTTTCTCTGCCAGTTTGGCCAGATTTTGCTGGTCGGTCAGATTGAAGTTATTGGTGTGATACGCCGTAAAGTTCGCCGTCGCCGAAAGCGGCACGTAAGGCGGATCGCAATACACCACAGCCCCTTTCTTCGCCTTCAGCAGAGTGTGCTGGTAATGCTCGCATACAAACTGTGCATTCTGTGCTTTTTCAGAGAACCAGGCGAGCTCGTCCTCAGGGAAATAAGGTTTTTTATACCGACCGAAAGGCACATTAAAGGCACCGCTCAAGTTGTAGCGGCAAAGCCCATTATAGCAATGGCGGTTCAGGTATAAAAAAAGCAGAGAACGACGATAGACATCGGCGCTGGCGTTAAACTCTTCTCTTAACTGATAGTAACGCTCTGACTGATTGAATTCAGGCGTAAAAAGCGCCCGAGCATCGCGGATAAACTCGTCGGGACGCGTTTTAACGATGTTGTACAGGTTGATCAAATCGTTGTTGATATCGGCCAGAATATAGGCGTCATAATCGGTGTTCAAAAACACCGAACCCGCACCGACAAAAGGCTCAATCAAACAATCTCCCGCTGGCAGATAACGTTTGATGTCATCAACCAGCGGATACTTGCCACCAGCCCATTTTAAAAAAGCGCGGTTCTTCTTCATGCCGTCAGTTAGCTACTTATACAATTCACAGCCGCGGATTGTACCCTGTTTTAGACAGCACATCGCGTACAGATCAGATTCATTTTTTAAGGTCTTGCTGTACTTGATGTACAGGCTTAACCCACGGTTTTTTTGCTTGAACGTCGGCAGGTAAACTGGCTATCGCGCGTTTTGCATCAGCTGAGGACGCATAGTTACCGCTCACCAGAACAAACCAAGGTTTGCCATCGCGAACTGTCTGATAGACGCTGTAATTTTTAAGTCCCTGCTGGCGGGCAAAGTTATTCAAAGAGGTCGACTGTGATGCGCTGCTAAGCTGCAGGGTAAAGTGACTACCCGGCGCAGTCTTCAGCGCCGCCGCACTGCCCGACTCAACGCTCTGATGTGCAGGCGCACTGACAGCAGCATGATGTTCGGGTTCTTTTCTGATTTCAGGTTTACGCACTGGCTCTGCCGCTTTGGCAACCGGTGTTCTGGTCGACGAGCTGTGGCGTTCGGCGCGATGCTCGACTGGCGTGGTTTTCTCCGACGCACGGCGAACCGCGTGTGGCGCTGGAGCAACGGCTGGAGCTCGGCCTTTCAGGCTGCTGTTGACGGTAGCCGGCGCGGTTGGCAACGAGGTCAGAGACTGCGTGCCCGCGTTGATACCGTCTTGAGCGGCGGCGTTAACCTGGCCTTGCTGCTGGGAAAGCGCGTCGTTGATGTCGCCTGGAAGATCCACACGCTCTTTCTGACCACTGTCAGCCTGTGGCTGAGCCTGGGTCGGCGTAGAGGAAATAGGCGGCAAACCGATACTCTTCGGCTGCGCAGACGCGTTAGCGTCAGAAGGAGCAGAAGCCGCAGGCGTTTGGTCATTAGGCGTCGGCACCGGCGTAGCGGCCGGGGCTGAGCCTGAAGAGCTCGCGTCAGCGTTCGCGCCAGAAAGATTAATGTCTTTCGGCCCGTTGGACGGCGCAGCCGCGTTGTTTTGCGACGGAGATTTCAGTGCAGAACCAATGCCAAGAATCAGTAGCAACAGCACGATAATGCCGATGCCAATCATCAAGTATTGACGGGATACCGCAAGCTTCGGGGCTTGTGAAGACGGTTTACGCGAGCGCTGTGGTCGGCGGTCGCTGGTATCTGGCTTAAGATCGTCTTCCGGTGTTAAATCATCCATCTAAAATCCTCCAACCCGTCAAAATGGCCCATTCATCAATGATTAGGGCCGGCAACTGTTATGGCTTACTGCGCGTGACTTTCTTGAGTGCTTAAGGCACCCGGCAGTCATTGATTGATGCAAGCACCGTATCATGAGGCACGCCTTTACGGACTTCGGACGCGCCGATTGCCGTAGGCAGGACCAGACGCAGTTCGCCCGCCAGCACCTTTTTATCGCGCATCATGTGCGGTAAATAGGACTCGGCGGTCATCTCTTGCGGACCCCTGACAGGCAGGCCTGCGCGCACCAGCAAAGATTTAACGCGAGCAATATCTTCAAGGCTGAACTGACCGAGACGATGCGCGGTGTAAC
Organism: Rouxiella badensis; assembly: GCF_002093665.1. GTDB lineage: Bacteria > Pseudomonadota > Gammaproteobacteria > Enterobacterales > Enterobacteriaceae > Rouxiella > Rouxiella badensis. The sequence goes on along the minus strand of NZ_MRWE01000016.1, from coordinate 69,372 downwards.
ACGCCATCACGATGCCCGCAGCAACGGCTTCGCCGTGCAACCAGACGCCGTAACCCATGGCGGCTTCGATAGCATGGCCGTAGGTGTGCCCCAGATTGAGCAGCGCACGCATGCCGTGCTCGTGCTCGTCGGCGGCAACCACTTCGGCCTTCAGCTCGCAGCAACGACGAATGCAGTAAGCCATCGCGTTCATATCCAGCGACAGCAGGGCATCCATGTTGTTTTCGAGCCATGTGAAGAAGTCGGCATCCAGAATAATGCCGTATTTGATAACTTCTGCCAGACCGGACGAAAGCTCACGGGCCGGCAGAGTGCGCAGGCAGTCTAAATCGACCACGACCGAGGCAGGCTGATAGAACGCCCCAATCATGTTTTTACCCAGCGGATGGTTGACGGCAGTTTTGCCCCCAACGGAAGAATCAACCTGAGAAAGCAGCGTGGTAGGCACCTGAATAAAGCGCACACCACGTTGATAACTGGCCGCAGCAAAGCCGGTCAAATCGCCAATTACGCCACCGCCAAGAGCCACGAGGGTGGTATCACGACCGTGAGGCTTCTCGAGAAGAGCAGAGAAGACCTCATTCAGAACAGACAGGGATTTGTACTGTTCGCCATCAGGCAGGATAACCTGATCAACACGAACGCCTGCTTGCTCAAGCACTGAACGAACTTTGTCCAGATAGAGAGGTGCCAATGTCTGGTTTGTCACCAGCATGACTTGATCACCTGCCTTTACAGGCATAAAAGAAGCCGGATCGTTGAACAATCCGGCGGCAATCGTAATGGGATAGCTACGCTCCCCTAACGTTACAGTAATCCTCTCCATGTCGTGCTCAATGACCTTCTTAACTTACACCCTCAGGCTGTGGTGGAATGCCAGAATCAGTTGCCTTCAATCATGTTAATGATTTGATTAGCAACAACCTTGGCGCTTTGGTCGTCGGTACGGATAGTCACATCCGCTATCTCTTCGTATAACGGGTTACGCTCTGCCGCAAGTGCTTCAAGCACTTCGCGTGGCGGGGAGCTCACCTGCAACAAAGGACGTTTCTTGTCACGTTGAGTACGTGCCAGCTGTTTTTCAATTGTAGTTTCTAAATATACGACGACGCCGCGGGCTGACAAACGATTACGGGTTTCACGTGATTTCACGGAACCGCCTCCGGTTGCCAGAACGATGCCTTGTTTTTCGGTGAGCTCGTTGATCACTTTCTCTTCGCGGTCGCGGAATCCTTCTTCACCTTCCAAATCAAATACCCAGCCCACATCAGCTCCGGTACGTCGCTCAATTTCGTGATCGGAGTCGAAGAACTCCATATTGAGTTGTTGAGCTAACTGTCGACCAATAGTGCTTTTGCCGGCACCCATAGGCCCAACCAGAAAGATATTGCGTTTCTCTGCCATGTTTTTCGGTATTACTAAGACAATTCGTTGATGATAACCCGCCCCGCCAATCAAATTAGCGGCGGGACCTAAACTGAAACCTCATGAGCGATAGTGCGAGATCAGATAAAAATTATCTCAACACTCCTGGTAGTTTGGCAACCGAATAAATTACATAGCGCGCCGCAGGAGGGAAACCATACGTTTTTATCGGCGCGATGGCATTAAATAAAAATCTCGGTGCTCAATTCGGTAACCCTTGTAAGCTAAATCGGCCGCAGCGTCAAACTCAGAAGCCTTTACCGACACAAAAAGTTGCATAAGCTCAACGTTATCGTGCGATTTCAGTCTGACAGTATACTCAAGTAATAAAGGTTATTGGCTGTTGATCAGCGTTGGAGTGATAAAAATAACTAATTCGCGACGTTGGTCATGCGAAGATTGCTGTTTGAACAGCCCACCAATCAACGGTAAACCGCCTAATCCCGGCACTTTATTCACGGTATTTATGTCTTGCTGCTGAAAAATCCCGCCCAACACCAGCGTTTCACCGTCTTTTACCGTGACCTGGGTTTTAATTTCCTGCTTGTCTATCGACAGGGCTTCGCCCTCTGCCTGCTTTATCTTGCGCCCCGGCATGTTCTGGCTGATTTGCAGCGCCAGCGTAATCGCACCGTTAGGAAGGATTTTCGGCGTAACCTCCATGCCCAGTACCGCCTCTTTAAACTCGATAGAGGTTGCGCCGCTGGTCCCGCTCGAGACCTGATAGGGGATTTCGGTGCCCTGCTTGATGCTGGCGGTCTGCATGTTGGCCGTCATCAGGCGCGGGCTGGCGATTATCTCGACGCGGTCCTTCTGCTCCAGCGCCGTCAGCTCCAGGCTCAGCAACCGCTCACCGATGCGGGCAAGGGTGAATCCGGCGGTGACCATCGGATTCTCAATGCCTTGCCCCATCTCGACGTTTTGTACCAGCGATGATCTGGCGCCCGTCGCCGGTTGGTTCAGCCCCCAACGCAGGCCTAACTCGTTCAGGCTGTCTCGGTTCATGGTCACGATATGCGCGGCAATCCGCACCTGCTGAATCGGGAAGTCCATCGCCTCGACCCAGCGCCGTGCGTTATCGAGCTCGGGCCGCGCATCGCGGAGCAGCAGCTGGTTGGTACGCGAATCGGCGCTGACCATCGCACGTAGAGAAAGCAGCGTACCTTTCTGGGCGTTGAGCTGCGCCGCCACCGCTGTGGCATCGGCGTGTTTAAGCCCGAGCGTCAGGCTGACCAGAGGCCGCGCCTGTTTCTGCCGCTCGGCCTGCTCGACCTTTTGCTGGCGCTGCACCGCCAGCTCAGACTCCGGGAAAATCATCAGCACGTTGCCCTGTTTCTGACTGGTCAATTTCCCCATATGCATCACGACGTCCATCGCCTGCTGCCACGGCAGGTTGTTCAGCCGAAGACTCAAACGGCCTTCTACGCCCTGCCCGATAATCAGATTGAGGCCTTGATGGTCGGCCAATGCCTGCAAGATGAGGCCTGTCGGGGCATCGAAAAATGCGAGGCTCACCGTCGTTGGCACCGCCTTTTCCTTTAACTGTATGACTTTCGGCTTTTCGGCAGCCATGGCCCAAGTCGCTGACAGCGTTATGCCAACGATAAAGATGATGCCGCACCGCGCGCAGTCGGAAGCTCCGCGCACCTGCCCTTTGCCGTCTTTAGATTTATTACGCATAAGCTTTTTACAATAATTCATCAAGCAGTCCTCCATGACGCGTTTCGTTGACCCTAATCAGGGCGCACAAGCGTGAATATTTGTTGCCGCTCGCCACACTGGGCGCTGCGGGTGCGGATACGCACCTGCTTATCGGTCACCTCTTCAACGTGCCAGTTCCCCTCGGCTATCGTCCCGCCCGCCTGCGCCTTGAGCCACATCCCCCTGGCATCGATAAGCCAGCCGGTATAGCGCCCCGCGCCACCGAGTATTCCCTTAAGCTGAGTCAGCGTTTCTCCGTCGGAAGGTTCACCGCAAGGGCGATTATCATCTGCCTGAAAGGGGTCTCGCAGCAGCGGTGAGGCGATGTCAGACGCTGCCCGCTCCCTTTGCGCCTGACTGACGCGCCCCGCATAGGTGGCGAGGTGCAGCGTGACGTCCAGCAGCGGGGCGATACTCTGATTTTTTGTCACGTTGAGCTGCTCAATTGCCACGGGCGCAGGCTGCTGCAACAGCAGGGTCTGCAATAACTGAATCAGTCCGTGAAAAGAGACCTGTAGCCTGAAAGCGCCTTGCTGTTGCCCCGCGCTGACGGGCGTCTTTTGTTCCGGCTGCCAGTGCAGCAAGCGCCCAGAGACCGCGTCTAACGGCGCCAGGAGATAATGAGGCAAAGACTGCCTCGCTTCAGCAGGTGGCTTCAGCAAATCCAGATTGGCCTGCCATGCACGCCGCGAAGGTTGCAACAGCAACACACGCTGGCGCTGGGCACTCAACTGCCTTTGTTCCTTTATTTGCACTGCAATCGCCTGAGCATACTGTTTCCGACCGTGGAGCGAGAGTCCGTAACCGGCCGTGAGCAGCAGCGACAGCACTAAGGCAAGCAGTAAGGCAATCTGCCCATTGGGCCGCTGCATCAGGCGCTTGAGCATTTCGCGATATTCCGTTCGCATTGATGTTTCCTTTCTTTTAATCGCCGCGGGCCACAGAATCACCGCTGGGAAGTCTCGCATTGACCGAAAAGGACAGATTCGCGGCCGGAAGCAGCCTCACCTCCTGCAACTGCACCTGCGGCAGCTGCGGCGCATCCCTGAGACTTTTACTGAGCGCCAGGATTTCTCCGTATGCCACTCCCTCCCCGTCGAGCCGAAACTGGACGGCACTGTCGCTTAGCCGCGTCGCCCATACCCCCTCCGGCACCACCCGCGACAGATGCCGTAAGCGCTGGACTACGTGCAGGCTGCGCTGAAAATGCGCGTCGCTTTGCTGGTTCAATGCCTCGGCCAGCCTGTAGCGTTCACCCAGAGCCTGTACCGATTCGAGCTGACGTTGCAGGGAAAGCTGATAGGCCATAAGCGCCGAGAGCTGTTGCTGCCGACTTGCCGTCTGCCGTTGAGTACTCCAGGCAGAAAATATCAGCCACAGCGCACAGCCCGCGATTCCGCACAGCAACAGCCCGCGCCAAAAACGATAGCGTTTCTCAAAGGCTCGCTCACGCCAGGGGAGCAGATTGACGCGCAGCATCACTGGTCGGCCGGGCGAACGGCCAGACCCGCCGCGATAGCGAACGCACCGCAGTTGGGCGGAATGGGGGGTGACATCTGGGAAAAGGCGGCGAAAGGTGACCAGTTCTGCACCCCCTTAGGCGGCGCAGTATCGATAACGCTAGTGTAATAGATGTCACCGTCGCAAAGTTTATGTGCCAGATAAAGTGGGGCGAGCGTGGGGCCAAGCGAGTTGGGATCGGCCACCTCATCGTCATCAAACAATCCAAACTGGAAGGGTAGCCCGTGTGGCGATGCCCACAGCCACCCGTCGCTTAAGCGGTGCAGCAGCAGCGACTCTCTCGATACCCCCGCCGCGCTGGCGGCAGACTGAAGCGCGCAAGGCGTCAGTTCGATAACCTCGGGGAAAAGCCTGGCCTGCGCCAGACAGTGCTGCCACTGGGCAAGTTCTTCCCGCCGCGCTGCGGTAACAATCAATCGCTGGTCATCGCAGGGTTCGACGCGATAGTCGATTGCCAGTGACTCCATCGCCAACGGCAGCTGTTTGGCAGCGCTAGCACTTATAAAGGTATGACGATGCGGCTCCTGCAGCCTATTGTCCGGTAGCGGGAGACGAACCTGAATAATCCGCTGTGCAGGTAAACAAATGCGTAATGAAATGGTTGAAGGCAAAGAATGACGCCAGCGCGATAAAATGGCGATTAATTGTTCGGTCTCATGTAATATTCCCTGCCGCATGACCACCTGCGGTAACGGCTGCTGCCACCAATGGCGCAACTGCCAGCCGTTTCGCCGCCGTTGTACGGCGATAGCTCTGGCATAATCGTTTTGAATATCCAGGCCCACGTACCATGAACAGTGTCGCATTGCATTACGCTTCCTTGTCGATTTTAGGGCATACCCGGCTCCGTATCGTGGGTATATCTATGTGGCAGGCTTGCTTTTATACTCTGCCTTCGACTACCGTACTGCGCGCGCGGCTGTTTATAAACTGCCCAAATGTCATTTAATGGGAATTATCAGGTGAAGTTCGTAAAGTATTTATTGACTCTAATAGTGTGTTGCATTGTGCTGGGAGCCGCCTCGATATATGGACTCTACAAATATATCGAACCACAGCTGCCCGATGTCGCGACGTTGAAAGACGTACGCTTGCAGACACCTATGCAGGTTTACAGCGCCGACGGCGAATTGATCGCTCAGTACGGTGAAAAGCGTCGTATTCCTCTGAAACTCGACCAGATCCCACCGGACCTGGTGCATGCGTTTATCGCAACCGAGGACAGCCGCTTTTATGAGCATCACGGTATCGATCCTATCGGTATTTTCCGTGCCGCTTCGGTTGCCCTGTTTACAGGCCGTGCCTCGCAGGGTGCGAGTACCATCACCCAGCAGCTGGCCAGAAACTTCTTCCTGAGTCCAGAACGCACCCTGACCCGTAAAATCAAGGAAGCCTTCCTGGCTATCCGTATTGAACAGCTGATGACCAAAGACGAGATCCTTGAGCTCTACCTCAACAAGATCTATCTCGGCTATCGCGCCTACGGCGTGGGTTCGGCTGCTCAGGTTTATTTCGGTAAAAATGTCGATCAGCTGACGCTGAGTGAAATGGCGGTTATCGCCGGTCTGCCTAAGGCGCCGTCAACCTTTAACCCGCTGTATTCGCACGACCGTGCGCTGGCTCGCCGCAACGTGGTGCTTTCTCGTATGCTTGACGAGAAATACATCACTCAGGCGCAGTACGATGCGGCCCGTCAGGCTCCGCTGGTTTCCAACTACCATCCGCCAGAAATCGCTTTCTCCGCGCCTTATCTCACCGAAATGGTGCGTCAGGAGATGGTTAAACGTTACGGCGACAATGCCTACACCGACGGTTACTCCGTTTACACCACCATTACCCGCAAAACTCAGCTGGCCGCACAGGACGCTCTGCGTAACAACGTGCTGGCCTATGACATGCGTCACGGCTACCGTGGCCCGTCGAACCAGCTGTGGAAAGTGGGTGAAACGCCGTGGGACCAGAAGCGCATTGTTAACTCCTTGAAAACGCTGCCGGTGTATGGACCGCTGTTCCCAGCCGTAGTGACCCAGATTGACGATAATCAGGCAACGGCCGTCATGGCCAACGGCGACAACATCAGCATGCCGTTTAGCGGTATGACTTGGGCGCGTGCCTTCCGTTCTGACACCAGCCAGGGCCCGAATCCGAAGAAAGTCGGTGACGTGGTTCAGCCGGGTCAGCAAATTTGGGTGCGCAAGGTCGGCAACGACTGGTGGCTGGCGCAGGTGCCAGACGTCAACTCGGCGCTGGTGTCTCTGAATAACGTGACCGGTGCCGTTGAAGCGCTGGTGGGCGGATTCGACTTTAATCAGAGCAAATTTAACCGTGCAACGCAGGCGCTGCGTCAGGTGGGCTCGAACATTAAACCGTTCCTGTACACCGCCGCGATGGACAAAGGCCTGACGCTGGCGACCATTCTCAACGACGTGCCGATCACCCGCTGGGATGCAGGTGCAGGTACCGAATGGCGTCCTAAAAACTCACCGCCAACCTACGATGGTCCAATCCGCTTGCGTCAGGGCCTTGGGCAGTCTAAAAACGTGATGATGGTGCGTGCGATGCGTGCGATGGGCGTCGACTATGCCGCAGACTATCTGCAGCGTTTCGGCTTCCCGCCTGAGAATATCGTGCACTCGGAGTCTCTGGCGCTGGGTTCTGCGTCCTTTACGCCAATGCAGCTGGTGCGAGGTTATGCCGCGCTGACCAACGGCGGCTATCTGATTGATCCGTACTTCATCTCCAAGATTGTTGATGAGTCGGGCAAGACCGTCTTCGAAGAGAAGCCGCGTATTGCCTGTGAAACCTGCGATATTCCGGTGATTTACGGCAACTCGCAGAAAACCGCCGTGCTGTCGGATGACAACGTCGAGAACGTGGCGGTCTCCAACGAGCCAAATAACGCCACCGTTCCTCAACCGCAGCTTGAACAGGTGACGCCGGGCCAGGTACAGAGCGATACCCAGCAAGAGTACGCGCCACACGTTATCAGTACTCAGCTGTCGTTCCTTATCCACGATGCGCTGAACAGCAACATCTTCGGCGAACCGGGTTGGATGGGTACCGCATGGCGCGCAGGACGAGACCTTAAGCGCCATGATATCGGCGGTAAAACCGGTACCACCAACAGTTCGAAAGATGCGTGGTTCTCAGGCTACGGTCCGGGCGTCGTGACCTCGGTATACATCGGGTTCGACGATCACCGTCGTGATTTGGGCCGCACTACGGCATCGGGCGAAATCCCTGACCAGATCTCCGGTTATGAAGGTGGCGCGAAGAGTGCACAGCCAGCGTGGGACGACTACATGAAGACCATTCTGGATGGCGTTCCCGAGCAAATGCTCAGCCCGCCTCCTGGCATCGTGTCGGTCAAAATCGACAAACGCAGCGGCAAGCTGGCCGATGGGTCTGCCGACAGCCGCATGGAGTACTTTATTGATGGAACTCAACCGACCGAGCACGCCGTGCACGACGTCGGTACCACCATCATGGATAACGGCCAGTCTAAAGAGCTGTTCTGATGCCTGCGGGCCTCTGAATCTCGGCTGATTCGCCAATAAAAAAGCCGGACTGGGAATTCTCAGTCCGGCTTTTTCAATTCTGAATTCTATTCATCAGCGCGTGAGAAACTTGTGCGCCAAAAACAGGGCGCTAACGTTCCTTGCCTCATTGAAATCAGGCTGCTCCAGCAGTTCCATCATTCGGGCGATAGGCCATCGCGTTTGCGGCAAAGGCTCAGGTTCATCCCCGACCAGACTCTGCGGATAAAGCCCCTTGGCAATCACGATGTTCATCCGGCTGGAAAAATAAGACGGTGCCATCGTCAGCTTGGCCAGCACGTCGAAATGCTGTGCGCCGAAGCCCACCTCTTCCATCAGTTCACGGTTAGCCGCTTCGAGTACGGTTTCACCTGGATCAATGAGCCCTTTAGGAAACCCCAGCTCGTAGCTCTCGATGCCGACGGCGTATTCATGAATCAGCAGCAAATCGTCACCCACGATCGGTACAATCATCACCGCTTCGCGATCCGAAGGCCGCATCCTTTCATAGACACGCTGTTCGCCATTGCTAAACGTCAAATCGACAGACTCGATGGTAAACAAACGGGAGCGGGCTACAGTGTCAACTTTCAGGATCTTAGGTTTTTGCAGGTGCTTATCCATATCGTCCCCAATAATATTATCCCCTTGCTACGACCAACCCTTACCGCAGCCAGCCTGTACTACCTAACATTCACGATTCCTATAATGCGTTAATGCTCACCCGTATCGCAATCTTTCAACGCGATTCTTTACGTAATGCCTGCCTTTACTGTTCCATTTGTGTAACATCTGCGTACCTCACGGTACATTCGAGGTGTTAGCAAATTCAGAGATGATTAAAAATAGGATTATGCCGATACCCATTTTGGGCAAGAGATTGTTATGATTCAAAGTGGTATGGACTGTGTGAAACATTTCTTCATACCTCGATTCAGACTAACAAATACTTTGATTACAATAATAAAACTTTTTCCTGATAGTAGCTTTTCTGATAAGAGACAGGTTCTAAACACTTTTGAACTTTATATTTCAGATTTCAATATGTTTAAATTTTTCAATCAGATGACTCACCACGCCTGAGTCTGAACGGGGATAGGATGAGTACAGTCGTCGAGACGCTGATTTTATTGTGTGCAGTTCTCCTCATCGCGGGCATAGGCCTGAGATTTGTGCTGCAACGCCGACGGTTAGCCTCTTCCAGCATACATTTTTCAAAACCACACCAGCGCAAACTGACTCAACAGGAGCGCGACGCTGTTGAAAAGTATTTCCGCCAGAACGATCCTCTTAGCCCAACGCCAATGACCCACCGCAGCAACCTCATGCTGCAGCGCGACAAGCTAGCTCTGACCGCCAAAAGCGAGAGCGTTTATTCCGTTACCCGCGCCATTACCCGCTACGGGCTGGCCAGTGACGATCCGAATAAATGGCGCTATTTTCTCGAGACCACGGAAATTCACCTGCCGCTGTTCTGGGAACAGTACATTGCGCAGGAAAACCACGTCGAGTTAATCAAGACACAGACTATCCCGCTGGTCATCTCGCTCAACGGGCATTCATTGGTCGACCATATTTACGACCGTGCCTCGGTGACCTCTGCGGTGGTTGCCCCGCCGCCGCGTAACGCGTCTATTCGCCCCGAAGAGAGTGACCACGTCGAACTGGTCAGCGTGCGTCAGGAAACCAGAGAAGAACATAAGCTTACCCAGTCGAACGGCGTGAGCGAGGCGATTGCCCTGTCGCTGGCGATGATACTGGTGTTTATTGCGCTGATTGGTCCGCCGGCAATCCTGCCGTGGATGATGGCACTTACGTTGCTGTTGGCGGCGTGGGTAGGTTGGCGATTGCTGTCGGATATGCTCGGCCGCAATCGCAAAGAGATCCACTGCCTGCGCGGCATGCCTAAGCGCTGGGGCCTGTTTGGCGAATCGAAACAGGGCGATATCAGCAACATTTCGCTCGGCGTGGTAGACCTGGTTTATCCGTCACACTGGCAGTCCTACATTGGCCGTGAGCTGGGTCAAAAAACCAATATTGACGTCTATCTCAACAGCCAGGTGGTTCGTCAGGGTCGGTTCCTTTCCTTGCACGACGAAGTCAAAAACTTTCCGCTACAGCGCTGGGGCAAGAATCTGGTTCTAACCTGTAGCTCACTGTTTTTGCTGCTGATGCTGCTGGCCTACGTGCCTCTTAGCCTGTCGCTGAAACTCAGCGTAGCCTGGCTTCAGGGCGCGCAGAGTACGCAGGTCAACAGCGTGGCCGCGTTAGAAAAAACGCCACTGCGCGTTGGCGACACGCTTAAAGTACAGGGTACTGGCATGTGTTATGTGCCGCCACATCTTAGCAGCGGCAACACGTCGCCATTTTTGCCGTTTGACTGTTCTTCAGTGTACTGGAACGAGGCCACTCCGCTGCCTATCCCACAGTCTGAAACGATTGAAGCCGCCGATGACCTGATAGCGACGGTGCACAATCAGCTGCATCCGGGCAGTGCGGGTAACGAGCAAAGCATCAACCCGCAGCTGGCGACCGCCATCGAGAAATCCGGCATGATTCTACTCGACGACTTCTCGGACATTGTGCTGAAAACCGAATCGCTGTGCAGCAACAGCGAAGACTGCGTGCGTTTGAAAAATGCGCTGGTCAATCTGGGCAATGCCGATAACTGGAGCACGCTGGTCAAACGCGCTAAGTCAGGCCAGCTTAAAGGCATGAACGTTCTGCTGCGCCCGGTAAGCGCCGAGTCGCTCAATGAATTAGTCAACAGCGCGACGAATGCGTTTTACTCCCATGAAACCCTGCGCGCGGCTTCAGCGCTTAACAGCCCACCGCCGGGCGGTTTCCTGATCAGTAACGACGAAGGCAAACAGCTGGTGCCAGAAGCCCGTCCTGCTCTGTCACTTTTCGCCTATAATCCGCTGGACCAATGGAAACAGCTGCAAAATCTGTCATCAATGCTGTTGCATACTCGCTTTGCAGCACAGGGTGTCATCACCAACATCAGCATTGATGCCAACGGCACGCGCCATATCTCGCTGCACAGCGAACCGGATATCTCGACGCTGTGGCGCTATCTCGGCACGACCATCCTGCTGATGGGGGTTATCGCCACGCTGTTGACCAATGTCGTGCTGTTGATTAAGCGCCGCATAAACGACAGGCAGCGGATGGAAAAAATTCAGGCCTATTACAGCAGCTGTTTTAATCCCACGTTGATGTCGTAACCGTTGCACCGCGCGACTGACCTCATCAAAGATTGAAGAGTACAGAGAGATGATGCTGGACCTGGACTGGAATAACATTGATACCGTACTGCTGGATATGGACGGCACCCTTTTGGATTTAGCCTTCGACAGCCATTTTTGGCTTCAGCAGGTTCCCATGGCGCTGAGCGAGAAACGCCAGATATCGCTGCAGCAGGCCAGGCAGCACATCCACGAGGAATATCTTGCAGTACAGCACACTATGAACTGGTACTGCTTCGACTATTGGAGTAAAAAGCTCGACCTGGACATCTACCAGATGACCACGGATATTGGCAGTAACGCGAAACTGCGCGAAGATACTACGCCTTTTTTAACACAGTTACGCCAAAGCGGGCGACGCACCATCCTGCTAACCAATGCGCATCCGCACAGTCTGGCGGTGAAGATTGAGCACACGGGTTTAGACCAGCACCTTGATTTATTGCTTTCCACCCACACATTTGGTTATCCGAAAGAAGATCAGCGCCTTTGGGCTGCCGTCCAGCAGCAAACCGGTTTTGATCCGGCGAGGACGCTTTTTGTAGACGACGGCGAACCTATTCTTGATGCAGCGAAGGCCTACGGGATCCGCTACTGTCTTGGTATAGAAAATCCCGACTCTACGATGGCGACAAAGTCATTTCAGGGTCATCCTTCAATCAGTGATTACCGCAGTCTGTTACCTTTGGGTTAACCGGCGCGGCCTCAGCAGATTATGCCCCTGCCCGAAACGGGAGGAATCATGAAGGCAAAAGCACAGCAACAGGATGATAACGCCGTTCGTCTCGACAAATGGCTGTGGGCCGCGCGTTTCTATAAAACCCGCGCCCTCGCCCGAGAGATGATTGAAGGCGGCAAGGTTCATTACAACGGCCAGCGCGGTAAGCCCAGTAAACTGGTCGAGCTTAACGCTGAGATAAAACTGCGTCAGGGCAATGACGAAAAAGTCGTGGTGGTGCTAGACGTCACCGACCAGCGACGCAGTGCAGAACAGGCTCAAACGCTTTATCAGGAAACGGAAGCCAGCGTGGCCAATCGGGAGAAAATCTCTCAGGCCCGCAAGATGAATGCTCTGACGATGCCGCATCCCGACAGGCGTCCGGACAAGAAAGAACGCCGCAGCCTGATTAAATTTAAATATAGCGATCAAGAATAACGTCCTCTGCGTTAACCGCTGCAAGGGCACGATCGCCAAAAAGAGAACGTAAACTATGTCTAATAAAGATCAATTACACCGTTACTTATTCAATCATCACGCCGTGCGCGGCGAGTTGGTATCCCTGAGCGAAACCTTTCAGCAAATCGTAGATGGCCATGATTATCCTGCTGAAGTTCGCACGCTGCTGGGCGAGCTGCTGGTTGCGACCAGTCTGCTGACCGCCACGCTGAAGTTCGACGGTGACATCACCGTGCAGGTTCAGGGCGATGGTCCTCTGAAGCTGGCGGTTATCAACGGCAACAATCTGCAAGAAATGCGTGGCGTAGCGCGTCTGCAGGGTGACATCGCCGAAGGCAGCACCCTGAAACAGATGGTCGGTAATGGGTATATGGTTATTACCATTTCCCCAACCGAAGGCGAGCGCTATCAGGGCGTGGTGGGCCTCGAAGGGGAAACCCTGGCAGAATGTCTGGAAGATTACTTCCTGCGCTCAGAGCAGCTGCCTACGCGCATCTTTATCCGCACCGGCGAGTCGGAAGGCCAGCCAGCGGCGGGCGGTATGCTGCTTCAGGTTCTGCCTGCGCAGGAAACCGATGCTGAAGAGTTCAGCCACCTGTCTCAGCTGACAACCACCATCAAGGCGGAAGAGCTTTTCACCTTGCCAGCCAACGAAGTACTGTATCGTTTGTATCACCAGGAAGAGGTGACGCTGTACGAACCACAGGACGTTTGCTTCAAGTGCACCTGCTCTCGTCAGCGTTGTGCTGACGCGTTGCTGACGCTGCCGGATGAAGAAGTTCTGGAAATGCTTGAAGAAGATGAAAAAATTGATATGCACTGCGACTATTGCGGCAGTCATTACGTGTTTGACGCGATGGACATGGTATCGATTCGCTCGGGCGCAAACAGCAGCAATGACAGCATTCACTGAGTAAATCCCGCATAAAATTCCACCTGAGGAGCAGTTTAATAGCTGCTCCTGTTACATTACTCCGTGCTCTACATCTCAAATCTACCAAAAATGTTCCAATAGCTTCAATTATTTGGTGACTCCCGTGTAAAAGGACTATTGTTCTCCCTACAATATCGCGCAGACAGACGATGTATATAAAGGAGCAGGGATATGTCTAGTACACCTTTTTCAGCTGATGAGCTGGCCCAGTACGGGATCACTCAAGCTAATGAAATCATTTATAATCCGAGTTACGAAGTGCTTTATCAGGAGGAGTTGGCTCCTGGTCTGGAAGGATTTGAACGCGGTCAATTGACCGAGCTCGGCGCTATTAACGTTGATACGGGTATCTTCACCGGCCGTTCGCCAAAGGACAAATACATCGTCCGTGACGACACGACCCGCGACACCGTTTGGTGGGCAGATCAGGGCAAAGGAAAGAATGACAACAAGCCGTTGAGTCAGGAGACCTGGCAGGAGCTGAAGCAGTTAGTTGGCCGTCAGCTTTCTGGAAAACGCCTGTTTGTTGTCGATGCTTTTTGCGGCACCAACGAGAATTCCCGTCTGAAAGTTCGCTTCGTCACTGAAGTAGCCTGGCAGGCACACTTTGTCAAAAATATGTTCATCCGTCCTACCGATGAAGAGTTGGTCGGTTTTAAGCCAGACTTCGTGGTGCTGAACGGCGCCAAGTGCAGCAATCCACACTGGAAAGAGCAGGGTCTGAACTCCGAGAACTTCATCGCGTTCAACCTGACTGAAGGCGTTCAGCTAATTGGCGGCACCTGGTACGGCGGCGAAATGAAGAAAGGCATGTTCGCCGTGATGAACTACCTGCTGCCACTCAACAACATCGCCTCTATGCACTGCTCCGCAAACGTTGGCGAGAAAGGCGACGTGGCGGTGTTCTTTGGCCTGTCAGGGACCGGTAAAACCACCCTGTCTACCGATCCTAAACGCAAGCTTATCGGCGACGACGAGCACGGCTGGGATGACGAAGGCGTGTTCAACTTTGAAGGCGGCTGCTACGCAAAAACCATTAATCTGAGCCACGAAGCCGAGCCAGACATTTTTGCCGCCATCAAGCGCGATGCGCTGTTGGAAAATGTTGCCGTCAATGAGCAGGGCATCATTGATTTCAACGACGGTGCTAAAACCGAAAATACCCGCGTGACCTACCCGATTTATCACATCGATAATATCGTCAAGCCTATTTCTAAAGCAGGTCATGCGACCAAGGTCATCTTCCTGACCGCCGACGCCTACGGCGTGCTGCCACCGGTTTCCTGCCTGACCGACAAGCAGACCGAATACTACTTCCTGTCTGGCTTCACCGCCAAACTGGCCGGTACCGAGCGCGGCGTAACCGAACCGACGCCAACCTTCTCAGCCTGCTTCGGCGCGGCCTTCCTGACGCTGCACCCTACGCAGTATGCAGAAGTGCTCGAAAAACGCATGAAGGCGTCTGGCGCGAAGGCTTATCTGGTCAACACCGGCTGGAACGGGACCGGTAAGCGCATCTCGTTGAAAAATACCCGTGCGATTATCGACTCCATCCTCAGCGGTGAAATCGACAATCAGCCAACGACTCAGCTGCCAATTTTCGACCTGGCGGTTCCACAGTCGTTGCCGGGCGTTGACACGCAGATCCTTGACCCACGCGACAGCTATTCAAGCGCAGAGCAGTGGCAGAGCAAAGCTGAAGATCTGGCCACGCTGTTTGTTGAAAACTTCAGCAAATACACTGACACCCCGGCCGGTGCCGCTCTGGTAAGCGCGGGACCTAAGCTGTAATGGCGACGCTGACGATTCGCAACCTTGATGACGAAGTCAAAGATTTGCTGCGACTCTCGGCTGCAAAAAACGGGCACTCCATGGAAGAGGAGGCCCGGATCATTCTCCGCCAGGCGCTGCAAGGCAGCCAGCCGAGCTATGGTTTAGGCAGCAGACTGCAACAGCGTTTCTCGCAGAGCGGTGGCGTTGAGTTGGCTTTACCACAAAGAAGTGAAGCATCTCGTCAAAGAGACAATGACGAATGATTGTGCTTGATACGCCGGTGATAGCGGAAATAATGCGGCCAAAACCGCACAAATATTTGCTGGAGTGGCTGAACGCGCAGGACGCGCAGCAGCTGTTCCTGACCGCTATCTCCGTCGCGGAACTGTTTGCCAGCGCGGAATGCCTGGCAGACAACCGCCAGAAAGCGCAGGTTTCGACGTTGCTCCTCGAGATGCTTAATCAAGACTTTGCCGGCAGACTGCTGGCCTTCGATGCGCCGAGCGCGTTGATTTACGCCCAGCTTTACGCTGAGAATCAGGCGTACCCTACCCCATTGAATTACAACGAATTACAGACCGCGGCGATTTGCCGACACCATCAGGCGCGACTGGCAACCTCCGAGGTTGCGCGCTTCTCGCAGACCGGCATTGCGCTGCTCAACCCATGGGAAAACCAGGGAAGCCCGCGCTGGCGCGAAGAAGCAGCCGAATACTTTATCATGAGTCGCAAATCTTAATCCCTTACGGGCTAGGTGCGGGCGATCAAATGCCCATTGAAGCTGTCGAAGCGGAGCGGAAAAGTTCCTCGGAGTCCTATGAAGCCGACCTCCGAGGCCTTTGCTTTTAAGACTCTGTCGTTGATGCCGCCATCGGCTCCCGAGTCACCCGCGGAAGATAAGCCCTAAACCGCAGCCCACCGCGCGGACTCTTGCCGATATCCAGGCTGCCGGCGTGTGCATCAATGATACGCTGCACGATAGCCAGACCCAGCCCGGTTCCACTGATGGTACGCGCACTGTCGCCGCGTACGAACGGCTGGAACAGATGTGCCAGCTGGTCAGGCTCAATGCCCGGACCATCGTCCTCGACCTGGAACCAGCTACGATTCAGCTCATGACCACTGCTGACCTTGATCCAACCATTACCGTAGCGTGCCGCATTGACAACCATGTTCACCGCTGCTCGTTTGATGGACAACGGATGCACGTTGACCAGCACGTCGCCATCGACCAGGTCAGTTTCAATCTCGCGCTCGTAGCCGCTTTCTGCTGCCACCACTTCGCCCAGAATCGAGTTAAGATCGCAAACTTCAGTCTGCATCTCCTGCCCCGTGCGCAGATAATCAATAAACTGCTCGATAATCGCGTTACTTTCTTCGATATCTTTATTGATTGATTCAGCGAGGTAACCGTCTTCACTGCTCATCATCTCGGTCGCGAGACGTATACGCGTCAGCGGCGTGCGCAGGTCGTGGCTAACGCCAGCCATCAGTAGAGTTCGGTCATCTGCCAGCTGTTTGACGCCCGCGGCCATCTGGTTAAACGCCCGGGTCACTGAACGCACCTCCGAGGCACCGTATTCGCGCAGCGGCGGCGGAATAATCCCCTTACCAACCTGCAACGCGGCGTGCTCCAGTTCAACCAAGGGTCGGTTCTGAATACGGATAAACAGCCAGGCACCGCCGATAGCCAGCAGCATAATCGCCAGCGTGTAGCGGAACAGCGGCGAGAAATCGCCCTGATGGATCTCGGTCAACGGCACGCGCACCCAGATGTCAGGCGACAACCAGGTTTTGAGCCATACGACCGGGGTATTTTTGTTTACTTCGACACGAACATCGGTGGGGCCACCAAGTTGCTGAGCCATTTGCTGGCTCAGAAACTCGTAGTGCTGCGCCCAGCGTAAACCACTCTCTTCGGCAGCAGAGTTAGTGTACAGCGAGATGCCCAGCTCTCGGTAAATCTCACGGCGAAATGCCGGAGGCACTTCCAGTAGTGTGCCGTCCTCAAGCTGCAGCTTGTCGGTCATCAGCATACGGACTTCGTAGGCCAGGACTTTATTGAACTGCTGCAAACTCGGCAGGATAGCGAAATTCAGCACCACCAGATAGGTCGTCACCAGGCTGACAAACAGCAGGGTGACGATTAAAAGCAAAGTACGGGCAAAGGAGCTACGCGGTGAAAAGCGTATTTTCCTCATGCCTTACTGCCGTCCGGTACGAACACATAGCCCAGGCCCCAAACGGTCTGGATATAACGCGGATGCGCCGGATCTTCTTCAACCATGCGGCGAAGACGCGAGATCTGTACGTCAATAGAACGTTCCATCGCACTGTACTCACGGCCGCGAGCCAAGTTCATCAGTTTGTCACGAGACAGCGGCTCACGTGGATGGCTTACCAGCGCTTTCAACACGGCAAATTCACCGCTGGTCAAAGGCATAGGCTCGTCTTCACGGAACATTTCACGCGTGCCGAGATTAAGTTTGAACTTACCAAACGAAATCACCGCTTCTTCCTGCGAAGGTGCACCCGGCAGTTCATTGGCCTGACGGCGCAACACGGCACGGATACGCGCCAACAGCTCGCGCGGGTTAAACGGTTTTGGAATGTAGTCATCGGCACCAATTTCGAGGCCAACGATACGATCGACTTCTTCACCCTTCGCGGTCACCATGATGATCGGCATTGGGTTGCTTTGGCTACGCAGGCGGCGGCAGATTGACAGGCCGTCTTCACCTGGAAGCATCAGGTCAAGCACCATCAAATGGAAGGATTCACGCGTTAATAAACGATCCATTTGTTCAGCATTGGCAACGCTTCTCACCTGGAAGCCTTGCTCGGTCAGATAACGTTCTAAAAGTGCGCGCAAACGCATGTCATCATCAACTACCAGAATCTTGTGATTCTCTTGCATTTTCTTACTCCCAAAGGCGCTAATACCTGAAGCCGGTATTGTTAAAAAAGCTGGCTATAACCAACAGCTTTTAATGGTATATATTCTAGTCGAAATTGTAACAATGCTTATGGTTTGCCCAATTTATCAATAAATTTTAGGGATTTCACGCCTTCTTGCAGCAAAAACTACGCCGCTAAGGGGTCTGTTCATATCTTTATGCTTTTTACACTTTTGGGCGCACTCTCCTTTTGCAGGCAAAAATCTCGGCAATAGAGGGTTTCCCTGATGCGTTTCGCTGAGTTATTCTGCCCTGATAGACAAAAGCCGGATAAATTCCGGTGAACACTGTTTCCACCTCCTCAGATAAAAACGAAGAAGCCGATGAAAACCAAGCTGATAACTCGCGAAGGCTACCAGAAACTCAAGCAGGAACTCGACTTTCTCTGGCGGGAAGAGCGTCCCGAAGTCACCAAAAAAGTGACCTGGGCAGCCAGCCTTGGCGACAGAAGTGAAAATGCCGATTATCAGTATAATAAGAAACGCTTACGCGAAATCGACCGCCGGGTGAGGTATCTCACCAAATGCATGGAACAGCTGCGCATTGTCGATTACTCGCCACAGCAGGACGGCAAAGTGTTCTTCGGTGCCTGGGTCGAGATTGAAAATGACGACGGCCAGACGATGCGTTTTCGTATCGTC
Organism: Rouxiella badensis; assembly: GCF_002093665.1. Lineage (GTDB taxonomy): Bacteria > Pseudomonadota > Gammaproteobacteria > Enterobacterales > Enterobacteriaceae > Rouxiella > Rouxiella badensis. The sequence continues at coordinate 50,459 of NZ_MRWE01000016.1, read as the reverse complement.
GGCTATGATGAAATCTTTGGCCGCAAAGACTATATATCCATCGATTCACCGATGGCCCGTGCCCTGCTGAAAAAAGAGGTCGGAGACAGCACCGTCGTCACCACGCCGGTCGGCGATGCCGTCTGGTACGTCAACGAGATTGACTATACTCAAGGCGAATGACCTTCCAAGTTTCTCAAAACGCCGGTCACCACGCGTGGATGGCTGGCATTTTGGGCGTTCAAAACGTATAACTGTCCCCCTGTTTTCACGTCATCTACTTATACCCAAAGTAAGATAAAAAACTTATGAATGATCAACTGAGCCGCATTATCGCGACAGAATTGCAGGTACGTCCGGAGCAGGTTGCTTCTGTCGTCCGCTTACTGGATGAAGGTAATACCGTGCCATTTATTGCGCGGTATCGTAAGGAAGTCACCGGCGGGTTGGATGATACCCAACTGCGTCAGTTGGACACCCGCCTGGGTTATTTGCGCGAACTGGAAGACCGTCGGCAGACTATCCTCAAGTCTATCGAAGAACAGGGCAAGCTGAGCGATGACCTGGCGAAGGCCATTAATGGCACGCTGAGCAAAACCGAGCTTGAAGACCTCTATCTTCCGTTTAAACCAAAGCGCCGCACGCGTGGCCAGATTGCTATCGAAGCCGGTCTCGAACCGTTGGCCGACTTGCTGTGGCAGGACGCACAACAAGAGCCAGAGCAGGCCGCCGTCGCCTTCGTCGATGCCGATAAAGGCGTAAGCGACGTGAAGGCCGCCCTTGACGGTGCCCGCTACGTTCTGATGGAACGCTTCGCCGAAGACGCCTCTCTGCTGGCGAAAGTACGTGACTATCTGTGGAAAAATGCCCATCTGACCTCGCGTATGGTCGAGGGCAAAGAGCAGGAAGGCGCGAAATTCCGCGACTATTTCGATCATCATGAACCGATTTCTCAGGTGCCTTCACACCGTGCGCTGGCGATGTTCCGCGGCCGCAATGAAGGCGTCTTACAGCTGGGCCTGAATGCCGATCCTCAGTCTGATGAACCGCCGCGCGAGAGCTATGCCGAGCAAATCATCATCGACCACTTGGGCCTGAAGCTCAACAATGCTCCGGCTGACGTCTGGCGTCGCGCGGTTGTCAACTGGACCTGGCGTATCAAAGTGTTGATGCACCTTGAAACCGAGCTGATGAGCACCGTGCGCGAACGTGCCGAAGACGAGGCTATCAACGTATTCGCCCGCAACATGCACGACCTGCTGATGGCCGCTCCAGCGGGGATGCGCGCCACCATGGGTCTCGATCCGGGTCTGCGTACCGGCGTTAAGGTCGCCGTGGTGGATAACACCGGTAAACTGGTCGGCACCGACACCGTCTATCCCCACACCGGTCAGGCAGCGAAAGCAGCCCAACAGGTCGCTGCGCTGTGCATTAAACACAACGTCGAGCTGGTGGCTATCGGTAACGGCACTGCCTCACGCGAGACCGAACGCTTCTTCATCGAGCTGCAAAAGCAGTTCCCTGAAGTTAAAGCACAGAAAGTTATCGTTAGCGAAGCCGGAGCCTCGGTCTACTCGGCCTCTGAACTGGCGGCGCTCGAGTTCCCGGATCTCGACGTCTCTATTCGCGGCGCCGTGTCTATCGCCCGCCGCCTGCAGGACCCACTCGCCGAACTGGTGAAAATCGACCCAAAATCTATCGGCGTGGGCCAGTATCAGCACGATGTCAGCCAAAGTCTGCTGGCCAAAAAACTTGATGCCGTAGTGGAAGACTGCGTAAACGCCGTCGGCGTGGACCTCAATACCGCTTCGGTTCCTCTGTTGACGCGCGTTGCGGGACTGACCCGCATGATGGCGCAGAATATCGTGAACTGGCGCGACGAGAACGGCCAGTTCCGCAACCGTGAACAGCTGCTAAAAGTCAGCCGTCTCGGGCCTAAAGCCTTTGAACAGTGCGCGGGCTTCCTGCGTATTAACCACGGAGATAACCCGCTCGACGCCTCGACCGTTCACCCGGAAACCTATCCGGTAGTTGAGCGAATTTTGGCGGCGACTCAGCTGGCGCTGAAAGAGCTGATGGGTGACTCAAACGTACTGCGTGGGCTGAAGGTCAGCGAGTTTACCGACGACACCTTCGGTGTGCCGACCGTCACCGACATCATCAAAGAGCTCGAAAAACCGGGTCACGATCCGCGTCCTGAGTTCAAAACCGCGACCTTCGCCGAAGGCGTCGAGACCATGAACGATCTGACGCTGGGCATGGTGCTCGAAGGCACAGTGACCAACGTCACTAACTTCGGTGCTTTTGTTGATATTGGCGTACATCAAGACGGTTTGGTGCATATCTCTTCTCTGGCGAACAAGTTCGTAGAAGATCCGCATACGGTGGTGAAAACCGGCGATATCGTGAAGGTTAAAGTCATGGAAGTTGACCTGCAGCGTAAGCGTATTGCGCTGACGATGCGTCTCGACGAACAGCCGGGTGAAGGCCCAGCGCGCCGCAGCAGTGGCTCGCCTGCACCGGCCACGGCCAAAGGACGTGAAGCACCGAAACGCGGGAACGCGGCACCGGCCGGTCGTGGCAACGCCAGCGCGGGCAACAATGCGATGGCTGACGCTCTGGCTGCCGCCTTCGGTAAAAAACGCTAAACAGAATAGGGGGCAGCGATACGCCTGCTCCCTTATTTTTCCCTTATTTTGCCTTAATTTCCCCTTCTTACCCCTTTTAACCTGAGCTACATCAATAAACGCCCTTCCCCTGAGGATTAGCATACTCACGCACCGAAACTATTCTTCGCTGCCGGACTGCCTCACCCCTTCCGCAAATCAGTAATGATTATTATTAGCCTTACTGTTCAATAAGTTATGCAAACAGGATGCAAAACTTTGGTCCCAAAGGACACTACAGAGGTTCACCATGCACTTTCAGACTCAGCGCTGCTACAAAGTCATCGGCTTCTCTCGTGATATCAGCCCCGCCTACCGGCAAAAACTGCTGTCGCTCGGCATGCTGCCTGGCTCCGAATTCAACGTGCTGCGCGTCGCCCCGCTGGGTGACCCTATGCAGATAGAAACCCGACGTACCTGCCTCATCGTGCGCAAGAAAGATTTGCAGCTGCTGCATGTCGAGCTGCAGGAGCAAAGATAACGCCATGAAAGCAATGACAATAGGCCTGATTGGAAACCCTAATTCGGGTAAAACCACCCTTTTCAACCAACTTACAGGTTCACGCCAGCGGGTGGGTAATTGGGCGGGTGTGACGGTTGAGCGTAAGGAAGGCCATTTCCTGACCGGCGAGCACAGGGTAAAACTGGTTGACCTGCCCGGCACTTATTCGCTGACGACTATCTCCAGTCAGACCTCGCTCGACGAGCAGATTGCCTGCCACTACATATTAAGCAACGACGCCGACCTGCTTATAAACGTTATCGACGCCTCCAGTCTTGAAAGAAATCTTTATCTGACGCTACAAATCCTCGATCTAGGTATTCCCTGTATCGTGGCGCTCAACATGCTCGATATCGCCGAAAAACAAAACATCACTATCGATATCAAGATGCTCTCTGCACGCCTCGGTTGCCCTGTCGTCCCTCTGGTTTCAACCCGCACCGACGGAATCGCGGATTTAACAGCCGCGATAGACGGCTTCCCACAGGCGCTCCCACTCCAGCGCGTCAATTATCCTCCGGCGCTGATGCATGCCATCGTTAATTTGGCCGAAGCCATGCCTGTCGATCTGCCGCATCAAAGACGTGACTGGCTCGCGGTACAGATGCTCGAAGGCGATATCTACAGCGCGACGCACGCCGGTGATGCCAACACGCGACTGCCTGAGGTGCGGGAAACTCTCGTCGAGGCCAATGTTGCTGACCCCGCGCTGGCGATTGCCGAAGCACGCTACATCTCCATAAATGCGATAGGTGCCGCCGCCAGTAACGCGCATCTGAGCTCGCCTCATAGGCTGACGCAGGCATTGGACAAAATCATCCTCAATCGCTTTCTCGGCGTGCCCCTCTTTTTGCTGGTGATGTACCTGATGTTCGTACTGGCTATCAACATCGGCGGCGCGCTGAAGCCGCTGTTTGAAATAGGTTCAGCGACGATATTTGTCGACGGCATTCAGTGGATAGGCTATTCACTGCATTTTCCGGTCTGGCTCACGCTGTTTCTGGCGCAGGGCATTGGCGGTGGAATAAGCACCGTGATGCCGCTCATTCCACAAATTGGCATGATGTATCTGTTTCTTTCCTTTCTCGAAGACTCGGGATACATGGCCCGCGCGGCATTCGTTATGGACCGACTGATGCAGTCGCTCGGTCTGCCAGGCAAATCTTTTGTGCCGCTGATTGTCGGTTTCGGCTGTAACGTTCCGTCGATTATGGGCGCACGCACCCTCGACGCCCCGCGTGAGCGCCTGATGACCGTAATGATGGCACCGTTTATGTCTTGCGGCGCAAGGCTCGCCATCTTTGCCGTGTTTTCTGCTACCTTCTTTGGGCAACACGGTGCTTCGGCGGTCTTTTCTCTTTATCTGCTCGGAATCACCGTCGCCGTCATGACCGGTCTGGTCATGAAGCATACCCTCATGCGCGGCGAGGCTTCGCCGTTCATCATGGAGCTGCCCGTTTACCACATTCCTCAGTTGAAAAGTTTGCTGAAACAAACCTGGCAGCGCCTAAAAGGCTTCATCCTGCGTGCGGGTGGCGTTATCGTCATTGCCTGCGTATTTATTGGTGCACTAAACAGTTTCTCACTGAGCGGCAGGGCGGCCGACGGCCTTGACGACTCGGCGCTGGCAAGCGTCAGCAAGGTCCTGACGCCGGTGCTATCGCCTATAGGCGTGCATGCTGACAACTGGCAGGCCACGGTCGGCCTGGTCACCGGCGCGCTCGCCAAAGAGGTAGTTGTCGGTACCTTAAACACGCTGTATACCGCCGACAGAATGAAGTCAGAACCCTTTGATGCCAACAGCTATGACCCTGCAAGCGCGCTGCGCAATGCCGTGCGTGAAACCGGGCAGAGTCTGGTCGATACCTTTAGCCTGAGCGTACTGGCGAACCCTATCGAGGCCAGCAAAGGTGACAGTGAAATGGCCGCCAGCGCGATGGGCGTAATGAGCGCCAAATTCGGCTCCGCCATCTCGGCCTACAGCTATTTAATTTTCGTGCTGCTCTATGTGCCCTGTGTCTCGGTGATGGGCGCCATCGCCCGTGAAACCAGCCGCAGCTGGATGGCGTTCTCCATTCTCTGGGGACTTAACGTTGCCTACTCACTGGCAACGCTGTTTTATCAGGCGGCAACCCTCCCCGAACACCCTCTTCAAAGCCTGACCATTATTGGCGCAGTGATCGTCGTTAATGGTTTTATTCTTATCGGATTACGCCGTTCAAAAAGCCGGGTTTCGAACAGGGTGACAGACATCATCGCAGTGAGTAAACCGCGGGTATCAAGTGGCTGTAAAGGGTGTTCAGAAGGGAAAAAATGCGGAATATCTTAAAAAAACTCATGACATTCAGGCGTTGAAATCAGCATCAGAGTTAGGTTTATGACATGAGGGTAAAGCAAACAGCTACCCTCATGTCGATGAGGTGACGGTTATTTAAACACTTCTGCCGTCGCACTGATTTTATTATCAGTGTCAGCAGAGATGACAACAAAATATTTACCGCCCTTCTCATCGGCCAGTTTAGAAATAGCCTTTTTCGCATCCATTGGCGCCGTCTGCTCATTATCAATAGATACGGTGCCCAGACTGGTGTAGTTATTTTTCTGCGCATCTTCTCGGGTGATTTCCTTGGCCGCCATCGCGCCGGCAGAGAAAGTACCCACTAACAGAGCAGCAACAACCATTTTCTTGTAATTCATGGCATTACCTCTTTTATTAGGTGAATTATTTTTAAAAGCAGTCAAGATAACGCACGCCAGACCCTCTGCGTCGGCAGTGAACTTCCCGCCCAAATACCGCAAACTCTCCCAGAGACACAGACGCCGATAAAGCGCATACAGTCGCGTTTCATCAACCATCCGGCGTTACCTTATTGAGTATTAATCACCGTGAGAAATTATCCATAAAAGAGGTCACGACCCGCCACTTAACCTTTATTTTGTGAAGTGGCGCATTGTTTTAGAGTATGAAATTGAAACGTTACATCAGATGATTTTCGTCAAGAAAATCCGTAACTAATGCACTGAAGGCATCAGGATGTGACACAAAAGGCGCATGCGAGGCTTTTTCAACGATGGCGGAACGCGAATCTGGCCATCGGGCGTCCAGCAGAGGCACAATTTTACGCGGCACTAAACCGTCCAATGCCCCGTAAATACGCAGGAACGGCATCTCAAGTGACGCTAGCGCTAAACGCAGGTCCTCCTGGTTGAGAATATCCAACCCTCCTGCTAAAACCTCAACCGGAGGAATGGGCAAGTTCAGCACCATCGACTTCAACAGTTTGGCGTCCTGACGTGCGCTTTCACTGCCTAGCGTTTGCAGGGCCAGAAAACGTTCTACCGTGCGCTGAAAGTCTTCGCTCAGCTGCTGCTGAAAGCCATGAAGCACCTCATGACGAATGCCCGGCCACTGCTCGTCATCGCGTGCGGCAAAGCACGGTGAGGAAGAAACGGTAATCAATGCGTCAACTCGCTCTGGGGCTGTTAACGCAGCCTGACTCGCCACCAGCCCGCCAAGCGACCACCCCATCCACACCGCTTTTTTTGGTGCCTGTGCCAGCACGACCTCGGTCATTTCCGCCAGCGAAAGCGCACCGAAATCTTGACTACGGCCATAACCGGGTAAGTCCACCAGATGCAGGCGAAAATGCGGCGCCCATCGCTCAGCGATGTAACGCCACACTTCGGCGTTCAGTCCCCATCCGTGAAGCAGCACAATATCGCGCGATCCTTCACCTAAAGTCTGCCAATAGAGACGATTCATACTGTAGTGTCCATGTCTGTTGTTCGAAAATCAGCGCCGACCTGCGAGAGGCAGCTCGGCGATTTCATCAGGGATGATTTCATTATCATGGTCATGATAGCGAGTATGTTAACCATTGCCAGCCGCTGTTGGCTATGCCAGCAGCCGCTGCATATTGCCCGACATGGCCTATGCAACCTGTGTATCAGGCACTTCCCGCCCCTCCCTCTTTGCTGCCCACGCTGTGGATTACCGAGCGGAAGCGCGCTTCAATCCTGCGGCCGCTGCCTGATTAAGCCACCCGCGTGGCAGTCGCTAATTTTTGCTGGTGTCTATCTGCCGCCGCTCAGCACACTGCTGTTGCGTCTGAAATTTTCCTCTACTCCTGAGTTGGCCGAACCGCTGGCGAGGCTGCTGCTATTGCGCTGGCTGGAGCGCTGGCGAGACGGCAACGTTGTCAGGCCGAACACCATCCTCAGCGTGCCTCTGCATTTACACCGTCATCGGCAACGTGGCTACAATCAGGCAGAACTGCTGGCCCGCCCTCTTGCCCGCTGGCTCGGCTGTGAATATCTGCCCTATGCGCTTGAAAGGTGTCGCGCTACGCCTCCCCAGCAACAGCTTTCGGAAACTGAAAGGAAACTTAACCTAAAGCGCGCTTTCTGCTGCAAACAGGACCTGGAGGGAAAGCATATCGCGCTAATAGATGACGTGGTGACAACCGGTAGCACGATTAGCGAAGTCAGTAAGATACTGAATAAAAACAATATTGCCTCATTACAGGTTTGGTGCATTTGCCGCACCTTGTAGTCAGTCTGTTAAAGGGCGTATTATGACCAATTAGAGTAGTCAACTATTGAGCCAATGCTATGATCATTATTACCGATGCTGCCCAAGAGCACTTTGCCAAACTTTTGGCAAACCAGGAAGAAGGCACCCAGATCCGCGTATTCGTGATTAACCCAGGTACGCCTACTGCCGAATGCGGTGTTTCTTACTGCCCACCCGATGCCGTGGAATCCACGGATACCGAGCTAAAATTTGAAAGGCTGTCAGCCTTCGTTGATGAGCTTAGCGCACCTTATCTGCAAGAAGCAGAAATCGACTTCGTGACCGATCAGCTCGGCTCTCAGCTGACCCTGAAGGCACCTAACGCCAAAATGCGCAAGGTTTCAGACGATGCCCCTCTGATGGAACGCGTTGAATATCTCCTGCAGGCGCAGGTTAACCCGCAGCTGGCAAGCCACGGTGGCCGCGTGTCACTGATGGAAATTACCGAAGACGGTATCGCCGTTCTGCAATTCGGCGGCGGCTGTAACGGCTGTTCAATGATTGACGTGACGCTGAAAGACGGTATCGAGAAAGAACTGTTGCAGGCCTTCCCTGAGCTTAAAGGCGTTCGCGACCTGACCGAGCACCAGCGCGGCGAGCACTCTTTCTACTAAGTCATCTTGCTGCAAAACACCGTGCCTCCCGTTGGCACGGTGATTCATACCCTTCTGCGCCGCTTGTCCACATCCTTCAGCAGTAAATTAATCCTTTCATCGGCAAACATCTCCTCGAGCGACATCGTGAGCTTTCTGCGCCAATTCGGGTATTCGGAACTGGTTCCGGGCACGTTGACCGGCGTATTCATATCCAGCCAGTCTTCAGGCTGTAGCCCGAGCAAAGCACTCGCGCTTTCGGCCACGTAGCGCTGTAGCCCGCGATTCAATGCCGGACTCATCGGCATGCGTTCAGCGTGGGTTCCCAAACTTTTTGGTACACAGTGATGACGATGCAGAGCATCGAGCAACGCCTGTCGCGTTAGTGCTCGCTCGCGCCGCAGATGCGCCAGCACTGCCTCATCGGGATAAATGCCCAGCTTCTCGCCCAGGCTTAAATCGTCGTCCTGCCAATAGCCGCGCAGCGTCGGCAAGTCGTGGGTGGTGATAGTCGCCATCGCCTGTACCACATAGTCTTCAGGCGCACGGTAGTGTAAGTCTTTATCGTGCTCAAAATAGAGCACCTTGTAGGAATAGACCCCGCTGTCACGCAGGCTAGCGACTATCTCCTTGGGCACCGTGCCCAGATCTTCACCGATCACCATGCACTGGTGGCGCTGGCTTTCTAACGCCAGCACGCCAAGAAGATCGCGCAGCGGATAGCTAACGTAGGCACCAAATCCAGCGTGCTCGTCTTTTGGGATCCACCACAGCCGAAGCAGCCCCATCACGTGGTCGATACGCAGCGCACCGCAGTCGCCCATATTGCTGCGCAGCAGATCGATGAAGGGCTGGTAGGCTCTGGCACGCATCACGTGAGGGTCAAGCGGCGGTAATCCCCAGTTCTGCCCCTGCGGCCCAAGGATATCCGGTGGAGCACCGACGGTCGCGCCCATGCAATAAAGAGAACGATTACACCAGGTTTCGGCACCGCCTTCGGCCACCCCTACCGCTAAATCACGATAAAGGCCGATCGGCATCTCGAGCGCGAGGCTGGCCTCATAGCATGAGGCAAACTGCACGTGCGCCAGCCATTGCAACCAGAGATAGAACTCCACCTCATCGTAATAATGTTCAACAAATTCATGTACCCCGGGGTGATGAGGATCGCGATAAGGCTTCGGCCATACCGGCCATCCCCACTGTCCTTCTGCCGTCTGATTGAGGTGCACGTGCAGGGCGTCAAACACCGCTTGCTGCTTCAGGCTCTCTCCGCCCAGCAGGACGAAAGCGCGGAAATCACGCTTTCGCTGGCTGGCCTCGGGAATACTCCGGAACGTCTGCCACGCCAGTTCGAGCGCGGTGATTTTCAGCCGCATGACCTCGACGTAATCGACATAGTCAACGCTGCGCACCTGTTTTAGCGCATCACGGGTGGCGGTACACTGCCACCAGCTTTGGGCGCTCTCAGACTGCTGGAACTCCTCGACCGCGTTAACGTCAACGTAGACTACGTTGAGCCAGCGGCGAGAAGACGGGCTGTAAGGGCTGGCGCTGAGAGGATTCGCCGGGTAAAGCGCGTGAATCGGGTTGAGGCCCACAAAGGCTCCGCCACGCTGCCCCAATTGCTCAACCATCTGTTTCAGATCGCCAAAATCGCCTACTCCCCAGTTATTTTCAGAACGCAGGGTGTAAAGTTGCACGCAGGCGCCCCAAAGCTTCTCACCGCTTTTCAACGCCTCAGGCTCGTAGCAACGCTCCGGCGCAACAATAATCCGACACCCCCACTGCTCCTCTCCCCACTTCAAGGTGAGGTGGTGATAGCCGGTCATGTAGTCGTCGCCCAGCTCCAGAGACTCGCCAAAAATGCCGGTCCCTTCTGAGATATCGCCGTTTTCCAGCGTCAGTTGCCACCGATACTGACCTTCCCCGCGCGGGGAAAGATCGACCGGCTCACCAACGATAAACACTTTCACGTGAGAAAGGGGGCCGACGTCAGGCTCCTGCTCGTCGCGCCCCATCGCTTCTAACAATGCCTGCTTGGTCTCTGCAGAGACGGATTGCACCTCGTCAACCATATTGATAAAGCTGTCCAGAATACCAGCCCGTTTTGCTGCCAGTTCGAGTTGCTCGCCCCGCATGCTTGCTCCTTAACGTTTAGCCTGCCAAATGCGCTGCTGGTAATCGCGAATCGACCGGTCTGAACTGAACATCCCGACCCGCGCGGTGTTAAGCACCGTGCGTTTTGTCCATTCATCGCGGTCGCGGTAAAGCTTGTCGACCTTGTCCTGAGCCTCGCAGTATTCAGCGAAGTCCGCCAGCACCAGATAGGGATCGCCGCCGTCGAGCAGGCTATGCAGCAGAGGTTCGAAGGCTTTTTTGTCGCCGTTGCTGTAGAAACCGCTCGCCAGCTCATCAAGAATAGCTTTGAGTCCTTTGTCCTTTTTAAGCCACGTTTTCGGCTTGTAGCCTTTTTTCACCAGCGCCTTCACTTCATCGACCGTGTTACCGAAGATGAAGATATTTTCGTCGCCTACCTGCTCGGCGATTTCAACGTTAGCGCCATCCAGCGTGCCGACGGTCAATGCGCCATTCAGCGCCAACTTCATATTACCGGTGCCCGAAGCCTCTTTACCGGCAGTCGAAATCTGCTCTGAGACGTCCGCAGCGGGGATCATGACCTCGGCCACGGAAACCCGATAATCCGGAATGAACACCACCTTGATACGGTCAGCTACCAGGGGATCGTTATTGATCTTCTCGGCGACCTGATTGATCGCATAAATAATATTTTTCGCCAGATAGTAGCCTGGGGCTGCCTTGGCGCCGAACAAGAACACGCGGGGCACAATGTCGAGCTTCGGATTGGCGCGAATCTGGTGATAAAGATGAATGATGTGCAGCAGATTCAGGTGCTGGCGTTTGTATTCGTGCAGGCGTTTAATTTGCACGTCGAAGATGGCCTCTGGATTAAGCTCAATCCCGACATGATGTTTAACGTACTCAGCCAGACGCACCTTATTGTCGTACTTGATCTGTCGATAGCGTTTGCAGAATTTCTTGTCCTTGACGCTGGCTTCAAGCCCTTTCAACGCGTCTAAGTCCGTCACCCATTCAGTTTTCAGCGTCTCGTCAATCAGCGCTGAAAGTTCGGGATTACACTGCTTGAGCCAGCGTCTTGGGGTAATACCGTTGGTGACGTTGTGGAATTTCTCCGGCCACAGCTGGTGATATTCCGGGAACAGGTCTTTCACCACCAGATCCGAGTGAAGTGCCGCCACGCCGTTGACCGCGAAACCTGCCACCACGCAGAGGTTTGCCATACGGACCTGTTTATCGTAATGCACGGCCAGTTTGGCCCATACTGCCTCGTCTCCCGGCCAGTGTTGGTCGACCAGTTTCTTAAAGTTGGCATTTATCTGTTTGATAATCGCAAAGTGGCGCGGCAATAGGCTGCGTACCAGCCTTTCATCCCAGGTTTCCAGCGCCTCAGGCATTAACGTATGGTTGGTGTAGGCGAAGGTGCGGCTGGTGATGTGCCAGGCGTCGTTCCAGCTCATCTGGTGTTCATCGATAAGCACGCGCAGCATTTCCGGGATGCCAATGGTCGGATGGGTATCGTTGAGCTGAATGACCTCGTAATCCGGCAGTTCGTGGATATTACGGCCCAGGAAATGATGGCGGCGTAAAATATCGGCGACCGAACAGGCACACTGAAAGTACTGCTGCATCAGCCTGAGGCGTTTACCTTCCTCATGGTTATCGTTAGGATACAGCACCTTAGTCAGCTTGGCAGCGTCAATCCCCTGCTGTTCTGCCTGCAGGAATTTGCCGTCATTGAATTTTTCGAGATCGAACGGGTGAACGTGGGTCGCTTCCCAGAGGCGCAGTGGTTGAGTCACGCCATTTTTATAGCCGATGACCGGCAGGTCCCAGGCTTCGCCGCGCAGGTTAAAACCAGGCTTCCAGTAAGACTTTCCGCCTTCCCCTTTCACTATCTTGCCGCCCACGCCGACGTCAACCGCAAGCGCGCTATTGTGGCGGAACCAAGGATAATCATTGCGATGCCAGTCGTCCGGCGCTTCATGCTGTTTTCCTTCGACGAAGCTCTGGCGAAACAGGCCGTACTGGTAATTCAGGCCATAACCAATCGCCGGTTGGCCGACGGAGGCCATAGAGTCGAGATAACAGGCGGCAAGTCGCCCCAACCCGCCATTGCCTAAAGCAGGATCCACCTCTTCTTCGAGCAGATTGGTCAGATTAATATCATATTGTTCGAGCGCTTTTGCGACCTGATCGTACCAACCCAGGTTAATCAGATTATTGCCAGTCAGGCGGCCGACCAGAAACTCCATCGAGATGTAGTTCACGTGGCGCTTAACCTTACTGCTGCCTTTACCGCTGTCGGGTCGCGGCGGCAATTGCTCTGCTACGGCGGCGCTCACGGCGTGCCACCACTGGTGCTGGGTCATATCCTGGGCTGAAGTGAGTCCGAAAGCTTGCCACTGGCGAGTCAAAGCCGCCAAAAAACTGTCCTGCTTGAAAGTCGGTTTTGGCATAGGGGAATCTCTTTCCTTTACGACGAGGGAGGTAATGTGATCTCTGACACTTATATGTATAAACCCTATACGAGAAATTTGCTCATAGGTTAATCAGCTAAAACTCCTGACAGCATCATGAGTTAAGGAAATTTGAGTGGCTATTTGTCTGAGATTTTCATAATTTTTCGCATCAGCACGGGCGATTTAACGAAAGCCCGCACATTCTGTCTGGTCTTGCCGGACAAAGAATTGGTTACAATAGGACTGAATATTTCTTAATAGACGCATCCCGTCATGACGAGGCAAAAAGCAGCATGGAACAGTTTGAAGCAATCAGCGTTGAGCAGGCCCATAACCGCCTGAAAGAAGGGGGTGCAGTGATGGTTGATATCCGTGACATTCAGAGCTTTAACAACGCCCACGCACCCGGCGCTTTCCATTTAAGTAACGAAAGCATCGGCGCATTTATGCAGCAAACTGAATCCACCACGCCGGTGATGGTGATGTGCTATCACGGCATCAGCAGCCGCAGTGCCGCACAATATCTGCTGACCCAGGGATTTGATTCGGTATATAGCGTCGATGGTGGCTTTGAAGCCTGGTCGAAAACCTTCCCTCAGGACGTTGAGGTATAAGATTTTTCTCGCGGAGGAGCGACGCTGAATGGGCCGCTCCTCTCACCCCCCACGCGCTGTGGCAAAAGGGCTTCTCTGCTAGGTCTTTATTTCTGCATCGTGACCTGAATCGGTTTTTTCACGAATAGGCCGTAGCTCAACGCGCCCAACGTCAGTAGCCCCGCGCCAAGGAAGAACACGTTAGTGAACTGCCCCGTGGCGTCGAGGATGACGCCGGTAACAATCGGTGCACAGGCGGCCCCAAGAAATCCTCCAAAATTCTGGATAGCCCCCATCGAAGCCACCTGCTCTTTCGGCGCGATGTCGGAGGCCAGCGTCCAGATAACGCCCTGTGGCAGCTGTGAGAAGAAATAACCCACCGACAGCAGCCCAATACTCAGCGCGGTGCTGTGCACGAACGGAACCGGCGCAACGAAGCAGGCAGCCATGGCGGCACCGACGACAATGGGCACTTTACGTGCCGTAATGGTATTCACACCGCGACGAATTAATCGGTCTGAGATAGAGCCGCCGCACAGCACGCCCAAAATCCCCGCAAAGAACGGAATTGCCGCCAGCCAGCCGGTCTGTTTCAGGCTAAAGCCCAGTGATTTCTCGAGATAGCCCGGCAGCCAGGTCAGATAAACCCAGATGGTAAACATGATAGAGAAGTTGCCGATCACCATGAACCAGGTGGTTTTATGTTTGAACAACGCCGCCCAGCTCGCCCTGTTGTTGCCGTTAGCCTCAACGACCGACGGCTGCACTCGTTGAGCGTTGGCGTGGATCGACTGCTCTTCACGCTCGGAAGGGTTTCGATAAAACTTCAGCCACACCAGCAGCAGCGGAATGCCCGCCAGGCCGATGGCGATAAACATACCGCGCCAGCCGAGAGTCAGCAGCAGCACGGTGAGAATCGGTGGTGCTACGGCGTTTGCAATCTGCGAACCGGTGTTAATGATCGAGGTCGGCAGCGCACGCTCTTTATCCGAGAACCAGCGGTGGGTTATCTTGATGCCAGAGGTAAAGAACGGCGACTCGGAAATGCCCAGCAGCACGCGCAGCGTATAAAACATCGAATAACCGTTCACAAAACCGGCCATCACTGTAAAGGTCGACCACAGGCCGACGCCCCACGAGAACATTTTTTTCGGTCCGAAACGGTCGACCAACCATCCCGCAGGCAAGTTTGCCAGCGCGTAAGGCCACAGGAAGGCCGACAGCAGCAGGCCCATTTCAGTCTGACTAAAACCAAACTCCCTGGCGATGGTCGTATTGGCAATACTGAGATTGGCACGGTCGAGATAATTAATGACCGCCGCGATAAGCAGAATAAAAATAATACCCCAGCGCAAGCGTGAAACAGCCGGAGCCGCCTTTTTTACCAGAGGTACATTGAGGGAAGAGGTGACGTCTTTCATAATTTTAATTATCCACTAGGGGTTATTCATAAATAAGCCATCGTCAAACAGGCTCAGGTGAATTTTAATCACGGCTTTACGAATAAAAGACTCGCTATAGGTATGACAACACGGGCGATGTAAATCTTGCGGAAAGAAAACAGCAAACATGCCAGGCACTAAACGAATCAGCGATTCATTATTCGTTTCCTGATAAAATACAATATCGTGATTCTCGGCACGGTCTTCGACCACCTGATGCTGTGCCGCACCGCGCGCCACGCCGATGGTTTCTTCGCCCTGCAAGAGAAACTGGATATCGACAAACTTAAAGTGTGACTCAGCTCGCATTTCATTCGCGGGAACGGTATTCATTTCCTGTAAAAGACAAAACATCTTTCCCGGAATAATGTCTATTTTCCCTGGCGTCAGCGTTGAAAAATCGGTTTGAGTAATAAATTTGATACCTTTATTAATAATCGGATGGAGAGCAAACTTTTCACGCTCCCAATCACGCAGGCAACATACGATCATGTTGAATAATCCTTTTATATTTTTTATTCCGAAAGTCGAGGCACAGAATGGCGATAAAAATTAATTCGCCTGATGCCACTTTCAGTCTGGGATATTCAAAAAGCGGATGAGGTCGAGACTCATCCACACGTCATAGCGGCTTAAACGGCCGCGATTTTTTTCTGCCACAGCGCGGTGCCGGTGCTTATCTGGTCCAGCAACACGGTGAGCCCCCAGAATTTCTCCAGCACATTGTCTTTGTTTACCCGACAGAACTCGCTATCAAAGGTGCCCAGACGCTGATGATAAATTTTGGCGTTTTTCGGGTAACCCAGCGTTTCTGTCACCGCTCCTAACGACAGGAAAATCGCCAGCTCTTCGGCCAGTTTCGGATGCGTAGCGGCCTTGTGATACAGCCAGCCGTAAAGTTCCGGGTGGAAGTTGGTGAACACGCCGCTAAAGCCCTTCGAACCCGCCAGCATCGCCGGATAGGCGATCGCCGCATTGGCATTGATAATATTCAGTGGCGTCTGTGCCACCAGTTTCACGCGACGGGTCACGGTAGACAAATCGCAGCTCACGTCTTTAAGCACCACAAAACGCCCCGTGTTGGCGCAGTACGTCAGCTCTTCGTCGGTCAGCAGGCGGCGATACGGCGCCGGACACTCATACAGCCCCAGCGGCATGGATTCGGGTAACGCACTCAGCAACTGGTCGAGCGTGGCAAAGAAGGTCTCACTGCCCTGATTCTTCGGATCCAGGTGATTGGTCACCAGCACCAGCGCGTCCGCACCGGTTTTCGCCATCGCGGTCAGCTCGTTAATCTGCTGTTCGATATCGTCACTGATATGGCCCGAAGCAATCACCGGAATACGCCCTGCCACCTTATCGACCACAAATTTGGCCAGCGCCACGCGCTCGTCGAGGGTCAAGAACTGCATTTCGCTCGACTGACACACGGCAAACAGCGCGTCGACACCCTTCTCGAGATACCAGTCGATCAGGCGGCTGAGGCCCGGATAATCAATCTGGTTGTCTGCGCTGAAAGGCGTCAACATCACCGGCACAATGCCCTCAATACTTTTACTCATCACTACTCCTCACAGTGCCCGTAGGCATCAGACGTAATCGATTACGCGGACGCTAAAAAAGTTATTTAAGGCAGCGACCGCCACAGGAAACTCAACAGTGAACGCAGCATTTAACGCTGCGCCAGGCGCGCTAAAACTTGCGCGTTATCAGGCATGTTCGATGCACCTTCACGCTCGACCGCCAGTGAGGCAAACGCGGCCGCATAGGTTGCCGCCTGCACCAGACTCTGCCCGTTGGCTAGGCTTGAGGCCAACGCGCCGTTAAAGGCATCGCCTGCACCGGTCGTGTCGACGCTCAGCGCCGGAAAAGCCGGGATATGCTGGAACTGATGGCCGTCGAGCAACAGGGCCCCGCGTGACCCCATAGTGATGATCACCCGCTGTGCACCCTGACTCACAATCCGCTGCGCCGCCTCTTTGGCACTCGCCAGATCCTGCACGTCGATACCTGAAAGCTGCGAGGCTTCGGTCTCGTTGGGCGTGATAACATCAACGTATTCGAGGCACTCAAGCGCATGGCTGGAAGAGGGGGCAGGGTTGAGTATTACCGTTACTCCCAGCGCTTTCGCCAGCTTCATCGCGCTCAGCGTGGCGGCAAAATTATTCTCGAGCTGCACCAGCAGCACGTCGGAATCTTCGAGTTCAGGCGCAATAGCCACCACCTCGTCTTCGCTAATGGTTTTATTGGCACCGGAATAGATGGCAATCATGTTCTCGCCATTCTCCTGCGAGACATAAATAATGGCGTTGCCAGTCGGTTCTGTTTCCGATTGATAGAGCGTAAAAGAGTGGATTTCTGAAGAGGTCAGGTGCTCATAGGCAAATTGACTGAACTGGTCTTTACCCACCTTGGAAACGAAATGCACCTTGGCACCCGCACGGCTGGCCGCCGTTGCCTGGTTCGCTCCTTTACCCCCCGGTCCAAGCGTACTGCCTAACGCCAGCAGGGATTCTCCGCCCTTCGGAAAACGTTCAACCTTTGCGACAATATCGACGTTGAACGACCCCAGAATGCAGACCTTACCTTTCATGTCCTTTCCTTTATGTTGCTGCACGGCCTGCTTTCTTTTCTGAATTTGCAGGCGCTCAAGCAACACTTCGAAGTTGCCACCGGTGTCGGTAATCAGCTTTGACTGCAAACTCCGGCGAATCACCATTGCCCCACCGTGGCAGCGCTGCACCAGCCTTTCCTCAGCCAATGCGTTGAGATCGCTACGAATGGTTTCACGGGTCACCGAAAATAATGACGCCAGGACCTCAACCTTTACCCGCTCGTATTTATCCAGATAATCCAGAATTTGCTGCCGACGCTCTTCAAGAAACATAGTCATCCACCTTTTCTATTCTCAGAATAAATGCGCTCGGCCAATTAAAGAGTGATGCTGCTCATAGGTTGATTGGCAAAACGGAAGCAAACAAAAATTGCAGTTTATGATGTTGCGTCAGACACATTGCGCCGAATTTCTCTGGCATACAGCGAGGGAAGCTAACGTTATAATCGATAGCTCGAAGACTTGGCTCACCGCAGGTCATTGCCAGGAAGCAAGATAATAAATCTTTAAATCAGATAATTACGGGACCAGCAGAACACTATGATAAGAATTATCAGCCTGTCTAACCCCCGCATTGCGCAGGCGTTTGTCGACTACATGGCAACACTTGGGGTCCAGCTGCAGGTGAAACATGATGGACAGGAAGTCCAACTCTGGCTGGAGGATGAGTCACAGTTGGAAAAGGTCGAGCCTGAGCTCAACCTTTTTCTGAAAGATCCGCTGCATGCACGCTATCAGGCGGCCAGCTGGCACACTGGCAGCACCCAGGCCAACCTGCAATACGAACGTTACTCCTACTGGCAGCGGATCCGCAGCCAGGCGGGTCCGCTGACGATGACCGTGATGGTTATTTGTATTTTGGTCTATATCCTTCAGCAAATTTACGGCGACCAGACGGTGATGGAGTGGCTGGCATGGCCCGCCGACCGAAGCCAATATAGTGAACTGTGGCGCTGGTTCACCCCGGCATTCCTGCACTTTTCCATCCTGCACATCCTGTTTAACCTGATGTGGTGGTGGTATCTCGGCGGGCCGGTTGAAAAACGCCTCGGCAGCGGCAAACTGTTTACTATCGCGCTCATCTCCGCGCTGTTAAGCGGTTGGGGACAGTCCCTGTTCAGCGGCATCTATTTTGGTGGCCTCTCCGGCGTAGTTTATGCATTGATGGGCTACGTCTGGCTGACCGGCGAGCTAAAACCTGAACGTCAGCTCTCTCTGCCGCGCGGATTAATGGTGTTCGCTATTGCCTGGCTGGCGCTGGGATACTTTAATGTGATGGGTCTGGCGATTGCCAATGCAGCCCATGTATTCGGTCTGGCCGTGGGACTTATTATGGCCTTTTGCGATACGCGTACGCCGCGTAAGAAAAGCAGTTAGGGGATTTCGGTGAAACAAACACAACGTCATGACGCCATCGTCGAGTTGGTCCGCCAGCAGAGCTATGTCAGTACTGAGGAGCTGGTGGAGCATTTTGCCGTCAGCCCGCAAACTATTCGTCGCGATCTCAATGATTTAGCCGAGCAGAACAAGATTCATCGCCATCACGGTGGGGCGGCGCTGCCGTCCAGTTCGGTGAATGCTGCCTATAACGACCGCAAGATCATGTGGTCAGATCAAAAGGCACGTATTGCCGCGCGCGCGGCGAGCCATATTCCCGACGGGTCTACGCTGTTCATAGACATCGGCACCACGCCGGAGGCCGTTGCCCACGCGCTGATTAACCATTGTGACCTGCGCATCGTGACCAACAACCTCAATGTTGCCACCCTGCTGACGCCGAAAGAGGACTTCCGTATTCTGTTGGCCGGCGGTGAAGTACGCAGCCGTGACGGCGGTATCATGGGCGAGGCCACGCTCGACTTTATCTCCCAGTTCCGCCTCGACTACGGCATTTTAGGCATCAGCGGCATCGACATGGACGGTTCATTGCTCGAGTTCGACTACCATGAAGCGCGAATCAAGCGCGCAATCATCGAGAATTCGCGCAATGTGATGTTGGTTACCGACCATTCCAAATTTGGCCGCAACGCCATGGTCAACCTCGGTAACATGAGCCTTATCGACTCGATGTTTACCGACCAAAGACCGCCAGAAAGCGTAATGGCGCTGATTAACAAGTACGAAGTCCACCTCGAACTCTGCTAATACCCCGCCGGGCGATGCCTGCTTATTGCCCGGCAACCTCTCCCCACCTTCTTTCTATTTCGACCTTCGTTTTCCCTGCATCCCTGCCCAACCCTCCTCCCAAAACGCGCAATAACGAAAAATGAGGATAAAAAGTCATCTTCTCGTCATCCTTACCCGGTTAAATCGGGGTGAAAATGTTACCTCCATCACGCATGAATGTTTTTATTTGGTTAACTCTTGGCTTGTTTGTTGGTTATCGATTACAATCATGAGCGAAAACGAGCATTAAAGAGCTATTACGAACATCTGGAGGAAGATGACGTGGAAACCAAAGACTTGATCGTAATCGGTGGCGGTATTAACGGTACCGGTATCGCTGCGGATGCAGCTGGCCGTGGGCTATCCGTTCTGCTGCTTGAAGCGCAAGACTTGGCCTGCGCGACCTCTTCGGCCAGTACTAAATTGATCCACGGTGGCCTGCGCTATCTGGAACACTACGAATTTCGTCTGGTGAGCGAAGCCTTGGCCGAACGTGAAGTCCTGCTGAAGCTGGCCCCACACATTGCGTTCCCGATGCGCTTCCGCCTGCCTCACCAGCCGCACCTGCGTCCGGCCTGGATGATCCGCATCGGTCTGTTCATGTATGACCATCTTGGCAAACGTACCAGCCTGCCGGGCAGTAAAGGGTTAAAATTTGGCCAGAATTCGGTGCTGAAGCCCGAAATCACGCGCGGATTCGAATATTCAGACTGTTGGGTTGACGACGCCCGTCTGGTGGTACTCAACGCACAGGAAGTGGAAGAGCGCGGCGGCGAAGTTCGTACCCGCACTCGCGTTACGCGGGCATGGCGAGAAAACGGCCTGTGGATGGTTGAAGCACAAGAGATAGACAGCGGTAAAACCTTTACCTTCCGCGCCAAAGGCCTGGTTAACGCTGCCGGTCCGTGGGTGAAAACCTTCTTTGATAATGGGTTGAAGCTGAAATCACCTTACGGTATTCGTTTAATCAAAGGCAGCCACATCGTGGTGCCGCGCGTTCATAACGAGCCGCAGTCTTATATTTTGCAAAACGAAGACAATCGTATCGCCTTCGTGATCCCGTGGATGGACGAATTCTCGATCATCGGCACCACCGACGTTGAATATAAGGGCGACCCTAAAAACGTCAAAATCGATGATAGCGAGATCGACTATCTGCTGAAAATCTACAACGAATATTTCAAGAAACAGCTGACGCGTGAAGACATCGTCTGGACTTATTCCGGCGTGCGCCCACTGTGCGATGACGAGTCAGATTCAGCGCAAAAGATCACCCGCGATTACACGCTAGATGTGCACGACGAACAGGGTCAAGCGCCGCTGCTGTCTATCTTCGGCGGCAAACTGACCACCTATCGCAAGCTCGCCGAGCACGCGATGGAGAAACTGTCGAAGTACTATCCTGATGCCGGTCCAGCGTGGACCAAAAATGGCCTGCTGCCGGGTGGTAAGATTGGTGAAAGCCGAGAGAGCTACGAGGCAGAACTGCGTCGTCGCCACAGCTGGTTGCCAGAATCTTTGGCACGCCGTTATACCCACACTTACGGCAGCCAGACTGAGCTGATACTCGCTGGCGCGACAGCTCTGGACTCGCTGGGCGAAAACTTCGGGCATGATTTTTACGAAGCGGAGCTGCGTTATCTGGTCGAGAAAGAGTGGGTCGTCGAGCTCGATGATGCCATCTGGCGTCGCACCAAGCTCGGTATGTGGCTGACAGTACCTCAGCAGGCGCGCGTCGCCGAGTGGTTAAAAGAACACCGTCAGGCGCGTAAAGGGTTGTCTCTGGCTTCTTAAGCCTTTATCAAACATCCTCGTCCCCCGCTTTTCAGCGGGGGACATTTTATCCCCTCAAAGCTTGACCGGTTTGATATTCCAAATCTTCTCAGCGTATTCGCTAATCGTCCTGTCCGAAGAGAAATACCCCATATTGGCAATGTTAAGCAGCGCGCGACGTGACCATTCGTCCTGCTGTTTGTACAGTTCATCGACCTTATCCTGCGTATCGACATAGCTGCGATAGTCTGCCAGCAGCTGATAGTGGTCACCGAGGTTGACCAGGCTATCAAACAGGTTGTGATAGCGTTTCGGGTCACCCGGGCTAAACGTACCGGTCGCAATCTGGGTTAGTACCTTGTGCAGCTCGGCATCGTTCTCATAGTATTCATGCGGGTTATAGCCGTTGTTACGCAGCGCCTCGACCTCCGGCGTCGTGTTGCCAAAGATAAAGATATTCTCCTCACCCACGTGTTCCAGCATCTCGACGTTTGCCCCGTCCAGCGTGCCGATGGTCAATGCACCGTTGAGCGCAAATTTCATGTTACTGGTGCCGGAGGCCTCGGTCCCCGCCAGCGAGATCTGCTCGGAAAGATCCGCTGCGGGAATGATCATCTGCGCCAGACTGACGCTATAGTTGGGAATAAACACCACCTTCAATTTGTGATGCGCCCGAGGATCGTTGTTGATAACCGTGGCGACGTCATTAATCAGGTGGATTATCTGCTTCGCGGCATAGTAGGCCGACGCAGCTTTACCGGCAAAAATCACCGTGCGCGGTACCACGTTCGCATCGGGATCGTCGATAATGCGGTTATAGCGGGTTATCACGTGCAGTACGTTTAGCAACTGGCGTTTGTACTCGTGAATACGCTTGATCTGCACGTCAAACAGACTGTGCGGATCGATAACCACCTCGAGCTTTTCACCGACGTAAGCCGCCAGCCGCTTTTTGTTTTCATACTTGGCTTTTTGCAGAGCCTTGAGGAAGCTAGGATAGTCGATGTCCTGCTTCAGCTCGGCCAACTGGCTGAGATCGGTACGCCAGGTGTGACCAATCGCATCGTCGAGCAGCGCCGACAGCGGTTTGTTGGCCAGCCCCAGCCAGCGACGCGGCGTCACGCCGTTGGTCATGTTGCAGAATCTACCGGGGTAAATTTTCGCGAAGTCGGCAAACAGCGACTGCACCATCAGGTCCGAGTGCAGCGCAGACACGCCGTTGACCTTATGGCTGGCAATCACCGCCAGCCACGCCATACGCACCCGGCGGCCGTTGGTTTCGTCGATAATCGAAACCCGGCTTTTCATGGCATTGTCGCCGGGCAACAGTTCTTCGACGTAGTTAAGAAAGTGTTCGTTAATCTCAAAGATTATTTGCAGATGACGCGGCAGAATTTTGCCGAGCATGTCCACCGGCCAGGTTTCCAGCGCTTCGCTCATCAGCGTATGGTTGGTGTAGGAGAAGACGCGACTCACTGTCTCCCACGCAGAAAGCCAACTTTTTTTATGTTCATCAATCAGCAGGCGCATTAGTTCGGGAATAGACAGCACCGGGTGGGTGTCATTCAAGTGGATAGAGATTTTATCCGCAAGATTGTCGAAGGTTTTGTGGGTGCTGTAATGGCGATTGAGGATATCCTGCACCGTCGCCGAGACTAGGAAATACTCCTGGCGCAGACGCAGTTCGCGGCCCGAATAGGTCGAGTCGTCGGGATACAGTACCCGCGACACGTTTTCAGAATGGTTTTTATCTTCCACCGCCGCGAAATAGTCGCCCTGATTAAACTTACCGAGGTTGATTTCGTTACTCGCCTGCGCGCCCCAGAGCCTGAGCGTGTTGGTGGCATCCGTATCGAAACCGGGGATGACCTGATCGTAAGCGACCGCAACAACCTCTTCGGTTTCGAGCCAGCGGGTCTTCGAGCCTTCGTGCTGCAAACGTCCGCCGAAGCGCACTTTGTAGCGGGTATTGTAGCGCTGAAACTCCCACGGATTGCCGTATTCAAGCCAGTAGTCCGGCGACTCTCTCTGCTCGCCGTCGACGATGTTCTGGGTAAACATGCCATATTCATAGCGGATGCCGTAACCCCGTCCCGGCAGGGCCAGCGTAGCCAGTGAGTCAAGGAAACAGGCCGCCAGTCGCCCCAGACCGCCGTTGCCTAAACCGGGGTCATTTTCTTCACCAATCAACTCCTCGAGATCCAGCCCCATCTCGTCAAGCGCCTGCTTGATGTCGTCGTAAATGCCCATCGAAAGCAGCGCGTTCGACAGGGTGCGACCAATGAGAAACTCCATCGACAGATAGTAGACCTGCCGCACGTCCTGCGACAGCTGTGCGCGGTTGGCGCGCAACCAGCGTTCGACCATACGATCGCGCACCGCGAACAGCGTGGCGTTCAGCCAGTCGTGCTGGTTGGCAACGGAGGGATCTTTACCAAGAATAAACATCAATTTATAGGCGATGGAATGCTTTAGCGCATCAACGCTGACGGTAGGTGAGGTGTAGTTAATCGGTGAAGTCATAGCATTTCGTCCCCAATCTGGTGAGTGGTTCAAAGCCGTTGATACAGATTCTGATATGCCTGTGCAGCCACTTTCCAACCAAAATCAATGCCCATCGCGTGGTGCTGCACGTGTCGCCAATGCTTGGGGCGACTCCAGAGCACAAACGCACGTCGAATGGCGTTACTCAACGATTTACCGGTACTTTCCTCAAAAACAAATCCGCTGGCCGTGCCATCGGCCAGGTTTTCCAACGCACAGTCGACCACCGTGTCCGCAAGTCCGCCGGTGCGCCTGACCAACGGCAGCGTGCCGTACTTCAATCCATAGAGCTGCGTCAGTCCGCAAGGCTCAAAACGGCTTGGGACCATAATGACATCAGCACCGGCAATAATGCGGTGCGAGAAGGCTTCGTGATAACCGAGCTGAACGCCGACCTGCCCGGGATGTTCGGCTGCGGCGGCCAGAAACGCCTGTTGCAGCACGGCATCACCGGCACCCAGCACCGCGAGCTGACCGCCCTGCTCAAGCAGGTCTGGCAGGCCTTCGAGCACCAGGTCCAACCCTTTCTGATTAGTCAGTCGGCTCACCACGGCAAACACCAGACGCGAATCGTCTACGTCCAGCCCCATCGCCCGCTGTAGGTAAGCCTTATTGACGGCCTTAGCGCGGAGGTCCTCCGCACTGTAGCGCGCAGAGAGCAGGACGTCGGTCCTGGGTTCCCAAATCGCCTCATCTACACCGTTGAGAATGCCGGTCAGTTTACCTTCGCTCTGCCGCTCTAGCAGCAGCGCCTCCATGCCATAGCCGAACGCAGGCTGGGTTATTTCTTTGGCATAGGTTGGGCTGACGGTGGTCACGTGATCGGAATAAAATAGCCCGGCCTTGAGGAAGGAAATTTGGCCGTAGAATTCGAGGCCGTGCATCTGGAAGAACTCGGGTGGGATCTGTAGCTCCTGCAAATGCTGGGCAAAGAACAATCCCTGAAACGCCAGATTATGCACGGTGAAAACGGTCTTCGCCGGACGCCCGCGCGCGACGATATAGGCCGATGTCAGGCCAGCATGCCAGTCGTGGGAATGCACCACCTCCGGCTTCCAGTTAGGGTCAAAACCGCACGCCAGCTCGCACGCCATCCAGCTCAGCAGCCCGAAACGCAGATGATTATCGACGTAGGCGTTTGAGGCCTGATCGTGATATGGACTGCCGGGGCGGTCATATAATTTTGGTGTATCAATAAGATAGATGCCCACGCCCTGATACAGGGCATAGCGCAGCTCAACGTGTCCGGCAAACGTGTCCAGCGAGCCTACCAGATGAGTTTCCCCGATGCCTTTTTTGACATCGGGGAAAGCAGGAATCAAAACGCGAACATCATCTCCCTCGGCAATTTGCGCGGCGGGGAGCGCACCGGCGACGTCTGCCAGGCCGCCGGTTTTTAACAGAGGAAACAGCTCGGAACAAACATGTAAAACCTGCATTCTCGCTCCTGAATTTTCATCGCGCCAAACACGTCGAATTGCGCGAACCGAAATAAGTTAAAAATTCGATCTCTTCGGCAGGCTTTATAACTTCGCCAACATGCTGCGCGTTACCAGCACTATCCCGCTTTCCGATCGATAAAAACGTTTGCTGTCTTCCTCTGCATTTTCCCCGATGACCATGCCTTCCGGGATGTGGCAGGCTCTGTCTATTACGCAACGGCGCAGGCGGCAGGACCGGCCAATATTGACATCAGGTAATAGAATGCTTGAGTCGATATTGCAAAATGAATTAATGCGTACACGTGGAAAAAGCACCGAATGCACCACGACCGAACCCGACACAATACAGCCACCCGAGACCAGTGAGTTCATGGTCATGCCGTGACTGCCGGACCTGTCCTGCACAAATTTAGCGGGCGGCAGCGGCTCCATGTGGGTACGAATCGGCCAGTTGGTGTCGTACATGTCTAACTCCGGCGTCACCGATGCCAGGTCCAGATTCGCGCGCCAGTAGGCATCTATTGTGCCGACATCGCGCCAGTATGGCGGCAACTCATTGTTCGAAGTCACGCACGACAAACCGAACGGATGCGCCCACGCCACGCCCTGACGGGTAATTTTAGGAATCAGATCTTTCCCGAAATCGTGGCTGGACTCTTCGCTGGCCATGTCCTCTTCCAATAGCTGGAACAAATAGTCCGCATTGAAAATATAGACGCCCATGCTGGCCATTGCCTTATCGGGTTGACCAGGAATCGACGGCGGATCCTTCGGCTTCTCAATAAATGACTTGATCTGGTAGTCCGGGCCGATGTCCATGACGCCGAACTCGCTGGCCTCCGCCAACGGCACCTCGAGGCAGGCCACGGTGCATTGCCCGCCCTTCTCGACGTGGTCGATCAGCATGCGGGAGTAGTCCATTTTGTAAATATGATCCCCGGCAAGAATCACCACATACTCGGCACGATAACGCCGAATTATGTCCAAATTTTGATAGACCGCATCGGCGGTTCCCTTATACCAATGCTCGGTGCTCTGACGCTGCTGCGCCGGAAGCAGGTCAACGAATTCATTCATCTCTTCATTAAGGAACGACCAGCCGCGCTGAATGTGCTGCACTAACGTGTGCGACTGATACTGCGTGATCACGCCGATCCGCCGGATCCCAGAGTTGAGACAGTTCGATAATGCGAAATCGATAATGCGAAACTTACCGCCGAAATGAACTGCGGGTTTAGCACGAGTGGCGGTCAGATCTTTTAAACGCGATCCTCTGCCCCCGGCCAGGATCAGCGCTACCGACTTGAGAGGTAATTGCCTCGCCAACATCATGCGGTCATTGAATTCTAATGTAGCCATAGCTGAATCCTTCCTGTTGCCCTGCTAGCCTTGGGTCATCACGCAGAGCGTTTTTGCCGTCGCTCGCCAAGGCGAGCCTTCCCTGACGTTTTGTTGTTCATTGTCAAAAGGCGCAACACACAGCCAGCGGCCCTCTGGTAATGCCATTTCAACGTCATTAAGTGATGAATTGACCACCAGCAACCAGCGGTCAGACAAACGTATTTGCAGGCACTGCTGCCCGCTTTGCTCCCAGCTTGTTGTTGTCATCGGCTGTCCGGCGCCGTCGAGCCACTGCACGTCTTCCGGCATTCCCTGCCACCAGCTGTTCTGCGTCAACGCAGGAATTTTTTTGCGTAAAGATATAAGCGCGCTTACGTACTCGGTGAGTCCCTTGTCCCCGTCCCGCCAGTTGAGCCAGGTCAAGGCATTGTTCTGACAATACGCGTTGTTGTTGCCCTGCTGGGAGTGACCGAACTCGTCCCCCGCCAGCAGCATCGGCGTCCCCTGCGATAAAAACAGCGTGGCGAGCAGCGCTCGCTGGCTGAGGCGGCGCTGCTTTGCGACCTCTTCCGACACCTCCAGCCCCTCCTGCCCGTGATTCTGGCTGTAGTTGTTGTCGTGTCCGTCGCGGTTGTCTTCGCCGTTGGCCTGATTGTGTTTGTCATTAAAGCTGACCAGATCGCGCAGATTGAACCCATCGTGCGCGGTAAGCATATTCACAGCGGCGGAAGGCAGTCGGCCATCGTGATCGAAAATATCGGCAGATGCGGCAAAACGGGTTGCAAAATCGCCTATCGGCAGCGTTCCATAGAGCCAGAATCTGCGAATGTCATCGCGCCAGTGGTCGCTCCATTCGGCGAAAGGCGCAGGAAAATTGCCAACCTGATAGCCATCCGGTCCGATGTCCCAAGGTTCGGCAATCAGCTTGCAGTGTCCTAGTACCGGATCGGCCTTGATGGCCTTAAACAGCGCCGAATCAGCGTGAAATTCGGGTGTACGACCCAGCATAGTGCCAAGATCGAAGCGAAAGCCGTCGACGTGAAAGCTCTCTACCCAGTAGCGCAGGCTTTCCAGCGTCCAGGCGACCACCTCGTCGTCGACCAACCGCATAGCATTGCCGCAGCCGGTCAAATTGTTGTCACTGCCGTCGTCGTTCAACCAGTACCAGCTGCGGTTATCCAGGCCGCGTAGGGAAACCGTCGGCCCTTCGACGTCCAGCTCGGCGGTATGGTTGAACACGACGTCTATCAGGACCTCAATCCCGGCCTGATGCAGCGCCCTAATGGCGGTCTTGAACTCGTGAGCGGCACTGACGCCGTTTACGCCGCTGGCATAGCTAGGTTCAAGTGCACAGGGTGCCAGTACGTTGTAACCCCAGTAATTGCTCAGCCCCATGTGTTGCAGGCGAGGTTCATCGGCATGATGCTGCACCGGCAACAATTCCAGCGCGGTAATACCGAGACGCTTGAAATAATCCAGCATCACTGGATGCCCGAGCGCCGCGTAGGTCCCACGGAGAGCTTCAGGAATATCCGGATGAAGCTGCGTCAGGCCGCGAACGTGTGCCTCATAAATCACGGTTTCGCCCCACGGAACGGCCGGAGCGGCGTCATCCTGCCAGTCAAAATGATCGTGGGTGACCACCGATTTTGGCACCAGGTCGGCGCTGTCACGCGGGTCGGCAGCCTTTACACCGCCGCACAACCGAGGGTCATCGCCAAGACCGCCCTCCAGCGCATGAGCGCTGGGATCGAGCAATAATTTCTGTGCGTTGAAACGCAGCCCCTTAGCCGGATCAAAGGGGCCATGGGCGCGAAAACCGTAGCGCAGACCCACCTGAGCGCCCGGCAAATAGCCGTGCCACAGATTGCCGGTGCGCGACGGCAACGGCAGGCGCGCTTCCGCCCCCTTCTCGTCAAAAAGGCAAAGTTCAATCTTTTCAGCACCGGAGGAAAAAACGCAAAAATTGACGCCATCTCCATCGAAACTGGCACCAAACGGCGCTGGCTTACCGGGCTGAAGAGAGGCCATTAGACGTCCTCCCGCCGCAAATAAATGGTGGCCAGCGGCGGGATCACCACCGAGAGCGAGTGTTCGCGGTGATGGCTGGCATAAGGCTCGGTGTAGACGTGTCCCTGATTACCCACGTTGCTGCCGCGATAATAGTGAGAATCGGTGTTCATGATTTCGTGATAGCGGCCCGGACGACTGACACCAATGCGATAGCCATAGCGAGGAACCGGCGTAAAGTTACTGATAACAATCAGTTCGTTACCCTGCTCATCGCGGCGGGCGAAGGCGAAGATCGAGTTTTCGTAATCATCCACCACCAGCCACTCGAAGCCGCGCGGGTTGAAATCCAGCTCATACAGCGCCGACTGATCGCGATAACAGAAGTTAAGGTCGCGCACCAAATGCTGCACACCTTTGTGCCAGCCGTAAGGCTCTTCAAGCAGATGCCAGTCGAGACTGTAGTTAAAGTCCCACTCGCGTCCCTGAGCGAATTCGCAGCCCATAAACAGCAGCTTTTTACCCGGATGCGCCCACATAAAACCGTAATAGGCGCGCAGGTTAGCGAACTTCTGCCAGGCGTCACCCGGCATCTTGTCGAGCATCGAGCCCTTGCCGTGCACCACTTCATCGTGAGAGATAGGCAGGATAAAGTTTTCGCTGTAGGCATACAGCACGCCAAAGGTCAGCAGGTTGTGATGATATTTACGGTGCACCGGATCAAGCTGCATATAGCGCAGCGTGTCGTTCATCCAGCCCATGTTCCACTTGTAATGGAAACCCAGCCCGTTGGCCTCTGGCGGCATCGTCACGCCCGGATAGTCGGTAGACTCTTCGGCGAGCGTCACTGCGCCGCCCAGCTCACGACCGATGGTCTGGTTGGTATAGCGCAGGAACGAGATAGCCTCAAGGTTCTCGCGACCGCCGTAATAGTTCGGGATCCATTGCCCCTCTTTGCGACTGTAGTCGCGATAAATCATCGAGGCGACGGCATCAACGCGCAGTCCGTCGATGCCGTAACGTTCAATCCAGTAAAAACCGTTGCCCGACAGGAAGTTGCGTACCTCGTGGCGACCATAATTATAAATCAGGGTATTCCAGTCCTGATGGTAGCCTTCGCGCGGGTCGGCATATTCGTACAGCGCGGTGCCGTCAAACTGTGCCAAACCGTGGGAGTCGCTCGGGAAATGCCCCGGCACCCAATCGAGGATCACGTTCAGCCCGGCGTCGTGCACCGCGTCAATGAACGCCTTGAACTCTTCCGGCGAACCGTAGCGCCGCGTCGGCGCGTACATGCCGAGCGGCTGGTAACCCCAGCTGCCG
Organism: Rouxiella badensis; assembly: GCF_002093665.1. GTDB lineage: Bacteria > Pseudomonadota > Gammaproteobacteria > Enterobacterales > Enterobacteriaceae > Rouxiella > Rouxiella badensis. The sequence goes on along the minus strand of NZ_MRWE01000016.1, from coordinate 20,336 downwards.
TCAAACGGGTGCTCGTTAATCGGCATCAGTTCAATGTGGGTGAACCCCATCCATTTGACGTAGGACACCAGCTCTTGGGCCAGCTCACCGTAGCTCAGCCAATAGTTGTTGGCAGCATGACGACGCCAGGAGCCGAGGTGTACCTCATAGACGGAAATGGGCTGGTTGAATTGATTGGCCTTCCGGCGATCGTCAGAAAACGCCACCGGCGCAGGAAGTTGACGCACCACAGAGGCGGTTTCGGGGCGCATCTGCGCCTCAAAAGCGTAAGGGTCGGCGCGCAGGCTCAGGTTGCCGCGGCAGTCGATAATTTCAAATTTATAAAGCTGACCTTCGCGAACGGCGGGGATAAACAGTTCCCAAATACCGTTTTCACGGCGCAGACGCATCGGATGGCGACGTCCGTCCCAATAGTTGAAATCACCCACGACGGAAACGCGGGTCGCGTTCGGTGCCCAAACGGCAAACATCACACCTTCAACGCCGTCGAGCGTCAGCGGATGTGCGCCTAATTTTTCATAAGGCCGCAGGTGGGTGCCCTCAGCCAGCAGCCAGATATCCAGCTCCTCAAGCAAAGGACCAAAACGATAGGCGTCATCAATAACATAACGGTTGTCGCCCCAGCGCACCTCCAGCTGGTAGCTGAAAGATTTTTTCCGGCGGGGCATCAAGCCCACAAAGAATCCACGGTCGTCATAGCGCCGCAGTTCGGCAACGCGACTCTGCTTTTGGGTGTCGATAACCCAAACCTCGTCGGCATCCGGTAAAAGTGCACGCACTTCCAATCCCGCAGCGACCTCATGCATTCCTAAAAAGGAAAAAGGATCGGCGTAGCGACCGGAAAAGATTTGGTTAATGACGTGCTGGTCGGGAAGTACTGGCATGGTATTTCATCCTGTGATCAATTAATCAACAAATCCAAGAACAATCATTCTGTCGGCCCGATCGTTTTTTCCTTTAGCGTCGCGTTTTCATCCCTGAAAAGACCCATTTGCCAGATTTAACCCGAGAAAAATACTCCGCTCCTGACTCACTACTCTGCGCCGAACTAGCCGGCGAAGATTGGCTGTACTCACATTTTTAAAAAAAGCAGATAAATGCCCTACTAAATTTCCAAAATCTTCTCTACTAAGCATAGCTAAAGCTTTCTGAGAACAAGGCCTGAATTAAAAGAAATTTTTCGTAAAGATGAGAAGCGTGGGAATGGTCAAAAAACAGACTAAAAGGTGACGGTAAGACAATAAAAAAGGGATGCCAACGGGCATCCCTTAACGTTTTTTTGCTAAAGCAGATTACAGCAGGATACGCAGCATGCGGCGCAGCGGTTCAGCTGCGCCCCACAGTAGCTGGTCACCTACGGTAAAGGCCGACAGATACTCAGGCCCCATATTAAGCTTACGCAGACGACCCACCGGCGTGTTCAGCGTACCGGTTACCGCAGCGGGCGTCAGCTCACGCATCGACAGCTCGCGATCGTTCGGGATCACGCGAACCCAGTCGTTGTGCGTTGCCAGCATCTGTTCGATTTCTGGAATCGACACGTCTTTTTTCAGCTTCAGCGTAAACGCCTGGCTGTGACAGCGCAGCGCACCGATACGAACGCAGAGACCGTCGACAGGAATGACGTTGGAAGTACGCAGGATTTTGTTGGTCTCTGCCTGGCCTTTCCACTCTTCTTTGGTCTGGCCGTTGTCCAGCTGCTTGTCTATCCATGGGATCAGGCCACCGGCCAAAGGTACGCCGAAGTTGTCGGTTGGCAGCGTGCCGCTGCGGGTCAGCTCGGTGACTTTACGCTCGATGTCGAGAATGGCCGAAGCCGGATTCTGCAACTCGTGCGCCACAGAATTGTGCAGCATGCCCATCTGGGTCAACAGTTCGCGCATGTGGCGAGCACCGCCGCCGGAAGCCGCCTGATAGGTGGCAACAGACGCCCATTCGACCAGGTCGTTGGCAAATAGACCGCCGAGCGACATCAGCATCAGGCTCACGGTACAGTTACCGCCAACGAAGGTTTTGACGCCTTTGTCGATGCCTTCATGGATCACGTTCTTGTTAACCGGATCCAGAATAATAATCGCGTCGTCCTTCATTCTTAAAGAAGAGGCGGCGTCGATCCAATATCCCTGCCAGCCGCTTTCACGCAGCTTTGGATAGATTTCATTGGTATAATCTCCGCCCTGACAGGTAATAATGATGTCGAGCGCGCTAAGTGCGTCGATATCAAAGGCGTCCTGCAGCGTACCCTGATGCCCACCGAAAACCGGTGATGGCTGGCCGTGCTGCGAGGTAGAGAAGAATACCGGGCGAATGGCGTCGAAATCACGTTCTTCTGTCATGCGTTGCATGAGCACAGAACCGACCATACCGCGCCAACCGATGAAACCTACATTTTTCATAATATCTGTCCTGCCGTGAGGGTGATTACTGCAAATATTGCGCGTTTGCACCGTTTTGGCACAATTCACCCGTCAAAAATGGATAAAAGTGCGATGTACTGCCCTATGAGCGCGCGAGCCTATACCTTACAAAATGTACGCTAAGTGGCAAGTGAATTTAATCGATACCAGGCGCTTTGTTAGCAGCGCTGCTTATATATAAATAAAACCTGAGGGATTTGCGGTTATGACTGAAATGATTTCGGCTACGGTTTTGTTGTTTCTGATTATGGATCCGCTGGGCAACCTGCCGATTTTCATGTCCGTACTCAAGCATCTGGATCCCAAACGACGCCGCGTGGTGTTGATCCGAGAAATGTTGATCGCCTTGATCCTGATGCTAATTTTCCTTTACGCGGGCGAGAAGATCCTTTCGTTCCTGAATCTGCGTACCGAAACCGTCTCGATTTCCGGCGGTATTATCCTGTTCTTAATCGCTATCAAGATGATTTTCCCGTCGCATGAAAATAACAGCAGTGGGCTTCCCGCGGGCGAAGAGCCGTTTTTAGTGCCGCTAGCTATTCCGCTGGTTGCGGGCCCTTCCATTCTGGCAACGCTGATGCTGCTTTCACACCAGTATCCTAACCAGATTGGCCACCTCACGCTGGCGCTGTTCATCGCCTGGGGTATCTCGATGGGTATTCTGCTGCTGTCCAACCTGTTCCTGCGCCTGTTGGGCGACAGAGGGGTCAGCGCGCTTGAACGCCTGATGGGATTAGTGCTGGTCATGCTCTCGACGCAGATGTTCCTGGACGGCGTGCGGGCCTATTTGAAGATTTAGAACGGTGCTCCGCAGGGAGCACCGTACATTAGGCTAAATAAAATACCGACTTAAGCTCCTGACTCACCGGGCTGTTGTCCGCATTCGACGGCATCAGCTCGCACATCGACTGCCACCAACGTTGACACACCTCGGTGCTGGCCACCGCGTCCCACCGCGCCTGCGACTCAATTTCCACCACCGCGAACAGCAAATTACGTTCCGCGTCCAAAAAAATACTGTAATGGTGGGCGCCATGCGCCTTGAGCGTCTGCTCCAGTTCAGGCCAAATCGGCGAGTGTCGGCGCTGATATTCGGCGTGAGCGTCAGGATATACCTGCATCACGAAGGCTTTACGCAACATTGCGTTTGTCCAAATGCAATGCCTCCTGCCACGGATTAACGCCGAAACGCTTGCCGAGGGCGATGAGCTCCTGCGTGGTAATCGTCTGCTTCATGCCGCCCATCGAGATAACCTTCACCAGCACTTCCGAAGATTTTTCGGCAGTGTCGATCAATCCAAAGGTCTCGTCCAGCGTCGGGCCTGCGCCGAAAATACCGTGGAACGGCCACAGCACAATGCTGTGCGACTTCATCTGCTCGGCGGTCTTCTCGCCAATGCCGTCGGTGCCAGGCACCATCCACGGCACAATCCCCACGCCGTCCGGGAACACGACCAGACACTCGGTGCTGCCTTCCCAAAGCTGGCGCGTAAAGCTCGCCGCGTCCAGCTCCAGCACGTAGCTCAGCGCCATAAAGTTCGTCGCGTGACAGTGCATGATCACGCGGTCGGTGCCGTTGGTCAGCTGTTTACGCACGCTGTGCGACTGGAAATGCGACGCCAGCTCGGAGGTTGGCACACCGCCGTTCACCAGTCCCCAATGGATTTTATAAGACTTGCCGTCTTCGCTGACCTGAAGCAGCACCAGGCTGTCTGCGGGGTCAAGCTGCACATTGCGGAAAAATTTTCCGGAGCCGGTCACCAGGAACCAGTAGTTAGCCAACAGTGGCGCGGGTTGGCTTAGCTCGATATGGCGCGGTGCGGCCACAAAATCGGACTTGAATGGCGCGACCTCGTCCTCCAGCAGGCGCAGGCTGATGTTGCCGCCGTTGCGCTCGTCCCAGCCCTTCAGCCACATGTCGCTAGTTGCCTTCACCATTCCCTGCACAAACCAAGAGGAAAGAATGCTTTGCATGATAAATCCTTAACGTTGACTGAGTATTTGTTGTTCATAACGGCGCACGTCGGTAATCCAACCGGCATCGGCGGGCACGTCATTGCGCAGGCAGTAGGTTTCCCACACTGCCTGCCACGGCAGCGATTTCTGCTCCTCGAGCAGCGCCAGACGCAGCGTATAGTCGCCCTCATTTTCGGCCTTGCGCAGCTGATCGAGTGGCTCCAGCAGGGCACGCAGCAGCGCTTTCTTGGCGTTGCGGGTGCCGATAACCCAGGCGGCGATACGGTTGATGGAGGCGTCGAAGAAGTCGAGGCCGATGTGGACTTTGTCGAAGAGATCGTTGCGCACGATTTCGTTGGCGATGGCCTGCGTTTCATCGTCGAGAATGACCACGTGGTCACTGTCCCAGCGCACAGGGCGGCTTACGTGCAGCAGCAGGCGCGGCACGTACAGCATGGCGGTCGAAATTTTGTCGGAAATCACTTCGGTCGGATGGAAGTGACCGGCATCCAGCGTCAGTGCGGTTTGGCGACTGGTGGCATAGCCGAGGAAAAATTCGTTGGATCCCACGGTATAGCTCTCTGCGCCAATGCCGAACAGCTTGCTCTCGACCGCGTCAATGTGGTGCTGCGGATTCAGCTTCTCGCTGATGATTTCATCCAGTGCGGTCATCAGACGCTGGCGCGGCCCGAAGCGGTCGACGGTCAGGTCTTTCATGCCATCTGGCACCCAAATATTCATCACCGACGGTGTGCCAAGCTGCTCGCCGAATGACGCAGACACCTTGCGGCTTGCCTGACAGTGTTCAATCCAGAACTGGCGGGTCTCAGGATTTGCGCTAGAGAGCGTAAAGCCGTCGGCGCTCAGTGGATGCGAGAAGCAGGTTGGGTTGAAGTCCAGGCCAAGGCGATTCTTTTTGGCCCAGTCGACCCAGTTGCTGAAATGCTTGGGTTCAATCTCGTTACGCTCGACCGGGCTGTCGCTTTCAAGATAAATCGCGTGCAGATTCAGGCGTTTTGGACCCGGGATCAGCGAGAGGGCTTTATCCAAGTCGGCGCGCAGCTCCACGGCAGTGGTCGCACGGCCCGGGTAGTTGCCGGTTGCCTGAATACCGCCGGTCAACGCGCCCTGAGGGTTTTCAAAGCCGCGCACATCATCGCCCTGCCAGCAGTGCATGGAGACAGGCAGTTGATCGAGTTTGGCCAGTGCGGCCTCAACGTCTACGCCCACGGCGGCAAAACGCTGTTTCGCAAGGTCAAACGCCTGATCGATAAGCTTGGTCATAAGCAAAATTCCTTATTAGGTTGGCTCAGCGCCTGAAAACGTGGCCAGCTGGCCGCGATTGCGCTATTGGAATGAGGTTCAATGCGATGTAACGGGAAATGTTCTGCCACCCGCTGGCGAAACGCGCCGACGTCTTTGATGTCACCCAGCGCAATCAGCTGACAGCCGATGTTGCCGAGCGTCGACGCCTCAATCGGTCCGGCAATGACCGGCACATTGCAGGCATTGGCGCACAGCTGGTTGAGGAAATGGTTCTGACAGCCCCCCCCGACAATATGTAGCTGCGTGAAGGGTTTACCGCGCACGTTGCCCAGTTCTTCGAACACCTGGCGGTACAGCAGCGCCAGGCTGTCGAAAATACAGCGCGCAAGTTCGGCGGGGCTGTGTGGCTGCGGCATGGCGTTTTCGACGCAGGCGTCCTGAATCTCACGCACCATGCTGGCTGGGTTGATAAAACGATCGTCGTTGGGATTGATAAGCCACCGGCAGGCGGTCTGACGCGCCGCATCGTCAATCAGCGCGCACAGGTCATCGATGTGCAGCTCCTCGCAGACGCGCTGTAGCAGCCAAAGCCCCATAATATTTTTCAGCACCCGATAACGCCCTTCAACGCCGCCTTCGTTAGTGATATTGGCCTCCAACGCGGCGCGGCTGTTGTAGGGCGTCTGACTTTCGAAGCCCATAAGCGACCAGGTGCCCGAGCTGAGATAGGCGGCATCGGCGTGGGCAAGCGGCGTACCCAGCACGGCGCTGGCAGTGTCGTGCGTTGCGACGGCGATAACCGGAACACCCTTGCCGCGCGGGCTTTTCCATTCGCCTACTGTGTGGCCGGGCTGGGAAGGACGGCCAAACCACGCGGCCTTGGCGCCTGCCCAGTGCAGCAGCTTGCTGTCCCACTCGCCGCTCTCGATATTTAGCATCTGCGTCGTGGTCGCGTTGGTGTATTCCCAGCACAGCGCGCCGGTGAGGCGATAGTGCAGATAATCGGGGATTTGCAGCACGTGAGCGATGCGCTCGATTAGCTCCGGCTGGGCCTGCGTCAGCGCCCGCATTTGGTAAAGGCTGTTAAACGGCAGGAACTGAATGCCGGTCTGTTTATAAATCGCCTCGCAGGTCAGCTCACGCTGCGCCTTCGCCATCACACCGTGAGTGCGCTTATCGCGATAAGAGACAGCGGGTGCCAGACGTTGGCCGTTGGCATCCAGCAGCACAAAATCGACGCCCCAGGTATCAATGCCGAGGCTGTCCAACGCAATACCTTCATCGTCCAGCTGCTGTAAACCGGCGCTAATGGCCTGCTCCAGCGCGTCAACATCCCAGCATTCATGTTCATCGATTTGCACCAGATGATTGGAGAAACGGCTGACTTCCCGCAGGGTCAGCGTGCCCTGTTGGAGGTCGGAACGGGCCAGCATAATGCGGCCGCTGGAAGCACCGAGGTCGATAGCGACAATATGACGAATGGTCATTGGATTTCAGTCCCTGCTGATTCAATGCCTACAGTCTAAAATCACTGAAATTCGCCGCCTTTTCGTTACTGCCAGCGCCAAACGCTTGCTGGCAATTGCGCAAAGATGAGCTTGAACCAGCTCACACTTTTTTCTTTTGCCGTTTGCCCTGCAAGCTGTGACCGCTGCCGCATTTCTGAATCAATTTTGGGTCATTCTTAAAAAATCCGTCCCCCAAAAGGATTTCGCGGTCAAAAATTCAAGGTAAAGTTGTGGCGGGATTACTACCATCGGTTAAGAATTTATTAATGAGGTGTTAAAAATGACCGTGTTACACAGCGTTGATTTTTTCCCCGCCGGTGGTTTCTCCATTGCCGTTGAGCCCCGCGCGCCGCAGGGCGCCTTTCCCGAGCATCATCATGATTTTCATGAAATTGTTCTGGTAGAACAAGGCAGCGGTATTCACGTGCTCAACGGCCAGCCACAGACGCTGTGCGGAGGCTGCGTGTGCTTTATTCGCGATCACGACCGTCATCTGTATGAACAAACCGACAATCTGCATCTGACTAACGTGCTCTATCGTGGCCCCGACGCATTCCGTTTTCTCTCCGGCCTGCGCGATCTGCTGCCACAGGAAAAAGACGGCAACTATGCTGCCCTCTGGCGCATCAATAACAAGGTAATGGCGCAGGCCAAAGCGCTGATTGATCAACTGCCGCGCAGCGCGACGCAGTTTTCACTCGAGCAGCAGGCCGAGCAGGAGCTACGCTTTATGCAGCTGCTGGTGCTGCTACGCCAGGGCCGCAACACGCAGGAGGACAACGGTCAGGAGAGCCGACTGCGCCACCTGCTAGACTGGCTAAACGAACACTACAGCGAGGAGATTGACTGGGACGAACTGGCAAACCAATTCTCGCTGTCGCTGCGTACGCTGCATCGTCAGCTAAAGCAGCAAACCGGCAGCACGCCACAGCGCTACCTGAATCGCCTCAGACTCCTACAGTCAAGACACCTGCTGCGCCATAGCGATATGCGCGTCACCGATATCGCATTTCACTGCGGTTTCGGCGACAGTAACCACTTTTCGACGCTTTTTAAGCGCGAATTTGGTTATGCCCCGCGCAACGTTCGCCAGCATATGAATTAACTCAGAGGCCCTATGACACTTCGCCTGCCCAAAGCCGACTATATCCCCTCAGACCTGATGCCGGTGGCGGTCGCCGATCGGGCGCCTCAGCCCTCGTTTCCCGCGCACACGCACGAGTTTTGCGAGATTGTGATTGTCTGGCGCGGTAACGGGCTGCATGTGCTCAACGACAGGCCATGGCTGGTCACGTGCGGGGATATTTTTTATATTCGCGACACCGACTGTCACAGCTACGATGCGGTTAACTGTCTGGTACTCGACAATATTATTTACTGCCCAGAACGTTTCAAACTCGGGCTGGACTGGTCAGAAATGTTGCCGCGTGATGAGGAGGACAGCCCGACCCATTGGCGACTGACGACGCGCGGTATGGCGCTGGCGAGAGGGGTGATTTTGCAGCTGGTGCAGGAAAGCAGAAAGACCGACGTGCTGTCGTTGCAGTTAACCGAGGCGCTTTTTTTACAGCTGGCGCTGGTGCTGCGACGCCATCGTTACGCCGCTGACAGGGCCTACGCCCTGCCGGAGGGAGAACAGCTGGATCTGCTGATGTCGGCGATTCAGGTCGACGTAGGCACCCCTTTTTGCCTGACGACATTTTGTCATCAACATCAACTGGCCGAACGCGGATTGAAGCAGCTTTTTCGTCAGCAAACCGGCATGAGCATTGGACACTATCTTCGTCAGCTTCAGCTGTGTCAGGCGAAACATCTGCTTCGCAGCAGCGATCGCCTGATTGGTGAGGTCGCCGCCCGCTGCGGCTTTGACGACAGTAATTATTTCTCGGTGGTGTTTACGCGGGAGACCGGCATGACCCCCAGCGCCTGGCGTCAGCAGTTTAGGACGCCATTCCAAGACCGACAATATTCGCTGCCATCACGATAACCAAACAGCCAATGCTCAGCACGCCGACCGGACGCTGACCCACATTTTTCCACTCTTTCATGATAAGTCCGACCAACCCGCCGCACAGCACGTAGAAGCTCATGTGCAACATCCAGCTGATGAAATCGTACTGCGCAGGAATTTGTGCGTGGCCCCAGGCGTAGAAGAAGAACTGCAGATACCACATGGTGCCACCGAGCAGGGCAAACAGCACGTTTGCCACCAGCAGCGGTTTCGCAACCGAGAAGTCCGCTTTCACCGACAGCTCTTTCTTGGTCGCCAGACGGATGAAACAGTAGGCCAGATTGACGATGGCACCGCCGCCCATAATCACCACATAGCTTGGCAACGCGACGTACAGCGGATTAATGCCCAACGCCGCGGCGGCCTCATGCATCGGTTTTGCCGCGTCCATCGCAAAAGACATGCCGGCAGAGAAAATCCCGCACATCACCGCCAGCAGCAGGCCTTTCTTCAGGTTAAATTCCTGCGCCGTGACGCCCATCGCCCGCTCTTTCAACAAACCGGCACGAGAGACAATCGCGACACCTACCACGGCGACCAGCACGCCGAGCAGCGTCAGTCGTCCCCCCTCAGAGCTGAACAGTTCGACGAAGCGGCCTTGCAGCAGCGGGGTCATCAGCGTACCGACCACCAGCGTGACGCCGATGGCGATACCAATTCCCATCGACATGCCGAGATAGCGCATGGTCAAACCGTAATTAATGTTACCGACGCCCCACATTGCCCCGAACAAAAACACCGGCAACAGCGTAGAGAAACTAAACGAGCCGTAGTAGCTCCAGAAGTTCGGCAGCAGAATGGCACTGACGACCCACGGCAGGATAAGCCATGACATCACACCACCGACCGACCACATGGTTTCCCACGACCAGTGACGCACTTTCTTAAATGGGGCATAGAAACAAGCCGCACTGGTGGCGCCGATAAAGTGCCACATGATGCCTAACAGGATTGCGTTATTCATTTTTATTAATTCCTTCGTAGAGTTGAGGCGAACAGGAAATAAGCGGCTTCCTGCATACGAAGGAGTCTAAGGAGTTGTCACCGCAAACAACCTCTGTATGGTTGCCCACCCAGCGGTTTTTCTGGCTAAATCGAGGAGATTTCACCGACCGCGATCACAAATTTCTTTTCTGCCCTTAATCGGCCCTTTTTGCCTAAATCACCCACCAACCCTGCTATCACTGGCTTAATTGCAAATTTGCCGGGTGGATCCGGCCAGTACGCTCATTTTTGCCAACCTGCCCGTTTCTGTGGCAATGGCGAAAAGGTGATGCCGGGAAAACTGCGTCACGCTTGAATAATGAAACAATTTTAACCCACTTAATTAACAAATAAGTTTCATTAACAAACTTATGTGACACATCACTCGATCCCAGCGATAACGGAGAATCTGCAAATGACCATTGTTCAACAACGCATGTATATCGACGGACAGTTTGTTGAAAACCAAAGTGATAAATGGATAGACGTCATCAACCCGGCGACCGAGCAGGTTATCTCGCAGGTTCCTGAAGGCACCACGGCCGATGCCAAACGCGCCATCGATGCGGCGCAGGCCGCGCAGGACGGTTGGGAGGCTCTACCAGCGGTTGAACGCGGGGTTTGGCTGCATAAAATTGCCGCTGGCATTCGTAAGCGCGAAGCCGAGCTGACCAACACCATTATCGCGGAGGGCGGCAAGACGCGCGGGCTAGCGCAGACCGAGGTGCTGTTTACCGCCGACTATCTCGACTACGTGGCAGAATGGGCGCGTCGCTATGAGGGCGAAATCGTGCAGAGCGATCGTCCGAATGAAAATATTCTGGTGTTCAAAAAGGCTATCGGCGTCACCACGGGTATTCTGCCGTGGAACTTCCCGTTCTTCCTGATTGCACGCAAGGCGGCACCCGCACTTTTGACCGGCAATACCATCGTCATCAAGCCCAGTGAACTGACGCCGAATAACGCGATTATCTTCGCCGAAATCGTTGACGAGATTGGCCTGCCGAAAGGCGTCTTCAATCTGGTGACGGGCTATGGTCCCGTGGTCGGGCATGAGCTGGCCGCCAACCCAAAAGTCGGCATGGTCAGCCTGACCGGCAGCGTCAACGCCGGTATTCAGACCATGATTGCCGCCGCGCAGAACGTGACCAAAGTTTCGCTAGAACTCGGCGGCAAGGCTCCGGCCATCGTGATGAACGACGCCGACCTGGATTTGGCGGTCAAGGCCATCGTCAGCTCACGCGTGATCAATACTGGGCAAGTCTGTAACTGCGCAGAACGTCTTTACGTGCAGGAAGGCGTTTATGACGAATTCATGACCCGACTGAGCAAGGCGTTTGAGCAAGTCAAATTTGGCGATACCGCGGATAACAGCGACCTCGATATGGGCCCACTGATCAGTGCCGATGCCTTGAAACGCGTGGAAGAAAAGGTCGCAGCCGCGGTGCAACAGGGCGCGAAAGTGCTGCTTGGCGGTAAGCGCGCGGGCGACAAGGGTTTCTTCTTCCAGCCGACCATCCTCACCAACGTCACTCAGAAGATGGACATCATGCAGCACGAGATTTTTGGCCCGGTACTGCCGGTCACCACCTTCAAGACGCTGGACGAGGTTATCGCGTTGGCCAACGACAGCGAATATGGCCTGACCTCGGCGATTTATACCCAGAACATCAACACCGCGATGACCGCGCTGAAGAAACTCAAGTTTGGTGAAACCTACGTGAACCGCGAGAACTTCGAGGCGATGCAGGGCTTCCATGCGGGCTGGCGCAAGTCGGGGATCGGTGGAGCGGATGGACGTCACGGGCTGGAGGAATATCTGCAAACCCACGTCGCTTATCTGCAGTATCAAGGGTAACGGACTGACAGCGGGGGCGTTTTCAGAACCTTGAGTGATTGCGAAATAACGTCGTCAGACCCTATGATGACGACGGCGGACAGATTTTCCGCATCAGGCGCGAAGGCATTGCGCCACCCATGATTGATAGCAAACCACAAGGAATCAGCAATGAAGACCCCCGCTCTGCTTGCCGCGCTAGTGGCGCTGACGCTTACCGGATGTGCAGCCACGCACCCTGCGCCTCAGGCTCCCTTCCCGCCGAAGGCGGTAGAGGCGCCGACCCCGCAGCCAGCGCCGCCGATTGTCTGCAAAACCGGTAACCTGATGACTCAGACCACGCTGTACTTCGGGCTGAGCCGCCACAACGCTGCGCCAGTGAGCGCCGCCCAGTGGCAGTCCTTTGTGGATAAAGATGTGACACCGCGCTTTAAAGACGGCCTGAGTGTGTTTGACGCGAAAGGGCAATGGCTGAGAAGTGAAGGCGTTGTCATCAAGGAAAACAGCAAGGCGTTGATGCTGATTCATGCTGCCGACCCGCAGGAGCAGAAAAAAATCAGCGAGATACGCGATATCTATAAACAACGCTTCAAGCAGGACTCGGTTATGCAGGTCGATAACCCGGCGTGCGTGGATTTTTGATAAAAAAACCCGGCAACAGGCCGGGTTCTTTTTTTAAAATCTGGAAGCTTAAAGCACCAGACCGGCGAATGCCGCAGAAAGCAGACTGACCAGGGTTGAGCCATACACCAGCTTCAGCGCGTAACGCGATACCACGTTGCCCTGATTTTCGTTCAGGCCTTTAATCGCTCCGGCCACGATGCCGATAGACGCAAAGTTGGCGAACGAGACCAGGAACACCGACAGAATGCCCAATCCACGCGGCGAAAGCTCCACCGCAATCTTCTTCAGGTCAATCATCGCCACAAACTCGTTAGTCACCAGCTTGGTCGCCATGATGCTGGCAGATTTCAGCGCATCAGGCCCCGGAATGCCAATCAACCACGCAAACGGGTAGAACACGTAACCCAGAATCTGCTGGAAGCTGATCCCAAAGATAGCGGTAAACAGCGCATTCACGGCCGCAATGATGGCGATAAAACCAATCAGCATCGCCATGATAATCACCGCGACCTTGAAGCCAGCCAGAATATACTCGCCCAGCATTTCAAAGAAGCTCTGGTCTTCATGCAGCTTGTCGAGCTTGATTTCCGGCTCGTCACCCGGCGGTGTCGGGTTAATAATCGACAGGATAATAAAGGTGCTGAACATGTTCAGAATCAGCGCCGCGACCACGTACTTTGGCTCAATCATCGTCATATAGGCACCCACGATAGACAAAGACACGGTCGACATCGCCGCAGCCGCCATCGAGTAAAGTCGACGCGGGGAGATATCCGCCAGCACCCCTTTATAGGCGATAAAGTTTTCCGACTGGCCGAGGATAAGCGTGCTAACCGCGTTGAAAGACTCTAGCTTTCCCATGCCGTTCACTTTCGACAGCAAAGTCCCGACAATACGGATCAGCAGCGGCAAAATGCGCAAGTGCTGCATAATGCCGATTAACGCTGAAATAAAGATAATCGGACACAGCACACCGAGGAAGATGAAAGCCAGACCCGCCTTGCTCATTCCGCCAAAGACAAAGTCTGAACCCTGGGCCGCATAGGTCAGCAGGTTTTCAAAGAATCCTGAAACGGCAGTCACTACCGCCAGACCACTGCTGGCATGCAGGAAGAACCACGCCAGCAAGGCTTCAATCACCACCAGCTGGAGGATCACGCGCGGGCGAATTTTCTTGCGATCGTTACTGAAAATGAACGCCATAAAGAAGATGACTACGAGAGCCAGTATAAAGTGCAACACTGAGGGCATGGGGGAGTGTCCGGCAGCAAAAATTATTTGGCCGGTATTGAGCCACAATTTTGGGCGGCTTTCACTCTTCTTGAGTATTTATTTACGCAATCAGGCGAGCAGGTTCCTGCCACCGTGCGGCGCAGGAACCTGATGAGTCGAGAAACGTGGCAGAATATATTAGACGATGTGAGACAACGCCAGGCAACCGACCAAACCACAGACAGAAATAATGGTTTCCAGAACGGACCAAGATTTCATGGTCTCGCCAATGGTCAGATTGAAATACTCTTTAAACAGCCAGAAACCCGGGTCGTTGACGTGAGAGAAAATCACACTGCCTGAACCGACGGCGATAACCATCAGCTCCGGGCTGGCACCGGTGGTCGCGATAAGCGGTGCCGCGATACCGCCGGCGGTGATGGCAGCCACAGTCGCCGAACCCAGCGCGATACGCAACACGGCCGCGATAGTCCAGGCCAGCAGGATTGGAGAAAGCGTGCTGCCCTGCATGAGAGCGGCGATATATTTATCAACGCCGCTGTCTACCAGTACCTGTTTGAACGCGCCGCCACCGCCGATGATCAACAGCATCATGGCGATAATCTTGATTGAGTCGGTGATGGTCCCCATCACTTCATCCATTTTACGTCCACGGTTCAGACCAAAGGTGAAGATAGCAATCAGCACGGCGATAAGCGTCGCCATCACCGGGTCACCAAAGAACTCGGCGTAGGAGAGAATCGGGTGGCCTTTCGGCACAATCATTTCGGTAATGGCTCGGAAGGCCATCAGGATAACCGGCACCAGAGAGGTCGCAACGCTCACGCCGAAACCAGGCATCTCTTCTTCGGTAAAGGTTTTCGGGTTGAACAGGCCCTGAGGAACCGGCTTATCAATGCCTTTCAGGAAACGCGCATAGACCGGACCGGCCAAAATCACGGTCGGCACGCCTAGAATCGCGCCATACAGCAGCGTCTTGCCCATGTCAGCATGGAAAATGGTCGCGATAGCGGTTGGGCCTGGATGCGGAGGCAGGAAGCCGTGCGTCACGGACAGCGCAGCCGCCATCGGTACGCCAACGTAAAGCAGAGGTAAACGCGCAGAGGCCGCAACGGAGAACACCAACGGCAGCATCAGCACAAAGCCCACTTCGTAGAACAGCGCGAAGCCGACGATGAAACCGGTCACCACCAGCGCCCACTGAATATATTTCACACCAAACTTATCGATAAGCGTGGTGGCAATACGCTGTGCACCGCCGCAGTCAGCCAGCAGTTTTCCCAGCATTGCGCCAAAGCCCATGATTAACGCCAGGCTGCCGAGCGTGCCGCCCACGCCATTTTTAATCGAGGTAATGACTTTGTCTACTGGCATTCCCTGCATCACGCCGACAGCCAGCGCGACGAGAATCAATGCGATAAAACCGTTTAGTTTGAATCGGATCATAAGCAACAGCAGTATGGCAACGCCAACTGCAACAATGACTAATGGCATAACTTTCCCCTTCCGCCTTTTCCTGTTTGCTAAACCTTATAGAACCTCTGTGACAGGCTGGTTTATGCAGCGCAGATAAAAGTGCACGAGTGATATTTTTTTGTAAGTTTGCGAATTCAGCTCAGGCCTGTTTTTGCAGGTAGCGCTAAAATTGATAATGGTTCCTTTGTGATATTAGTCACACCTCCATTTGTTACCGGTATCATGATACCGGTAACATGCTAATATAAGGAATCACCCGCTCGGGTAAATTCTAAATATGGGACGGAGATCAAACTTATGGCAGGGCAAAGCATCATTTTGATGGGTGTGTCTGGCAGCGGTAAAACAACCGTAGGCGCAGCCGTAGCAAGAGCGATTAATGCAAAATTCATTGACGGTGACGATCTTCACCCCCGCGCCAATATTCAGAAAATGGCCAGCGGACAGCCGCTAAACGATGACGATCGCGCCCCGTGGCTCGAACGCTTGAGCGATGCGGCTTACAGCCTAAAGCACAAGAACGAAACCGGCATCATCGTCTGTTCGGCGCTGAAACGTCGCTATCGCGATGCGCTGCGTAAAGGCAACGACGGCATGATTTTCCTGTATCTGAAGGGCAGCGAAGAGGTCATTTTGCAGCGTCTTAAAGCGCGTGCCGGTCACTTCTTCTCGCCGGATATGCTGAAAAGCCAGTTCGCGGCCCTCGAAGAACCGGGCGAAGATGAAACGGACGTCGTACGCGTGAACATTGATCATCAGATTGAAGGTGTGGTGAAACGCTGCGTAACGGCCCTGGAAAACGCCAAGGTGAAGGTAGAAGCCTGACCTCCCCTGCCGCGTAAAGCGTTGACCTTCTGGTCTGTTCGTCCCCGCAGTGCGGCAGTTTAAATACTGCCGCCCGCCGAGATGGTGAAACCGACGTCAACCATCGTCGGAACAACCTCTTCGCCACGCAGCCGCGCGAGCAGACGCTCAGCGGTGATTTGCCCCATGCGCTCACGTGGTGTCAGCACGCTGGCCAGCTTCGGCTCCATCGCCTGACCCATGTTGTGCCCGTGGAAACCGGCGATCGCCATCTGTGATGGAATGTGCAGCCCCTGCCGCTGGCATTCGAAAAAGGCACCCGCCGCAAGGTCATCGTTGGTGCAGAAAATACTGTCTATCTGCGGATAATCAAGCTGCGCCTGACGAAGCAGTTCGGCACCGGCCGTGTAGCTTGATGAACGACTGGTCATCACACTGTAAGGCTGAAGCCCGGACTCACGCATTGCCTGCTCGTATCCCCGCTGCTTGATTAAGGTTCGCTCATCCTGACGCGCACCGAAATACACCACGTGACGATGGCCGTGGGCAATAATCTGCTGGGTCATCTGGCGTGCCGCTTCAAAGTTGTTAAACCCCACGGCTAAATCGACGCACGGCGAAATGCAGTCCATCATCTCGACCACCGGAATACCCGCCACCTCAATCATCTTCAGCGTGCGCGGCGAGTGATTGCGCTCAGAGAGGATGAGCCCGTCAATGTTATAGGAAAGCAATGAGGTCAGGCGTTGTTCTTCGCGTTCGGCGCTGTAGCCGTAGTGGGCAAGCATCGTCTGATAGCCATGAATATCGGTCACGCTTTCAATACCGCGCAGGACTTCGGCAAAGACCTGGTTGGTCAGGGACGGCAGCAGCACGCCAATGGCACGGCTTTTGGCGTTGGAAAGAATGTCAGGGGCACGGTTCGGGATGTAGCCCAATTCGTCCAGCGCAGCGGCGATTTTCTCTTGCAGCAGCAGAGAAACCTGTTCGGGGTTGCGCAAATAACGGCTGACCGTCATTTTGGTGACACCAACCCTGTCGGCGACGTCCTGAAGCACTGGCCTTTTTTTCTTCATTTTCAACGAACTGGCAGTAAGGGAACAAGCGTGAATTTTAGCAAAAAATGGCGGGATTTGGCACAAAAACAGCAATCCCTTCCCACACGTAGGTGAAGGAAGGGACCGATTTAGACCGGCGGCAGGTCAAACAGCAGGATTTCACTGTCTGCGTCGGCGTGTAGGCTTAACGCGGTTTCGTCCCAGATGGCTAATGCATCGCTGGTTTTCACCGCCTGACCGTTCACCGTCAGACTGCCTTTCACTACCTGAATCCAGATACGACGATCTGCCGCTATGGCGTACTCGCCGTCTTCACCCTGCTTGAAGGCCCAGCGGGAAAGCTCCATGTCCTGGAAGACTTTCAGCGAGCCGTCGCGCGCGTCCGGTGACAGCACCAGCTGGCGACCCTGCGGCGCGTCAAACATGCGCTGCTCGTAGCGCGGCTCCAGGCCTTTGGTATCGGGAATAATCCAGATCTGATAAAGGTGCAACGGACGATCGGCGTTGCCGTTGTATTCAGAATGCTTCACGCCGGTCCCGGCGCTCATAATCTGAAACTCACCCGCCTGAATCTGCTCTTTATTTCCCATGCTGTCTTTATGCTCGACCGTGCCGGACAGAACATAGGTCAGGATTTCCATATCTTTATGCGGATGGGTACCAAAACCCTGTCCCGCATCGATCACGTCTTCATTGATAACCCGCAGCGCGGAGAAGCCCATAAAATTGGGATCGTAATAATCAGCGAAAGAGAATGTGTGCCAGCTATCCAGCCAGCCGTGCGTCGCGTGGCCGCGATCCTGAGCTTTACGTAAGTAGATCATAGTCAACTCTCCTCAATGTTTTCTCTAGTCTAGCTACTGGCTCACAATAAGAAAGCGTAAAAACTTAACCCCTCTACTCAAAAAAATTGAATAAGTTTAGGGCGATAAAAACAAAGGATTTGTTGGAAACCGGCGAGAGAGGAACAGGAGGCAAAAAAAAAGCCAGCACCCGGCTGGCTAAGAAATACTGGAAGCAATGTGAGCAATGTCGTGCCTCCCAGGGACCCGTTTGGCTATGGTGAATAGCCATCCCCGGAACGCATGGCAATAATAATCATTATCATTCGCACTTGTAAAGCTTTTTTTTTCATCAATTTTTAAATTGACTATAAAATATAGGCAGATAAATTAAGAGGTTATTATTCAAGCCATGCAGGGAGCCATTATGAGTCAGATTGAAATTCGTCATGTAGAACCTGAAGATTCTCTTCAGCTTCATCAGCTTTTTTGCCATGAAGAGGTGTATAGCGACACACTCCAGCTCCCGCATCCGGCCACAAGCCTATGGCAAAAACGCACGACGGAAGAACGACCTGGCACTTATCGACTGGTGGCCTGCTTTGGCGAGCGCGTGATCGGGCAAATCACCCTGCACGTTGAACAGTCAATGCGTCGCCGCCACGTCGCCGGTTTCGGTATGGCCGTACATCCCGAATTTCAGGGGCAAGGCGTGGGCAGTCAGCTGCTGGCGGCAGTCCTGGATCTCTGCGACAACTGGCTGAACATTACGCGCGTCGAGTTGACGGTGTTTGTCGATAATCCATCCGCCATTGCGCTATACAAGAAGTTTGGTTTCGGGGTGGAGGGCACCTCACCCGCCTTTGCGATGCGCAACGGCAAGCTGGTTGATGCCCATCACATGGGAAGAGTCAAAGCCTGATAATGCCCGTTCCGCCGCCTCGGCGGGAAGGGCAAAATTTACTCTGTGACCCACGATTTTTCTTTTTTCACCCGTCTCAGCACCAGCGCCGCACTCAGGCAAACCGCAAAGGCCGACGCCAGATAGATAGAGGACACGCCCGCGTGAGTCATTAATATTCCCGCCAGCGGGCCGGTTATCCCCAGCGACAAATCCATAAATGCCGTGTAGGTCGCCAGCGCACTGCCCTGATTCTGCTGCGGTAATCGCTTGACCGCCACCACGCCCAACGCTGGAAATACCAGCGAGAACCCAGCCCCTGTCAGCATCGCACCCAATAGCGCCATCAAAGGCGCGGCGGCGCACCACACCAGCAACAGCCCCAGCGTTTCAAAGCAGAAGCAGACCATTGCCACGCGCTGGCCACCAAAACGGTTGATGCTGTTTGGAAACAGCAAACGCATGCCGACAAACGCGGTGCTGAACAACGTCAGGGCAAATGCGCCGCCGCTCCAGCCTTTGGCGGCATAGAACAGCGTAATAAAGGTCGCTATTACGCCAAACCCCGTCGAGGCCAATCCGAGTACCAGGCCATAAGGCAGAACTTTTCCCAGAACCTGACGGAAAGGGATAACCGTGCTTGTCCCCTTGGCAACGTCGGGCTTGGTCATCGCCAGCAGCAGTGCGGCCAGCGCAATACCGATAATGCAAAGTGAGAGCGACGCAAGACCGCCGAGATGCACAATCCATACCCCAAGCGGCGCGCCAATGGCCATCGCACCATAGGTGACAACTCCGCTCCAGGAAATCACCTTGCCAATATGCAGGGAGCCGACGCGGCCGATTCCCCACAGCGTTGAACCGGTTCCGGCAAAACTTTGCCCGACGCCGAGCACCAGACGGCCCACACAGAGCAGTGCCAGGCTTATTGCCGGTGAAGCGCCGAATGCAACGGCACCCAGGTAGAATACCCCGCTGAGCAGGCAGCCGAAGAGGCCAATCAGTACCACCTTTTTTGGCCCGAGCACATCGGCATAGCGGCCAGCATGGGGTCGACTGATCAGAGTGGCGAAGTATTGCATACTGATAGCCACCCCAGCCCAAAAGGCGCTAAAGCCCAGACTGTCGTGAACGTAACCCGGTAGAACGGCCAACGGCAGACCAATCGTCAAATAGTTGGCGAAGTTGAAGATCATGATGGCCAGAATCTGCACATTAATATTAACCGGCCGTGACGGTTTTGATGCGTGAGGCGACATTAAAATTAAGAGTCTCAATAGGCTACAAGAAAATTTGGCAGTCATATAACTGACAAAACCCTAATAGGGACTTTATTAGTTATGAATTATTTAAGCAATCACTCACAGGTAACGAAATTTTCACTATAAATATCAATGCATTACACAAAAAAAATCTCTTAACGGTCTTCCATCCCTTAAATACTGAAAATTTCTGATAAGAGATCACTTTCTTTTACCT
>NZ_MRWE01000015.1 GCF_002093665.1 Rouxiella badensis | reverse complement strand
GTGTAAAGAAATCGAAAATTTTGGATTATTAAATATTAAGGAGTAAAGATAAAGATTATTTTTAATGAATCTCGAGATTTATCCATGAGTTATCAATACACATTTTGTATCATACCCGACTAAAAAAATTACCTGTTGCCTATAAAGGTCTACTATTAATTTGTTTCAAAGCTCTTAGTATTGATTTCTAATTAGTTGGCCCAAAAAGGAAGGGGTTTAATGATTTCAAAAAGCTTTACTCGACTCTGGCAAGGTGTCGCGGTATTTTCATTGTTTACCTTGGTCACAATGACCGAGGCTGCACAACAAAACGTGCCTGCCTCTGGCCCCTCTAAACATGTAACAAATCAACCTGCTGCCGCTGTAACAAGTCTGACGCCTGCCGGACTTATTTTGCCTGCGGTAAAATCGGTCATCGACTGTTCGGCACTGACTAAAACCGACCTTACTGCCCTCGGTGGAGAGGGAAGCCACATTATCTCGGCGAAAGAAACGCAGACCAATGGCAGCACATTTTGCCAGGTTGACGGTGTGTTAAGCCCGGCTGTTGGCTTTAGGGTCATGCTGCCAACCACCCGTTGGATACAGCGTTATATGCAGATTGGCTGCGGTGGCCTTTGCGGGAGCATCCGAACTGAGGTTGGAGCTGCGGCAGGCTGTACGCCGCTTAATGCAAACGGCTTTGTGATAGGTGCCACCGATATGGGCCACGGCATGGATGACGACGCCTTTGGCAATTCTGCGCAAAAGCGCGTCGACTTTGCCTATCGCGCCCAGCATCTCACCGCACTGGTCTCCAAACAGCTGATCGCCGCCTATTATGGTCGCGGTCCAAGTTATTCATATTTTAACGGCTGCTCTGACGGCGGACGCGAAGCGCTGATGGAAGCGCAGCGCTATCCTGACGATTTCAACGGTATTATCGCCGGTGCACCGGCCATGAACCTTCAGGTGCAAAACGCGATATTCAACGCCTGGCTGGTGCTGGCCAACACCGGTGCCGAGGGCAAACCTGTCATTCTGTCCTCGCGTTTGCCGCTCATCCACAACGCGGTGCTGGCACAGTGTGACGCCGAAGACGGGCAGGTTGATGGTCTGATCTCCGACCCGCAGAGCTGTCATTTCGACCCTCAGGTGCTGAGTTGCAAAGCGGGAAGCAAGGACACGCAGAACTGTCTCTCCGAGGCTGAAATTACCGCATTGCGTAAAATATACGAAGGGCCGAAAGACCCGCAAAGCGGTCAGAAACTGATTGTCGGTGGCCCAATGCCGGGATCAGAACTGGCGTGGGGCGCCTCCTTTATACCCGCCACGGCCGATGCGCCTAACTTCAGTAAGACGATAGCGCTGAACACCCTGCAATATCTGGCTTATGTGAAGAATCCGTCGAAAACCCTCACGCTCAACGACGTGCAGTTCAATAAAGTCGGCTTGTCCGAGCTGGCGAAACTGCATCCACTGTATGACGCGACCAACCCAGACCTGAAAGCGTTCTACGAGGCGAGCGGCAAGCTGATTCTCTGGCACGGCTGGGCGGACGGCCATATTTCACCGGCCAACACGCTGGCTTATCATCAGGCGTTGGCGGACACGATGGGTGGCGCAACCCGCGATAAGTTTGAGCGACTGTATTTGTTCCCCGGCATGCACCACTGTTCGGGTGGGGAAGGGCCAAGCCAGATGGACCTCATTAGCCCGATGATGAACTGGGTGGAGCAGGGCATCGCCCCCGACGTCATTATCAGCTATCAGGCGGCGCAGAAGGCAACCACCCGCTTCGGCCAGCCGGGTGGCGCGCCGGGCAAAGGTGCACCGCAGGCTGTGCCGCCAAGAAGCCAAGGGATCACGCTTGAAACGCTGGCTCAGGGGGCGGCTTCGCGCCCGGTGTATCCTTATCCGTTTTATGCGGTCTACAGCGGCAAAGGCGACGTTAATTCGGCGGCAAGCTACAAACGTAAACGCCTGAAAACGGTGCCGACCCAGTATCCCTGGTTGGGTCAGGACTTCTTTAAACCCTATCAGTTTATTGAATAAGTAAACTCCCCATTGTCAGTCTCCCGCGCCTGTTGGCAGGAGACTGACGTTTTCGCCTAAGCGTCATTTCCCCGTCATAAAAAGGTCATCTCGACTCGCTAGCTTATGCCAATCACTCATTGCAGAGATGCAGAGCCTCATGAGCTATTTGTCACTTCACAACATCAGCAAGGTTTGGGGCAGCAAGACTGCACTCAATGACGTCAGTTTTGAGGTTAAAGAGGGGGAGTTCGTTGCCTTGCTCGGGCCTTCCGGCTGCGGAAAGTCCACCATGCTACGCACCATTGCCGGACTGGAGTTTGCCGACAAGGGTGCTATTCACCTCCAGCAGCAAGACGTGACGCGGCTAACGCCGTCGCAGCGCAAACTGTCGATGGTCTTCCAGTCCTATGCGCTGTTTCCTCACCTCAACGTGCGCGAAAACCTGCTTTTTGGCCTTAAGGCGCGTGGAGAGGACAAACGTCAGTTTGCTTCACGTCTGGAGGAAGTTGCGAGGCTGATGGAGCTGGATACGCTGCTTGACCGACTGCCGTCTCAGCTTTCGGGTGGGCAGCAGCAGCGCGTGGCGCTGGGGCGTGCGGTCATCGCCAATAACAAGCTGTGTCTGATGGACGAACCGCTGTCTAATCTTGATGCCAAGCTGCGCCAGAGCATGCGCCGCGAGATACGTGCGCTGCAGAAGAAATTGGGCCTGACCCTTATCTACGTTACCCACGATCAGACCGAGGCCATGAGCATGGCCGACAAGATTATCCTGCTCAACGACGGCAGCATCGAGCAGCAGGACACGCCTGACAACCTATATAACAATCCCGCCACCGTTTTCGTTGCCCAATTTATTGGCGCACCGCCGATGAACATTCTGCCGCTGACTCGCAAACAGGCGCAGCACCAGTTGGGCGACCTGCGCGTGCCCGTTGTAGAGGATTATGCGCTTTCTGCGCTGAGCCTCGGGCTGCGTGCGGAGGATATTCAGCTCTGTGCGCCAGACAGTACCGAACTGAAAGGCAAAGTGCTGAGCTACGAATATATGGGGTCCGACACGCTGGTGGTGTGCAAGATTGCGCAGTGCCAGGCCACGCTAACGGTAAAAATTCCGGGGATGTGCCCTCTCAACGAAGGGAGCATTGTCGGGCTACATTGGCTGACATCGGCACAATATTTCTTCTCTACCGCCAACGGCAAACGCTGTTATCCCGTCGAAGAAAACGTGCTGGCGATGGAAGAAAAACTCGCTGTTTAAGGGCTTATTTTTGATTTTACTTTTACTTACTGAAGGGAAAACCATGCCTGTTTCAATGCGCTTATCACGTTTGGCTGCCGCGGTTCTGCTGCTTTCTACGACCTCTGCCTTCGCGGCCGATACCGTTAAACTGCAAATGTATTATCCGATAGCCGTCGGCGGGAAAATCAGCCATACCGTTGACGGCCTGGTTGCCGATTTCGAGAAAACTCATCCTGAGGTCAGCATTCAGCCGGTTTACACCGGTGACTATGCGACCACGGTGACTAAGGCACTGACCGCGTTTCGTGGAGGCAATGCGCCGCAGATGGCGGTAATCGGCGATATTGAAGCCTATTCATTGATTGACGCCGGTGCCATTGTGCCGGTGAGCGACCTGGCGAATGGCGCAGCGGGTAAGGCATGGATTGACGGATTCTACCCGGCCTTTATTCGTCACATTGACGGCAAGGTGTGGAGCATTCCGTTCCAGCGTTCAACGGTGGTGCTGTACTGGAATAAACAGGCTTTTGAGAAGGCGGGGCTTAACGCCGACGCCGCGCCTAAAAATTGGCAGGAAGTGGCCGATTTCGGCAAGAAACTGACCGTGCGTGACGGCAACGACGTCAAACAATGGGGCATTGAAATTCCTTCAACACCAAACGGTTACTGGAACTTCCAGGGTATCGCGGCGACTAATGGTGCACGTCTGGACAACGGCAAAGGCACGGCGGTCACCTTTAATACCCCTGCCACCGTTGAAGCGCTGCACTGGTTGACCGATCTGGAGCAGAAAGATGGCGTATCGCCGAAGGGGGCCATTGCCTGGGGCACCACACCGCAGGACTTTATCGACGGCAAGACGGCAATGATGGTCACGACGACCGGCAACCTGACGACGGTGCATGACAACGCTAAATTCCCGTTCGGCGTCGCCATGCTGCCTGAGAAAACCCAGCGCGGCAGCCCGACCGGCGGCGGCAATTTGTATATCTTCAAAAATGGCACTCCAGCGCAGCAAAAAGCCGCACTGGAATTTATTCAGTGGGTCTCTGCGCCTGAACAGGCCGCTCGCTGGAGCATCGCGACCGGCTATGTGGCGACGTCTCCGGCCGCCTGGGAGACTGACATCATGAAAAATTACGTGCAGAAAGTGCCTCAGGCGTTAGTCGCACGCGAGCAACTCAAATACTCGCAGCCGGAACTCTCAACCTATAACAGCGTGCAGATTCAGGAGTTGCTCAACCACGCCATCGAGGCGTCGGTCACGCAGACTAAATCACCTGAAGAAGCCCTCGCCTCGGCACAGAAGCAGGCCGACCGTTTGCTAAAGTCTTATCAATAAGGGCACTGAGATGAGCACGCTGCATACCGTTGCCCCGATAGCCCGCAACAAAGGGTTGTCTCTCCCGCTCTATGGCTATCTGCTGATACTTCCTGCGCTGGGGTTGTTGCTGCTTTTTACCCACTATCCGGCGCTGGCAACGGTTTGGGAAAGCGTGTTTAGCGCGGCTCGCGGCGGTCATCCGGCCCACTTTGTCGGGCTGGATAACTACCGCGCGCTGCTGGACGACGACACCTTCATGTTATCGCTGCGCAATAATCTGCTTTACGCGGTCATTACCATTCCGCTGGCCGTCGGGCTGGCACTGATGATGGCGCTGGCGGTGAATCGCCGCCTGAGAGGCAATGCCTTGGTCCGCGCCGCCTTTTTCATTCCCTCGTTGCTACCGATGGTGGCTATTGCCAATCTTTGGCTGTTTTTTTATACCCCGCAGCTGGGGCTGCTTAACCAGCTGTTGTCATTTTTCTCGCTGCCAGCGGTCAACTGGCTTGGCGAACCGGGCACCGCGCTCTATAGCCTGATGGTGGTCTCGGTTTGGCGTGAGGCGGGATTTTTCATGATTTTTTATCTGGCAGCATTACAGCAGATTGACCCGCGACTGGCTGAAGCCGCGGAGATAGAAGGGGCTTCACGCGCCTATTTCTTCCGTCGTATTCAGTGGCCACTGCTGATGCCGACCACGTTGTTCATCCTGATTAACGCCTCGATGAATGCCTTTCGCATCGTCGACCAGGTGATTGCCATGACCAACGGCGGCCCGGACAACAGCACCAGCCTGCTGCTATTTTATATCTATCGCACGGCGTTTAGTTTCTGGGACCTGCCGTCAGCGTCGGCAATGACGGTGGTTTTACTGGTTATTTTGGGCGCTATCGCCCTAATTAAGTTCAACCTGCTGGACAAGAGGGCGCATTATCAATGAGTTTAACGATGACGGTATCTCCGGCGCGTCCCTTTTCCTACGTTCGCCTGTGTCTTAATCTGGCAATTTGTTGTGCGGCGCTGCTGTGGTTTTTACCTATTCTACTGTCGCTGTGGGTGGCTATCCACCCAGCCTCGGAGCAGGGCAGTTTTTCGCTGTTGGCGCCTTTGACCATGCAGAACTTTGTGCACGCCTGGCAGGCCGCACCTTTCGGTCGCTATTTCCTTAATACCACGCTGCTGGTGCTGATGATTGTAGTGTGTCAACTGATTCTGGCGACAATGGCGGCCTATGCGTTGGTGCGTTTTCGCCTCAAGGGCGCGGGGATTATATTTTCGCTCATTTTGCTGCAGTTGATGATAAGTCCCGACGTGCTGATTCTCAATAACTACCAGACTATCGGCGCGCTGGGCCTGCGCGACAGCCTGTTAGGCATCGCACTGCCTTACTTTGCTTCGGCGTTTGCAATTTTCCTGCTACGTCAGACGTTTAAAAGTATTCCGTTGGTGCTCGAAGAGGCGGCGATCGTCGAAGGTGCCAGCCGGTTTTATATCCTGCGGCGGATTTATATTCCGCTCGCCAAACCGATATACATTGCTTTCGCGCTGGTTTCGATAAGTTTTCACTGGAACGATTTTCTGTGGCCGCTGGTCATTACCGATTCGGTTAAGGTTCGCCCTCTGACCGTCGGGCTTCAGCTGTTTTCTGCCCCTGAACAGGGCGTGCAGTGGGCCTTGATAGGTGCCGCCACCATCATGACATCCTTGCCGCTGTTGCTGCTGTTTCTGGTATTCCAACGTCAGTTCGTGCAGTCATTCATGCGCGCCGGCATTCGCTAAGCAGGAGAACGATTATGACTATTTCCCTTACCGCCGAACAGCGCCAGATTCTGGGCCACGTCGCCGCACTTTATGAGGTGCCCGAACTGGCAGAAGTGGCGCATTCCAGCACCACGCTGCGTTTTGGACTGATAGCAGACCCGCAGTACGCCGACGCCGAGCCGGGCGTCAGTCATCCTCGTTTTTATCGCAACAGCCTGTGCAAGCTCGCCAAGGCCATTACCGAGCTCAACGATCATCGCCTGGAGTTTGTGGTCACGTTGGGGGATTTGGTTGACCGCGACTGGTCAAGCTTTGCGGCCGTGCTGCCCGTTTACGACGCGCTGCGCCATCCGCATGCGGTGGTTATCGGCAATCACGACGCGCAGGTGATTACTGAATATTTGGCTGAGCAGACGCCGGTGCTTGGGTTGCCCAAGAGCTATTACCAGTTTAGTCAACCGGGATACCGTTTTATCGTCATCGACGGCAACGATCTAAGTCTTTATTGCAATGAAGGCAACGGCGAGGAGCGCCACAAAGCGCAACAGGCTCTGAATGAACTGATTGACCAGCAGCGTCCGCAGGCGCAGAGCTGGAACGGTGCCGTGGGCAGCCAGCAACTTGCCTGGATAGAGCAGGCCCTGCAGGAAGCTCAGGCTCTACAGGAGACCGTGCTGGTCTTCGGTCATTACCCGCTGGCACCGGAAAATAAACACAATCTCTGGAACTGCGACCAGCTGGTTGATTTGCTGTGTCGCTATGGGGTTCGCGCTTATTTCGCCGGTCATGACCATGAGGGTAACTATGTGCGGATAGGCAAGACCGACTTTATCACCCTTAAGGGGATGGTTGACGGTGCCGACAGGTTGCCGTTTGCGAGGGTCGAGCTCAAGGCCGGCGAGCTGACGGTTAATGGCTATGGTCCTGAAATCAGCCGCGTTTTGCCGTCGGAGATACCAACGAAGGCATCATCAACCAGCTGACAGGCCAAGTCGCTGACGTCGGGCTCGAGGCACAGGTCGACGTCAGCGGCAAAGCCACGCTCAATTAACTCTTGCGCGGAAGCGCACTCACGAAGACGGTCGAGCGGCGTTGCTCGATATACCGCCACCGCAGCTTCTGCTTCCGGGGACGGCGTTTTGCCCGCCAGATGCGCAATGATGCCGCCCGCGGCGGTGAGATCCTCAAGCGACGGACGTAAACTCCCGTCGGTCCATCTCTCGCCGCACGGCACCAGCAAAATCCTCGAAAAGCCAAGGCAGGCACGCGCCGTTGCCTTGAGGTTTCTCAAACTGCCACAGAATAGGGCGGTGGAGGCAGAAGCGACGGCTTTAGCCTTGAAGGTCGTCGCCGAGCCGTTGGGTGAAGGCAAAACCAGTCGGTTTCCTGCGCTCAGTTTCAGCAGCGACTGCGGGGAGAGTGTATACCCCGGACCGGAAAAACGACGGTCAACATGGGCCGCTTCGGCGTCTTTTTGCCGCGCATATTCCTGCGCAGACTGGTCCTTCCACGGATAAGGAAACAGCAAGGCACCGCGGTCGCAGGCGATGCTCACGCAGGTTGAAAATGACATCACGTCAATAATCACAATGCAATCCACCTCGTGCGCCAAATTTTCGACGGCGGCAATACCCCATTCGAGGCGCACCTCATAGCCGGATTGTGAAAAATAGCTCACTGATTTCTATCCTCGGTAATCTTTCCAGCGTCGAGTTTAATGATTCTGTCGGCCAGATGAGGGGGGTAAAGACCGACCAACACTTTCGCCAGCGTGGTTTTCCCGCTGCCCAGTGAAGCGTTACTAAAGCCACTCAGCAGGCTGGTGAACATGGCGACGAAAAGCAGTCCATGGGCATTTCGCACAAGATACATTAACATTTTTATTGAAGCTGTCTTGCTCTACGGCTTTTTTATGCCCAACACCGGTCTATCTTAATCTCCTCGGGTTTGCCGTCATCCCCGTCAATGTCCGTTTAGCACTATTTTCCCCTTTACAGCCAGTTTTGCCACATTTTGTCCGAATCAAGCCGTTTTATCGTTTCACCGTTACACTAGGGCAGCAACAGGCTAAACTTTACTTATTACGCGAAGACGTATTTGTATTGCTGCCAACAGGCAAGACTTTCAAGGCATTAGCGCTTCTTTGATTTCTTGAAAAAATATCATTCCACACCCCTCAAGCTGCTTGCTTACTGAGCAAATTAGTTGTACAAAATTAATGCGTGATCTGTATCACGTTTGTCACGCAAGACCTCATAGCAACTGTGATCTGTCCTATACTTTAAGAAGGGCATCAATTGGCGCTGTCTCTGAAATTAGGCGCGTAGATGGCCCCTCAAAATTGTGTGTTCCAAATGTTTTTTGCATCAGGCGAAAAAGGGTTGTAACGACATTTAATCAATTGCTAGGAGGAGGAGAAATAATGTCTGAATACCATTATTTGCTTCTGGGCGGCAGCCGCCATGGACAAAAACATGTCGATGAAAATCACCAGTTTTCCCTGTTCTTTCGCGGAGATAACTCAGGCGAACTCGCTCAGGCAAAAGCAGAGCTCTATGGCGTGCAAAACGAACGCTATAAAGTCTGTCCAGAAAAATGTGCGGATGGGCACTGGTATCTGATTGGCTATTGCGGTGCTTGTCCTGACATTCCGCTGGATGAGAAGACGAACTTGTTAATTCACAAGAACATCAAGCCAATGATGTAAAGTCTTTGACAACGTTGTACGCATTAAGCCAAACCTCGCACCTGCGGGGTTTGTTGCTTTATAAAACTCATTTCATTGATCCTCGCCGCAATGCGGGTATTATATTCGGGTATTAAAAAAACGACCCAAGTAATATTGGCCCCATAAACCCCTCTAAAAATTTAAATTTTATTAAATATTATCCTGCCGGTTTTTTTGTTTTGGCAGGGTGCACTCCCGTGGGTTGGAAATTATCATGAATTTAAAGAAAATAAAGAAGATGAACATGGCTAGGCTGGCTTTTCAAAAGAGATGGAAGATTAGAGTGGCTTCGCAGTTTTTTGATTTCCTGATAATTAAACAAGATTTATTTAACCCTCAGGCCGTTAAAACTATTTTAATATTACGTGAAGACAACAAGATTGGCGATTCCATTGTTGCCAGTGGATTGATCAAGGCGCTAGAGCGCGCGGGTTATGCTGTCGATGTTGTGACAGGCAAGGATAACGCT
Source organism: Rouxiella badensis (assembly GCF_002093665.1). Classification (GTDB taxonomy): domain Bacteria; phylum Pseudomonadota; class Gammaproteobacteria; order Enterobacterales; family Enterobacteriaceae; genus Rouxiella; species Rouxiella badensis. Next base: position 109,263 of record NZ_MRWE01000015.1, on the reverse strand, counting down.
TTTATTTATCAGGCAGCGTCTTTTGCAGGAAAGGTTTTTTCACACTCCAGCAAGAAAAGCAGCGTATTGAAAACGGTGTGCAGGTTACGCCGCCAACAATACGATCTGTTGCTTGATTTTGGTGATGATATATCGGCTTCACATTATGCGTTTGTCAGTCTTATTAATGCAAAATACACTTTAGGGTTTAACAAGGAGGTATTTAAACGCTATAACGTCAATATTCCCTATGCGTTTTACGACAGACACGTAAGCGAAAGATATAAGACGGTGCTGCAAAAGCTTGGGCTCAGCGCAGAAAATTATCGCTACGAGATAACGATTCCGGACATCGTAGCCAACGCGGTGACGATGTTTATGGCCCCTCTTTTGCCAGGAAAACTGATTGTTATCAATCCATTTGCGGCCTGCAAAACGCGACTGATGTCCGACCATCAGCTTGGCTATGTTATCGAGAAAATTAAGCAGGTGACTCCTGATGCAGTGATTATTATTATCGGCCCTCCTGCATTAATGGAGTCACTGAAGCTCGACGCTCGGGCAATTAAGAGTCCGTTTACGAGCTTCTTGAGTGCGGCGGCAATAGTCAAGCAGGCGGACCTGATTATTACGCCAGACACCTCTTGGGTGCACCTTGCCTGTAGTTATCAGAAGCCACTTATTGCACTTTATGCCAACGCGATATTAGAAGGTGGCTTTATTAATAATAAAGTCTGGGCGCCTAATTATGCGCAGGCGACACAGATTATTACTCAAGAGAAAAACATATCATCCATAGACAACAAAAAAATAGGTGTGGAGATTGAACGCTACATGCTGGCACCTTGAGTATGAAATTAATGAAAGCGTTTGTTATTAGCCTTAAAAAGACCTTGAGAAAAGAACGGCACTATTGACGCAGTGCCAAAAAATCGGGCTTGAAACCGAGATTTTTTATGCCATTGATGGCGCTACGCTAAGCGAGGAATTTATTTCATGAAGCGTTGATAATTATTTTGCCATGGGCGCTAATTATGAAAGATGATGCGCTTATCGATGCTAATATAATCGATGTTTTAAAACGGATTGAATCGGTAAGTGATAATAAAGCCAGGGTTTATCTGTTAACTCCTCCAGAATATTATTGTCCGACAAAAAAGGCCTCTCTCGGTAATTACGTCACATTTTATCGCCTCAGCGAGGCATGTTCTACGGCAGGATATGGTGTGACACAGCAGGCTGCGAAGGCGTTAATTCACATCAATACGCCCCTTCGTTGGGAGGCAGACTGCGGGGGAATGTTTAATCTGCTTTATGGTCTCGAGATCTTGAGCCTAATACCACCCGCCATCACTGACGGCGATACCGACAAGGAAGGCTCGGGACTAGAGCAGCAGCGAGCTGTCAGGGCCGTCGAAAGGGCGGCAATTCGCTGTCGACTTAAGAGACAGGAGAAAGGTTACCCGTTCAGAAGAGCACGTCGGGTATTGCGCAAGAAGTTTCAGAAGGAATTGAGCTACGAGGTTGAATAACGAGCGGGAATAACTCTGCCTCCAGGTCGTAACGCGAGGCAGAGCATCAAAAGGTTACGCGGTAACTTTTTCCTGAGTTTTTGCCTGATTCCTGGCGAACTGGTTCTCTGGCTCGCGCAATCCCAGATTCTCACGCAGCGTGTTGCCTTCGTATTCGGTGCGGTAAAGGCCACGCTGTTGCAAAATCGGAATCACCTGTTCGATGAAATCATCAAATGCCGTTGGCGTGCCGCCGCGGACGATGAATCCGTCGGTCGCACCGGAGGTAAACCAGTGCTCGAAGCCATCGGCAACGTCTTGGGCCGTGCCGAGGAACGAAGGGCGCGGTGTGGCGGCTTCGAGTGCGGCCTGACGCAGCGTTAGCCCACGCGCTTTTGCATTGCGCTTAATCTCGTCGGTGGTGCTACGGAAGCTGTTCTGCCCTAAGTCGCCGATTTCCGGGAACGGCGCATCCAGCTCATGCTGGCTGAAATCATAGTGTTCAAAGTAGCGTCCGAGATACTCGAGCGCCTTGTCAACGGTCACCAACTGCGCGGTCTGCTGATACTTGCCCTCGGCGTCCTCCACGCTGTCACCAATAATCACGCTAGTCCCCTGGAACACGCGGATATCATCGGCGTCGCGACCTTTCTCAACCAACTGACGTTTCACGTCCTGCAGGAATTCACGGGCAAGCTCCGGCGTTTCCTGACGGGTATAAATGGCATCGGCGGCCTCGGCGGCAAAGGCTTTACCCTGCTCGGATGCACCCGCCTGGAAGACGATAGGGCGACCTTGAGGAGAACGGCCAACGTTAAGCGGTCCCTGTACAGAGTAGTATTTACCGTGGTGATTTAGGGTATGCAGCTTGTCGCGGTCGAAGAATTGTCCGCTTTCTTTGTTACGCACAAAGGCGTCTTTTTCCCATGAGTCCCACAGGCCTTTGGTCACCTGTAAATATTCGCTGGCGATACGATAGCGCTCGTCGTGCTCAGGGTGTTTATCGCGGGAAAAGTTCTTCGCCGAACCTTCAAGCGGTGAGGTCACCACGTTCCACCCGGCACGGCCGCCGCTCAGATGATCGAGACTGGCGAACTGTCTCGCCACGGTAAAGGGTTCGCTATAAGAGGTCGAAAGCGTCCCGACCAGACCAATCTTCTTAGTCACTAGCGACAGCGCGGAGAGCAGGGTAATAGGCTCAAAGCGGTTGAGGAAGTGTGGGATTGACTGCTCTGTGATATACAGGCCATCGGCCACAAACAGAAAATCAAACTTGGCCTGCTCGGCTTTCTTCGCCAATGCCTGAACGAACTCAACGTTGATGCTGGCGTCGGCCACCGCGTCAGGATGACGCCATGCCGACATATTGCCCGAAGGTCCCTGAATAATCGCTCCTAAGCGTAACTGTCTTTTTTTGCTCATTATTTTTTCCTTTATGCTGACCGGTTATACCAAAACTCGCGTGTCGGCGATGGTGCGAACGTATTCTTTCTGCTCCTGCGCCTCATAGATTTCTTGATTAAGAATCTTGCGCAGATACACCAACTCAACGCCAAGCGGGTTGATGGCGGTATGAAACGCCTCATAGCCTCGGCGCTGATACAGCGTGGTGAGCCACGGATGGCGTATCGCCGTCGCCAGAAAAACCGCCGGCGCTTTCAGCTGGTCGCGCAGGAAGGTCTCTTCGGCGTAGCTGATAATCTTCGCGCCATAGCCTTTGCCTTTGGCGCGTTCGTTCACCGCAAACCAGTGCAGAAACGGCCAGGGTGCCTCAGGCTTCTTCGGCGGTGTCCAGGGCAGTCGTACCGTAGCCGTTGCGGTTATTCCCAGCTCCGTTTCCAACAGGAAAGTGCTTTCGTTGCGGATAACCTCGCGCACGTCCTCAACGCTGGCGCGAGTAATCGTAAAATGAATATTGTGCTCTTGCAGAGAGGCATAGGCCTTTTGCAGCATACTGTGCAGCGCTTCGGCGTCTGACTCATTGGCCTGGCGAATAATTTCACTCATTAGCGGCTCCCTATGCCAAAGCCACGCTGGCGCTGGCGAGTAATTCGAGCGAGCGCAGACGGGCCTGAGACTGAGAAACCGGTGAATCGATCACAAACTCCTCAATACCATACTGCGCCTGCAATGCCTCGAGCTGCTGATGGACCTCTTCACCGGTACCGGCCAGCACTGCCGATTTGCGTTCCTCAATCTTGTGCGACGCGGCCTTCGACTGGCGAATATAGGCCTCGGCCTGCTCCAGACTGCCGACGTTGACCCGTTGGCCGTCGCTGGCGATGACGCGATAAAGCTGGCCTTCGTCGACCCACTTCTTAGCCTGTGCGCTGGTGTCGGCCGCAATCACCGGCACGGCTAGCAGAGCGCGACGGCCGCTGCTGTCGTGGGTATAGGCAGAAAGTGCACGGGAAATATCACGCTCGTCGGCGTTGAGGTGCGCGGCAAACACGAAGTTCCAGCCCAGTCGTGCAGCAAGTCTCGCGCTCTCTTCGCTGGCACCCAGCAGGAAGCGCGAGGCGGTCTGTGGAGGTTGAGGTGTAACGGAAAGCGTGTCACCGCTCTGCTCTCTGACCGGCACGGAAAGCCAGTCGTCCAGCAGTTTTAGCTGTTCTGCGAAGTCACCTTTCAACTCGGGATTGACCGCGTACTGTAACGCATGCGTTGACAGCGGCAGGCCCCCCGGCGCTTTGCCGACGCCAAGGTCGACGCGGCCTGGCGCCAGTGACGCCAGCTGGTTAAAGTTTTCGGCGACCTTAAACGGGCTGTAGTGTTGCAGCATTACGCCGCCCGAACCGACCCGCAGTTTGCGGGTGTGAGCAAGGATCCACGCAATGACAATTTCCGGTGAGGAGATAGCAAGCTTGTCGGTATTGTGATGCTCGGCCAGCCAAAAACGGTGATAACCCCACTGTTCGGCCTTTTGTGCCAGTTCCAGCGTGCGCTTGAGTGCCCCGGCAGCATCCTCATGTTCGTCAAGAGGGCTTTTGTCCAACAAACTTAAACGGTATCCCATCTTTTTTTCCTTATATTAAGCTCAGAGGGTAATGCTTTTGATTATTGGATTCGGGGGGTTGCGAAGTAAAACAACAATAGTTGCTATGAAGTTGCGCTAATTGAAATAGCGAGTAAGGGGGCGGTTTGCGGATGAAATTAAATAGGATAAAGTTGCGGACCTGCACGTTAACAATAAGTCATCCGACGGAAAAATATGTCTGAATCCTTGAACGATGAGAGTCTGAACGCCTTCAACCAGCGGCTGTTTTCGCTGGCGCAGACGCTAAAAATTGACGCCTGGGTGCCCGAAAATCAGGTGATGGACCGCGTGGCGTTAAGCTTTCGCAAGTTGCTGAATTTTCTTGCTCAACACCCGAGTGAAACCCAGCAGACGCTGCTGGTATTTCCTGCGGTGCATAAAACGCGCGATGAGCTGGTGGCGATTGTGCAGGGAATTTTTGCCGAAGCGCAGCAAAACGGCGTGTTTAGAGAAGATATTTCCGTCGCGCTGCTGGCACAGTTTTTCACCGCCATGCTGCTGCAAATGGTGCAAATTCCCGCCGACCCTGCGGGACGACATCAGCAGAGCCTGGCCGCTGCGCGACTGTTTTGCAAAGGGGCATGGCTCGGTGAAGATTTTGCTTCGCCTGAAGATTAAAGATGCGGCCCAGGTCCGCTAGAGTCACGCACGATAAGCTCGCCGGGGAACGGCTGGAGGGCATCGAACGGTCGGCCGTCCATCATATCGACTAGCTGTTTGAGCGTGGTTTCAATCATTTCTGCGACCGGTACGCGAACGGTGCTGAGCGCCGGGATGAAATACGACGCCATCTTGATATCATCAAAGCCAATCAATGAGACATCGTGCGGCACCCGTTTTCCCACCGCGTGCAGCTGATTGGCCGCACCGATCGCCATATCATCATTACTCGCCACCAGTGCGCTAAAAGAGATGTTGCGCGCGAGCAACGTTTTTGCCGCTTCGCGCCCGCTCTCCAGCGACCAGCTTCCTGCAACAACCCAGGGTTCTCGATACGCAATGTCATGTTTCTCCAGCGCCTGACGATAGCCCCGCAGGCGGCTGTCTGCAGACGGCGAACCGGGTATACCGCTGATAAAGGCGATATCGCGATGCCCGCACTGAATAAGATGGCTGACGGCGTTAAAGCTGTACTGCTGGTGGTCGGCGTACACACAGTGCTGCGGGCTATGTTCAAGTCGGCGATTGACCACAATCATCGGTTTCGAAGAGCGTTCGATGATTTGAGTCAGTTCGCCTGAATTTAAGAAACGGGGATAAACAATGATGCCGTCACAGCGTAAATCGAGCAGAAATTCGATCGCCTGACGCTCCTCTTCGGCGCTGTGTTTGCCGTCGGCGAGGATCAGCTGACGACCATAACTTTCGGTCAGCGTCGCCGTCTGGAAGAGAAGTTCGGTGAAGTAGGGGCCATTATAGAGCGTATTACTGACCATCAGTCCGATGCTCTGCGATTTGCTGGTTGCCAGGTTTCTGGCGACCAGATTAGGGCGATAACCGATTTCTTCTACCGCCTTGAAAACGCGATCGCGGGTCGTTTTGCTTACATAGCTGTTGCCGGCCAAAACGCGTGAAACGGTAGCCTTGGACACTCCGGCCTTATTGGCAACATCAAGCATGGTCTTCATTTTCTTCCCCGTAACGGCATTCCGCAGTGGACTATCGTACCTTGTTATTTATTGAACTAACAAGTTATTCGAAGAGAGCGACTTTACGCAATGGCAATAAATAACCCGCATTTATAGGTGACGATAACTATTTATATCTTCTGTTATTATTAGCCGTGTTTTAACGTTTTCCTTACGTTTAATAATATTCCCACTGCGATATTAATCCATCTGGTTGGCATTAATATTTAACGATTGCTTCCCGCGTGCGATCGCCATCACAAATCAAGCTAAGTAATCTGAAACCGGTTGCAGAAACGGCGTTGCCTTGTATATTTTGATTTAAACACTACGCCGAGGGATAAAAAATGAATAAGATCTTACTGTGCTGTGCCGCCGGAATGTCCACCAGTATGCTTGTCCAGCGCATGGAAAAATATGCTGCGCAAAATAATATCGACGTTGAGATTAACGCCATTGGTTTTGATGAGTTTAGTGAACAGATTCAGAATTATGACTGCTGTCTATTGGGGCCGCAGATCAAGTACAAACTGGCTGAGTTCAAGCAGGTTTGTGACTCGTTGAACAAGCCGATTACCGTCATCAACACCATGGACTACGGCATGATGAACGGCGAAAAAATCCTCAACGAAACGCTGAAAATGATCACCTCAGATGAGGCAAAATAATGAGCACACTCAGTGAGTCATTATTCAGCGTGATTGAGAACAGGATTAGCCCTATTGCGGCGAAACTGTCGAGTCAGCGCCACGTTGTCGCCATCAAAGACGGCTTTATCTCCTCCATGCCGTTCCTGATAGTCGGCTCATTTATGCTGCTGTTCGCCCATCCGCCGTTTAGCGCCAACAGCCAGTGGGCCTTTGCCCAGTGGTGGCTTGGCATGGTCGCCCAGCACACCGACCAAATCATGATGCCCTACAATATGACCATGGGCATCATGGCAGTCTATATTGCCGCCGCTATCTCCTACAATCTGGCAATAAGCTATAAGATGAACGGCTTTATGGCGGCTATGCTGTCGTTAATGGCGTTTCTGGTGGTTGCCTCGCCGCAAAATAATGGGTCGCTGCCGGTCGGGTCACTCGGTGGGGAAGGGATATTTACCGCCATTCTTGTCAGCCTTTATTCCACCGAATTAATGCACTTCCTGCAAAAGCATAATATTGGCTTTACATTACCCGAGCAGGTGCCGCCAAAAATAAGGCAGTCATTTGACTTGTTAATTCCTATTCTTGCAATATTTATTACCCTGTTCCCACTAAGCCTTTTTATTCAGCATCAGTTTGGCCTGTTATTACCGCAGGCGATAATGTCAATTTTTGCGCCGATTATTTCCGCTTCAGATTCATTACCCGCGATTTTAATTGCCGTGCTGTTGTGTCATCTGCTGTGGTTTGCTGGTATTCACGGCGCCGTTATCGTCGGGGGAATATTGCAGGCCTTTTGGCTCACCAACCTGGGCATTAACCAGCAGGAGCTCAATGCCGGTCAACCGCTGACCCAAATCTTCATCGAACCCTTCTGGCAGTTCTTTATCGTGGTAGGTGGCTCGGGTTCAACCATGGGGCTGGTATTCCTCTACTTGCGCAGCAAGTCAGCGCATCTCCGCTCGATTGGCAAGCTGGGGCTGGTGCCAAGCATGTTCAATATCAACGAACCGGTAATTTTTGGTTCACCGGTAGTGATGAATCCGCTGCTGTTTATTCCGTTCATTACCGCGCCGCTGGTTAATGCGGTCATTGCCTACACGGCGACGCGCACCAGTCTGGTGAACCACGTGGTGTCGCTCGCCCCCTGGACCACGCCAGGGCCAATAGGCGCCGCCTGGTCTACGGGTTGGGATTATCGGGCGATTATTCTGGTCGGCGTGCTTATTTGTGTCTCGACGCTTATCTACTACCCGTTCTTCAAAATGTATGAAAAACAGCTGCTTGAGCAGGAAGAGCCCAGTCTGCAACCGGTGGAGAATAACTGATTATGGAACTTGAAAACGTCGTTATGGAACTGATTATTCATGCCGGAGAAGCACGTTCCTGTTCGATGGAGGCGCTGAGTGCGGCGAGAAAAGGCGACTGGCCGCTGGCTGATCAGCATCTCACCGAAGCCAAGGCTGCGGCACGCGAGGCGCATCTGATTCAGACCCAGCTTATCGGTGCCGATGAGGGCGCGGGCAAGATCCCGGTCAGCCTGATACTGGTTCACGCACAGGACCATCTGATGAACGCCATGCTCTGTCGCGACCTGGTCGAAGAGCTGATTTATTTGCATCGCGAAGTTTCTGCATTGAAGAATCATCAATCAAGGAGAGCGTCATGAAACATCAACGTATCAAGCCTTTCCCACAGGGTTTTCTCTGGGGGGCATCGACCTCGGCCTATCAGGTCGAGGGTGCCTGGAACGAAGACGGCAAAGGCCCGTCGGTGATAGATAAGGCGATTTTTGATGCCGAACTCAGCGATTTCAAGGTCACCAGCGACCACTATCATCACCTCGAACAGGACGTGGCGCTGTTCGCCGAACTGGGTCTGAAGACCTACCGTTTTTCCATTTCATGGGCACGACTCTTTCCTCAGGGCAACGGTGAGATTAACCCTAAAGGGGCGGCGTTTTACCAGCGCCTGATTGACCTGCTTTGCCAGCACAAGATAGAGCCGCTGGTCACGCTGTACCATTTTGATTTGCCGTGGGCCTTGCAGGAGAAGGGCGGTTGGTCTAATCGTGAAACGATAGATGCCTTCGAGCGCTATTCCCGCACGGCTTTTGAGCTCTATGGGGATAGGGTCAATTACTGGCTGACTATCAATGAACAAAACATGATGATCCTCAAAGGCGAGGTAATAGGCACGTTGCCGCCGGGGACGCCTGACCCGCAGAAGGTGTTGTATCAGCAGAACCACCATATGATGCTGGCGCAGGCTAAAGCGATGATAGTCTGCCACGAGATGCTGCCGCATGCCAAGATTGGTCCAGCGCCCAATATTTCCTGCGTTTACCCTGCCAGCGCACGACCCGAAGACGTGTTGGCCGCCAACAACTTCAGCGCAATTCGCAACTGGCTGTACCTTGATCTGGGGTGCTATGGCGTTTATAACGCGGTGGCCTGGAGCTTTATGGAAGAAAAAGGCTATTTGCCGCAGATAACCGACGAAGAAATGGCGTTACTGCGCCGAGGTAAGCCGGACTTTATCGCCTTTAACTATTACGCCTCGGCCACGGTGGGGGCTGACGAGTCCACCAATGTTCGCGAGCACGGCGAGCCGTCCAAAGCCGTCGACCAGCAGTTGGCCGGTATCGACACCAGCGTTTACGCCGGTATGAACAACCCTTATCTGAAGAGAAACCAGTTTAACTGGTATATCGACCCTGTCGGTTTTCGCATTACGGCTCGTGAAATCTATGAACGCTATCGTCTGCCGATGATCGTTACTGAAAATGGCCTCGGCGCGTTCGACAAGCTTGAGGCGGGCAATAAGGTCTACGACGACTATCGCATTCACTACCTGCGCCAGCATCTTGAACAGCTGCAACTGGCGGTCAGCGACGGTGTCGAGATGTTCGGCTATTGTCCGTGGTCAGCGATTGACCTGGTCAGCACCCATCAGGGGATTGGCAAACGCTACGGCTTTATTTACGTCAATCGTGATGAAAAAGACCTTAAAGATCTCGCGCGCTTCAAGAAGAAAAGTTTTGTCTGGTATCAGCACGTTATCCAGTCTAATGGCGCTAATCTTGACCCACAGGTCGAGTATTAATCCCCGCCAAAACTCTTACAATTTTGAGCAAATACTGAGGAAAAAATATGTCTACCAGACAATTGCCGGATGATTTTCTGTGGGGCGGCGCCGTGGCCGCTCATCAGGTTGAAGGCGGATGGGATAAGGGCGGCAAGGGGCCGAGCATCGTTGATGTACTAACCGCCGGTGCGCACGGCGTGCAGCGTGAAATAACCGACGGTGTCAAAACAGGGTTCAGCTATCCGAATCATCAGGCGGTGGAGTTTTATTCACACTATAAAGACGATATCGCGCTCTTTGCCGAGATGGGATTTAAGTGTTTTCGTACCTCTATCGCCTGGTCGCGCATTTTCCCCAACGGCGATGAGCAGCAGCCTAACGAGGCGGGGCTTAAGTTCTACGACGACCTGTTTGACGAGTTACTCAAGCATAATATTGAGCCTGTGATAACCCTATCGCACTTTGAGATGCCATATCATCTGGTTAAAGAATACGGCGGTTGGTTGAATCGTAAGGTGGTCGATTTCTTCGTCCATTTCAGCAACGTGGTGATGGAGCGCTACAAGGGCAAGGTCAAATATTGGATGACCTTCAATGAAATCAACAACCAGCGCAACTGGAAGCTCCCCTTGTTCGGGTATTCCTGCTCCGGGGTGATTTTCATCGAACAGCCTAATCCAGAACAAGCGATGTATCAGGTATTGCATCACCAGTTTGTGGCGAGTGCCAGAGTGGTAAAAGACGGTCATGCGATTAACCCTGACTTTAAAATCGGCTGCATGCTGGCAATGGTGCCGATTTATCCGTGGTCGTGCGACCCTGATGACGTGATGTTTGCGCAGGAACAGATGCGCCAGCGCTATCTTTTTGGCGACGTGCAGATGCGTGGCTACTATCCTTCCTACATTCTCAAAGAGTGGGAAAGCAAAGGCTACTCCATTGAAATGCATCCAGAAGACGCCAAGACGCTGCGCGAAGGCTGCACCGATTATCTCGGTTTCAGCTATTACATGAGCACGGCGGTACAGTACGCGGCCAGATTTGAAGAGGTTGGAATGGTCTCCGTAGAAGGGGGAAAACGCAATCCCCACGTCGCGGCTTCCGAATGGGGTTGGCAAATTGATCCGGTGGGTCTGCGCTACACCCTCAACGCGCTGTATGAGCGTTATCAAAAGCCGTTATTCATCGTCGAAAATGGTTTTGGCGCAGTGGATACGCCAGAGGCCGACGGCACTATCAACGACGACTACCGCATTGATTATCTGCGGGCTCATATCGAAGAGATGAAAAAAGCGGTGATTGACGACGGCGTTGACCTGATGGGCTACACGCCCTGGGGTTGCATTGACTGTGTGTCCTACACGACCGGCCAGTACAGCAAGCGTTACGGGTTTATCTATGTTGATAAGCATGATGATAATTCCGGCACCCTTAAACGTTCCAAGAAAAAGAGCTTCGACTGGTATAAAGGCGTGATCGCCAGCGGCGGCAGAGATTTATAGTCTTGCTGACAAACCTTTACCTCCGCCAGATGTAAAAATCCATAAGAACTGTACGACTTTCATAAATTACGATTCACCTGATGAAATATAGTTTTGAATAATTATTCTTAACTATTCATCAGGTAATCGTATGGCGCCCCTCGTTAATCTATCTTCAACCCATCTCCCTCCTTCGTCTCTCGATCCTGAGAGCCAGGCCAAATGCTCCAGCCCGATGAAAGCGAAAGAGGCGGGAATTTTTATTTCAAAGGAAGAGCGAGCCAACCTTGACAGCCTGGTGGAGAAAATCAGCAATGACGGAAACTGGCAGGGTGATAAAAGCGTGTGCGAACTGCTTGTTCTGGTTGTTAACGATGAGGATTTCCTACGAGCCTTAAAGGACACCGTTTTTAAACTCAAAAAAGATGTCAACGTGACCGCTGATGAGACGGCGGATAAGCACAGCCTGCTCAGTGCCCTGCTGGAAGAACCTGCTAACCCGACGCCGGTTGAAACGGCAGATTTTCTAAGGCTTATCAAAGGCGAACTCGCCACTCACCCCGATAAATGGGCGAACACACTGTCGACGTTTACTCAGGCGACTGCGAAGTTCAGTGAAACAATGACCGACGAACTCCCTGCCTTCAAAATGTTTCATAAAAAAGGCCATAGCCCGGAGAAACCGACGTTGGTCCTGGATGTTTTGAACCGCCTTCCGGCGGACCTCGACGCGCTGCAAAAGACAATGCCGCCTCAGTATCAATACACCCTAAAGAAATTGCAGGAGGTGACGCAGAATTTACTTCGGGAGGTGCAGGATTCTCCGCAGGTGCTAACCAGGCAATCCGACGTTATTGAAGCGCATAGGACCAGCCAGTCGGTCAACCAGCTAAACGCGATCGTGACCGCCCTGGTCAAAACCGTTGACGCCATTGAACTGGCTGCCAGGCTCCAGGACCCTGAAAACGCGGCGAAGATCGACAAGGCACAGGTGGCCACGTTGGTTGAAGGGGCAGTAGATTTAATGCTGGGTGAGGGTAAGGCGACCGCGTCAGACGCGGCGCTGGACCAACTCAGGCGCGAGGTGGAAAAGACGTTGCTGGAGAAGGCCTCACCGGAACTGAAAGCGCTGGTGAATACGGTGAAACGTCAGTCGCTCGATAACCACACGCGGTCAATGATGGCGGTGCTGAAGGAAACTGCCAAAGGGATAAAGACAGCGGCCAAGGCTGCAGATGCGTATACCAAAACCATGCCGGGTAACTTATTTAACACCGAACCCAAGGAGATCCGTCAGCAATTTGGAAAGCTGGCACCGCATATCTTCATTGCTGGCCACATCGGTAATGCGGCTGACGAGCTGAAGGCGATTGCCGCCGAATTAACCAGGGTCGCCACGCCTGAGAGTTTCCTGCATAAGGCTAATACCGTGGTGCAGACGGGTTTAGAAAAATTTAGCCTGAAACAGATAGAGAAGTTCCCAAATTATGTTCAAAAAAAGCTACAGAATGTTAAAGCTGCTGCTCAACACCAGATAGATAACCTTCAGGCTTCTGCGCTACGCGGAGTTAGGGTACTGGACTCTATGGTTGACGATAAACGGGTTGTCGAGCAGCCCATAGGTCGCGTTGTCATCCCAAAACGCGTGGCCACAGGGCCGAGCAACGCGGAGTTACAGGGGATCGGACTCATCAAGATGCTGCGTGGAGATATAGCGAAACCCGTAGTCTGCCAATTTAAGGCGCCCCCGGTCACGCTTTTGGCCGATGCACAGAAGTTTCTCGACGCCGTCGACGGGTTGCAGTCGGCTGCGGAAACCTATGCGTCGGCCAGCAAAAAATCACCTCACATTGAGGAACCCAAGGCAGGGCCGGTTGGTGATATAGAGAAGGCACTTGAGGCGGTAGCAAAAACGCTGCTTGAAGAGATTAATCCCTCACATATCAAGCGGGTTAATCGCGCGCAGGAAAAATCCCAGGCGCTGGACGCCTATAGGCAGGCTGCGGAGTCGGCCCACCGCGTTGCCACTCAAATAGAAACGACGCTGGTGAGCACCCTTCGAAAGGGGCTAGAAAGTCTCGATCTGCCGCGCAGTCAAGGTGAGGATAAACAGATCCGTCAACTGTCACAGGTCTTGCTTTTGGCATCATTAGAACTGGTTGATGCTGCGACCCTGTTAAAGGGGGCGACGAAGCCGTCTGAAAATGGCGATATCAAGACTCAGTTAAAGACCTTGTCTGAGGTAAAAGAAACAATTGAAGCCATTAATGCGAAGATTAAAAAGGCGGCTAAAAACCACCTTGGTGAGAACATACACCGTCATTCTCGCGATGGCCGCCTGGCGAAAGGGGTCGGCATGTGGAGCAAGGATCAGCTGGAAGCCTTCGCCAGTGAGCACCCCAATGCCGACCCTGCGGTCATCAAAATAGCGATGACGAAAATTTTCAAAGACGTTGCTGAAAAGAATTTTGCGAAAGTCAGCGACCCCGAAGGCAGGTTCCTGCAAGAAAGAGTGGCACTAGCGATAAACGATGCGTTTGATGGGAACATGTCACTGCCGCCCGATCAACAACAACTGCTGGCGAAAAGCGACACCTTTGATCGGTACCTGGTCAAGTGGGGTGGCAAAAAAATCAGTTCACGTGGGGTTTACGCGGTGGTCACTGCGGCGGTGGGACTGGGTGACGTGACGCTGAATCGGATGATTTCCTTTCATCCTAACAGGCAGTTGCTGATGCCGCGAATGGGCTATATTAAGGCGCTGTTAGCGCCTGTCACGATTGGCTTAGGGGTGAGAGCCCTGAAAAATTGTCTTTTGCCGGGGCAGGGCTCGGCTGATGCCGCGATTAAAACCTATCTGGAACGTGAAATTCCTAATGCCGTTGCCCGCCTTGTCACCGGCCTGCTCCCGGCCGGAGCTAGCCTGGCGCTTGCCGCGCCGTTGGCCGGTTTCGGGCTGTATCAGAAGGACCGAATGCAGTTCCTTGCCAGTGCGGTAAAGCGGTTCGGCACGGACAGCTCCTTCGCCTCAGTCTCTGCGGTAGCAATCGCCACGCAGAACAGGCTGTCGGCAGGTAAGGTACCGGCGCCGAAAGCCCCGCTGGCGGCGACCCGCAGTGAACGCATTGCCTCTGAGCGTGAAGCGCTTCAGGAGAATGTGCTTACGCGCGGCAAACGCTCGACGGGCACTGCCGGGGGAATGCAACAGGATGACTTAAACGTCAAAGCTAGCCTGGATGAGGCGCTGCTGGACAAAAATCCTCTTTATCAGCAAAACCGCCTCGACAGCCCGCTGCTGTGGGCGAAAAACCACCTCGAGGACAAGCTGCGTAACGCGGGGTATCAACGAACTATCGATTGGGATACTAAAGTTAAGGTCTATAGCATCCCGTTTTCAGCCGCCTCCGACAGATTGGCAGACGAAAGGCATCAGCAACGGCCTAAACTTCTGGAAACCATTAGTCTGCTGGATTATGCCTTTAAGACCTATGCGCGTAAGGACTATGCCAGTTTAGGGAATGAGTTGAAATTTGAAGCTGAAAAAGATGGGATGCAAAGAGCTGTGCATATTCTCAAAAATGAAGATGTGCAAAAGGCTTATATTGATGAGTTAAAAAGGTTTTATCAACGTCCGGAAATAAAAGATCTTTCAGAAAAATATATAGTTTCAAGAATGAGAAGCATCGTCAATACTCATTTCGACAACTCGGTAGGCCGTAGCGCTTTAAGCAAAAATGAGGTACTGGAGCAAATTAGCCGCGGTGAGGTTGAGTTGCTCGAGCTTGACGGCAAATACGTCACCGACATGGCCTGTATCAAGAAACCTGGCGGTGAGGTTTTATATCTCTCTCTGACCAGTGGGCAAGGTTTTGAGGCGCAATGGAGCACGGCGGGGCTAAAGTTTAAAGATAAGGCAACAGGAGATGAGTTCTTCAAGCAGGTGAAAAAAGGATTAAAACGGGATGATTTCATGAGAGCAAAGGATGTGGTGGTTGATGCTAGCGGCCTGTTACCGTCCCCAAAAAAAATTATCCCAAAATCAAAAATGCGGATTATGATCGGGGGACCGGCACCTATACCCGTTAACATTAATCCCCCTCCCAGACTTACCACATTGACTTCAAGTAAGGGGTATGCCAGCGCGCTACTTAACTTAAAAATTCACCACGCCCAGCAAGATGCCGACTACCTGATGAAGTCCGATAATGAAATTCTGGGTGACGATATTGTTAACGCTATCGGTACTCTGGGGACTGCTGCGGCCCTGTTTGCCATGCCGTTTACCGGCGGTGCAAGCGGCGTTGCTGTCACGCTATCAGGTAAAGCGCTGGCATTTCTTGGGACGGCATCGGCAAGCTGGTCATTGACACTTGCCACCGGCGTGGTGCCGAAACTGCTTCAGGCCGCCATGGCTGACAGGCAGGAAGAAGCCCGCAATGCGATGATTGATGCTGCTGTGGGGATAATATCAGAGGCGGGTGGGCAAGCTGCCGGTGAATTGCTGAGCCGTTCGTTATCCCTCCTCGCTGGAAAGATGAATATTACCGTTGACCAATTGCCCGCTGAGCTTAAAACCAGAATGGAAAATTTCATCGACTCGAAAATCAAAAAGGCAGACAGTCATTTTTCGGATTCTGGATCAACTCTTTCAACCAGCTCTGTTTCCTCGGGGACAAGGAGCCTAAACGGCACCACGGATTCGGGTATTGCCAGCGGTTCCAGGAGCTCTGGCACTGGCAACAGTTCAGAGAGAGTGAGTCATGCCAGCAGTTCGGGCGATTCAGGCTATAACGATTTCAAGTTTAT
This sequence comes from Rouxiella badensis, assembly GCF_002093665.1. Lineage (GTDB taxonomy): Bacteria > Pseudomonadota > Gammaproteobacteria > Enterobacterales > Enterobacteriaceae > Rouxiella > Rouxiella badensis. The sequence continues at coordinate 93,087 of NZ_MRWE01000015.1, read as the reverse complement.
CGATGATGTCGACGATCTTCCCACCACGCCGTTGGATATTTCCGACCTTAAAACCACCTTGAATACTGAGTTTGACGCTAAAACGGAGGTCTTCAAAGCCCGATTCGGCAAGCGAGAGAATGCTCTCGAGAATGAATCCAATTACCGGACCCTCGCCTTTGAAGCCCGAAAGCTGGGGTATAACGTTGACGTCGGCTATGTGCACGCGGTCCGTGAAAATGCCTCAACCCAGCCTGCGTTGATCGTTAAAGTGTCAAAACCCGGAACAGAAGACCAATACATTTACTTCAAAAGCAGGACAATCAGCACGACTGATACACCAGGCACCACCTTCGGTGAAAAAGAGGCTGCCAAGGCGTTCGACGCCAATAATTTCAATAAAAATTATATCGCGGACATGGAATTTACCGATAACGCGGTACAAATCGACTGGCATAAAAATTTCAGCATGCTGGATCAGACCTTCTCGAGCACCCCTCCCTATGCTGCCAGGCACGCCTCGTCATTTACAGAAATCAGCCATCGCCCCGACTGGTATAGAGCGCAGCAGCTTGATGAGTCCTTAACCCATTTTGGTCGTCGTAGTTCAATGCCTAACGATGCTATTTCCCATCGGTCAGGCTCTCGACGCGGAGGTGAAAGGAAAATCGACGCTTCAGCGCTGCAATACTGGGACAATAAGGCACGGATGCGAAGCGGAGTGGAAGGGGTGATCATTAGCTGGGCTGCTAATCGCAGCGTAAACAAGGGAGCGGCGGCATGGAAAAGTGCACTCGGCAGTACGGCGGAACAACCTTATTCACTTGCCGAAATATCGACTAATGTTGATAGGCTGGGCAGCGGTATACGTTATAAAAATACCCCGTCGGGCACCCTGGTGGTAGGTGTCTCACTGAATTCGATGGTGCAGGAGGGGGAAAGCACCAATGTCAATATCATGGGCTACAGAGTGCGAACTATTGGCAACCGTACCCCGAAAGACAAGCTCCATGCTTATGGCCATACTCAGGTCAATGAAGCCGCAGAGTCTGCAACCTTTACGGCTAAACATCTTAACTATACGCGGGCGCGGGAGAAGGTGGCTAATGGCACCTGGAGTGAAGCAGACCGCGCGATGAATGCCCGATATAGCGCAATAAAGGCTAAATTAGGCGACACGGTGGATATATCGACACTGAATATTCCCGTTGTGCTAGTGCTTGATAAGTTGAAAATTCCCGGTTACGTTGAAGGGCAGCCCATACCGGGCGTGATACCCCGTGACGCTATCGTCGGTGCGATCAGCGACGGTGGAGACGTTGATGCTGTGGCCAACGTGATGGAGAAATTGCTGAATAAACGCATTCCGGTCAGCCATGCAGGCATTGAAGAAACGCCGGAGTCGATAGCTAAAAGAGAGATAACCACCGATTTAAAACAAACGAGAGATATCAGCACAATGCCTCAGGCTGAAAAATGGATTGCAGACAAAATAAAATTAAAGGGTGAAGGTGTCACAATAAAATATCCACCAAATATTATTCGAGCTCTGCAAAATCATTTAGAGCCAAAGCTGCTTCCCATGATTAACGAGGCAAGGAACGATATTAAGACTGCGCTGCCAGCGAGGCTCCAATTCTTTCTAGAACAATTTCAGCCCATAAAGGATTTTCTCAATACGTGTACTCAAGGTGCTGACTCACTGGCATCAGGCAACGTCGAAGCGCCCACTGCGCGGTTGTCTAAAAGCGATTTAATACATTTATACACTCTATTGATGGCTGAAGGTATATCTACAAAAGAGGATGCATATTATTTTCTCGAAAGTATGGAAAAAAATATGATGCAGGTCGGGGATCGGCTGGGCTCGAGAAGGTTGCCTCAAAATTTAATCGATTTCTTAAGCACAAAAATACCGGACTTTACTCTTTTTCTCACCCCCCTTGGTGAAACCGTTGGCAGTAAACCAGGAGAATATTCTGTCAAACTTGCAGATATCCAGCGTCTTAAAAGCATGCTTGAACCCGCTGTTAGTCACGTTGCCGAGGCACAGAGCTGGCTTGAAACCCATGCAGCTTCAATGGGAGAGTATGACCAAATACAGCTGCCGCGCAATGTTATCAGGGTTGTGCAAGGAAGTGATGTCGACATTAACAGCATTCTGGCATTGCGTGGGGTAAGGTCGCCAACCGCGGGCAAATTAGTTGATAAGGAACTGCTGGAGATGCTTATTGATATACTCGAGAACAATAACAAATCCGAGGTGCTGAAGAATAACGATGACGCCCACAGACTGCTGTTGCAAATAAAAAATAATATAGCGAACGGTAAAGCTGGCGTAGGGACTTTACCAGTAAAACTAATCCGATATATGGAAAGTCAGAACGTTAAGGTTAGTGAGTTTTTGGTTAAACATGGCGATCTTAGTTTGGCTATTGGCCTGGCTGAAAAACGCGGTGTTGCTCCAGCGCTGGCCGCAAGCCATATGCAGGCTGAGCACATTATGGTCAATGAATTGCAGGTTCAGCAATTAATTGACCTGCTTGCTCAAAGTACCTAAACAATCGTGGCTATTTAACATCTTAGATTGAGGTCATGCAATATATGATGTTAAATGAGAAAAAATGGCAATCGCGCTCAGGAGTTATTATGGATAATCAACCCTCTACAATTTATCTCAACGCCTCGGAGGCTATCGCTCGCCTTGAGTCGCTGTTTGAGGCCTCCCTGTCGGCGCTGCGCGCCGCCATCAGCCAATATATCGATAACGGGACTTTGCCAGACGCGGCGGCTCGCGCAAACGGACTCTTTGCCTACCCGCAGATCGAGGTCAGCTGGGACGGCAGTTCACAAACTCAGTTCCGCACGCGCGCCTACGGACGTTTCGCGCATCCGGGCCGTTACGTGACCACCATTGCCCGCCCCGAGCTGTTTAGGGGGTATTTGCTCAGCCAGCTTTCGATTCTCGAAAAAGACTACGGCGCATCCTTTATTGTCAGTGCGTCAGAGCAGGAGATGCCTTACCCGTTCGTGATTGACGGTTCTGACCTGGTGCTGGACCGCTCGATGACGGCCGGTCTGGCGCTGAATTTCCCGACCACCGATCTGGCTAAAATTGGTGACGACATCACCGACGGTGTCCCGAGCGGAACCGACAGCTTCCCACTCTCACACTTTGATGCGCTCCGCACCGACTTCTCGCTGGCGCGCCTGAAACACTACACGGGCACGCCGCCCGAGCATTTCCAGCCTTACGTGTTGTTCACTAACTACACTCGCTATGTGGACGAGTTCGTCAGCTGGTCATGCGAGCAGATTCTGGACCCAACCTCGCCTTACAAAGCGCTGTCCTGTGCCGGAGGCAACTACATCACCGAGGAAGACAGCGATCCGTCGCGCACCGCCTCCGATTTGGCGTGGAAGAAACACCAGATGCCGGCCTATCACCTGATTGCTGAAAACGGGCAGGGGATCACGCTGGTGAACATCGGAGTGGGTCCATCCAACGCTAAAACCATCTGTGACCATCTTGCGGTACTGCGCCCACACGCCTGGTTGATGATTGGCCACTGTGGCGGACTGCGTGAAAGCCAGAGCATTGGCGACTACGTGCTTGCCCATGCTTATCTGCGCGACGACCACGTGCTCGATGCGGTGTTGCCACCGGATATCCCGATCCCAAGCATTGCCGAGGTGCAGCGCGCGCTGTATGACGCCACCAAGCTGGTCAGCAACATGCCGGGTGAAGAGGTCAAACAGCGCTTGCGTACCGGCACCGTCGTCACCACCGATGACCGCAACTGGGAGCTGCGTTTCTCGGCGTCGGCGCGTCGTTTTAGCCTAAGTCGTGCGGTGGCCGTGGATATGGAGAGCGCCACCATTGCCGCCCAGGGTTATCGCTTCCGCGTTCCTTACGGCACGCTGTTGTGCGTTTCTGATAAACCGCTGCACGGCGAGATTAAGCTGCCGGGGCAGGCGAACCACTTCTATGAGGGAGCTATCTCCGAACACCTGCAAATCGGGATTCGAGCGATAGACCTGCTGCGCGCCGAAGGGGACAAACTGCATTCCCGTAAACTGCGCACCTTCGACGAGCCGCCGTTCCGCTAACCCAGCGCAGCGGACGCTTAGAATAAAAAGTTTGAGTCTACAAGAATGTTGACTCTACGACGGGCGGCGGAGAAAGGATCTCTGCCGCCTGATACCGTCGTAAGTCATTCCCTGACCTCATTTCCCTTTCTCAAAAATCGCATTTCTTTAGCACAAAATTGGATTTACTTATCTAATTTAAGCAGTTGTAAGGCTTAGGCCGACCCCTGAAAATAAATAATATTGATCTATTTTAATTTTCACCGGGAAAAAGGTTTAAAAATGAAGTTATTAAAAAAATTGCTGCTTCCTCTCGTGATTGCGGCAAGCACGCAGAGCGTTTGGGCTGCCGATCAGAACGTGCCTTTCTCTAGTTCTCTCCACGTTTCCGCCGATAGCGCCTTAAAAAGTAAGCTGCCTGAAGACATTCTTAAGCGCGGCTACATCGTTGCAGGCACTAACCCCAATACTCCGCCAACCACCTTTTATATGGCCGACAATAAAACGCTGGCTGGCCGCGAGATTGACGTGATGAGTGCAATCGCCGAAAGGCTCGGCGTGGCGGTGCAGTGGCGCGATACCGGCGGTTTCGACAATATTATTCCCGGCCTGAAGTCCGGCCGTTACGACGTTGCGCTGTCCAACATCAACGCTACCAAGGCACGTCTGAGTCAGGTTGATTTCATCGGCTATTTCGATGCATCGCGTCTCGGCATTATCTCGCGTAAAGACGAAAACATTGCCCCGTTTACTTCACTGCAGGACGTCTGCGGCAAGCAGGTCGGTGCCGGTGCAGGGACCACACAGCTGCTGCGCCTGCAGGAGGCTACCCAGAAATGTGTCGCCGACGGCAAACCTGGCATCACGATTGCGACCTTCCCGGATCGTCCGGCGGGCGTGCAAGCGGTGGTCAGCGGTCGTGTGGCGATGTTCTTTGGTCCTTACGAAGGCTTGACGTATCAGGTCAGCAAGGTCCCGGTGCTCACCATGAGCGGACAGATTACGGTTAACGACGCTCCGGTTTCTATTGCATTTCCTAAAGGTTCTCCGCTGGAAGACGCCGTGCAGGCCGCGTTGAACTCACTTATCAAGGACGGTAGCTACCAGAAGATCCTCGATAAGTGGAACATCGGCTACGGCGCGATGAAAGAAGCAAAACGCAACGAAGAGATTTTTTAATGCAAAAGGCAACGCCAGAATCGCAGGACGAGCTGCGTATTATCGGTAAAAAATACTATGGGCGCTGGATCAGCGCCTTCATCGTATTGCTCATTTTACTGGCAGTAGCAAACTCGGTCATCAATAACCCGCGCTTTGAATGGAAGGTTATTGCTGAAAATCTGACCGAAGCGTCAATTCTTCAGGGCGTGTTGATGACGCTTCAGCTCACGGTAATTTCCGTGGTGCTTGGCTTCGCGGGGGGCACGGTGCTGGCGCTGATGCGTCTGTCGTCGAACCCGGTGCTTTCCGCGGTGAGCTGGGGTTACACCTGGTTCTTTCGCGGTGTACCGATGCTGGTGCAGCTGTTCCTGTGGTACAACGTTGCCGCGCTTTATCCAAAAATTACGCTGTCTCTGCCTTTCGTCGGTGAGCTGTGGAGCGCTAACGCCAACTCGCTGATCAGTCCTTTCAGTGCGGCGGTGATAGCGCTGGTGATGCATCAGTCTGCCTATGCGGCCGAAATTGTGCGTGCCGGTATTCAGAGCGTCAGTCAAGGGCAGCTTGAGGCCGCGAGAGCATTGGGCTACCGTCCGGCGCAGATTTTCCGTCACACCGTGTTGCCGCAGGCGATGCGCGCTATTCTGCCTCCGGCGGGTAATGAAGTGATCGGTCAGCTTAAAACCACCGCAGTGGTCTCGGTGATTGCCCTCCAGGACGTGCTGTACTCCGCGCAGATTATTTATCAACGAACCTATGAAGTGATTCCGCTCCTGCTGGTGGCCACTATCTGGTATCTGGCGATGACCTCCGTGCTGTCGGTCGGCCAATTTTACGTTGAGCGCTATTTCGGCCGCGGTACCGTGCGCAAAGAAAAACGTGCCTGGATTAAACGCAAGACGCCTGCTCTGGCGGTGAACAAAGAGAGGGTTGGCAACAATGGCTGAGGCTATCGAACTCCGCAATATTACCAAGCGCTTTGGCGGCAACACCATTTTGCACGGTATCAATCTCGACATCGCCGCCGGTTCGGTGACGGTGATTTTAGGCCCGTCTGGATCGGGGAAATCCACGCTGTTGCGCTGCATCAACCACCTTGAGAAACTTGACGGTGGCACGATTCGCGTCGGTGAACAGCTGGTGGGGTATCACCAGAAAGGCAGTGCGCTGTACGAGTTGAACAGCAAACAGGCCGCGGCGCAGCGCGCCGAGATTGGCATGGTATTCCAGCAGTTTAATCTGTTCCCTCACCGCACCGTGCTGCAAAATATCATTGATGCGCCGATGCGAGTTAAAAAGCAGAGCCGTCAGCAGGCGGTGCTCAAGGCACGTTCACTGTTGCAGCAGGTCGGGCTGGCATCGCGTGAAGACGCGTGGCCCTCCGAGCTTTCAGGGGGGCAGCAGCAGCGGGTAGCGATTGCTCGTGCGCTGGCGATGGACCCCGGCGTGATGCTGTTTGACGAACCGACCTCGGCGCTCGACCCTGAGCTGGTCGGCGAAGTGTTGCTGGTTATCAAAAAGCTGGCACATTCGGGCATTACCATGGTCATCGTCACCCATGAGGTCGGCTTTGCCCGTGAGGTTGCGGATAATATCGTCTTTATGGAAGAGGGAAAAATCGTCGCCGCGGGGCCGACGCAGGCCGTGCTCGATGACAGGGAAAATATCCGCGTGCGTAATTTCTTATCGACGGTGCTCTAGAGGGCCGAATGACCGCAAAATCCACGACTCACAGCTCCCATTGGGGAGCTTTTACCGCCGTCGTTCAAGACGATAAACTGGTGATCACGCCGTTCGCAGGCGATCCCGACCCCAGCCCAATCCTGAAAAACTTTGAAAATGCGCTGAACCATAAAGTGCGCATCGCCACGCCGATGGTGCGCCGTGGCTGGCTGGAAAATGGCCCAGGTCCCGACGAGCGCCGGGGTTCCGATGAATATATTGCTATCAGTTGGGAGGAGGCCTACGCGCTGGCTGCCGGTGAGCTTTCTCGCGTCGCACGCGCCCACGGTCCCGCCGCCGTATTTGGTGGCTCTTACGGCTGGTCTAGCGCAGGGCGCTTCCACCACGCCCAGAGTCAGGTGCACCGCTTTCTCAATACCACCCTCGGTGGCTACGTTCGCTCGGTCAACAGCTACAGTTCGGGCGCGGCGTCGGTGATTTTGCCGCACATCGTCGGTGACATGAATGAAATTGCTCGTCGCGGCGTAAGCTGGGAAGAAATCTCAGAACACACCGAGCTGCTGCTGTCATTTGGCGGTCTGGCGCTGAAAAATTCGCAGGTCGCCAGCGGCGGACTGAGTGAACACACCGAGCGCGGCTTTATTCACAAGGCGGCGCAGCGCGGCACAAAATTTATCTCTGTCAGCCCACTACAGAGTGATATGCCGGACGAAGCAGACGCCGAATGGCTGCCGATTCGACCCGGTACCGACGCGGCGCTGATCCTCGGCCTGTTGTCTGTATTAAAAGCCAACGCTTTGACCGATGAAGATTTTCTGGCGCGTTACTGCGTCGGCTGGGACAAGCTGGTTGCCTACCTTCAGGGGAAAGAAGACGGCCTGGTGCGCGACGCGTCGTGGGCCGCCGAGATTTGCGGCATCGATGCCGAGCGTATTGAAAAATTGGCCGTCGAGCTGGCAGGCAAGAGGGTGATGGTCTCCGTGGCGCACGCGCTGCAACGCGCCGAGCACGGCGAGCAACCGGTGTGGCTGGGGCTGGTGCTGTCTGCCGCTCTCGGCCAGCCGGGGCTGCCGGGCGGCGGTTATGGCTATGCGCTCGGCGCGCTGGGCCATTACGGTAAGCACCACAATCGGGTTTCTTTCCCGGCGCTGCCGCAGGGGAAAAACGGCGTGAAGGACTTTATCCCGGTGGCACGCATCGCTGACATGCTGCTTAATCCGGGGCAGGAATTTCGCTATAACGGCCAGACGCTGCGTTATCCCGAGATAAAACTGGCCTGGTGGGCGGGGGGCAATCCCTTCCATCACCATCAGAGTCTGGCTCGTCTACGGCAGGCGTTTAATCAGCTGGATACGCTGATAGTCCACGAGATTGCCTGGACCGCCACCGCGCGCCATGCCGATATCGTGCTGCCAGCCACCATGACGCTCGAACGTGAAGACGTAGGCGGTGCACCGACGGACCGCCATCTCATCGCCATGCAGCCGGTTGCCAGGCCTTTCGGCGAGGCGAAAGATGACTATTCTATTTTTGCCGAGCTGGCAAAGCGATTAGGGCGCGAAGAGGCGTTTACCGAGGGGCGCACCGCGCGTCAGTGGCTGGAGCATTTGTATCAGCAGATGCAGGAAAAGTGCGAGCAGCAGCACATCAGCGTACCGGACTTCTCCACCTTCTGGGAAATCGGCCAGATCCCGTTACCGCAGTTGAAAGACGGGGGACGGCTGTTGCGTAACCTGCGCCTCGACCCTGACAAACATCCGCTGCCGACGCCGAGCGGCAAGATAGAGATATTTTCCCAGACCATTGCTGATTTTAACGACGCCGACTGCCCGGGACATCCGGTATGGCTCGAGCCGACGCAAAAACCGGACGACGAGCATCCTCTTTTCCTGATTGCTAATCAGCCTGCCACTAAGCTGCACAGCCAGCTCGATTATGGTCATCACAGCGTGAGCCTGAAGCGCGACGGGCGTGAGGTGTGCCTGATGCACCCACAGGATGCGCGCGTCAGGGGGATTCAAGTCGGCGATACAGTGGCTATAAGCAACGTGCGCGGTACGGCGCTCGCCAGCGTGGACATCAGCGAGGGAATCAGACCGGGCGTGGTGCAGCTGCCTACCGGCGCATGGTATGACCCGGTGGATCCGCAGGCCGCTCGCCCAACGTGTCGTCATGGTAATCCGAACGTGTTGACGCTGGACGTCGGCACCTCGTCGTTGGCGCAGGGATGCTGTGGGCAGATAACTACGGTAAACGTGGCGCGTTATCAAGGGACGGCTCCTGCCGTGAAGGCCTTTGAGCCGCCGGTAATACTGACTCGTTAAGACGTTTTAGAGGCAAAGAGAGTCAGCCGTTTTGCCAACACGGGCAGGGCGGCTGGCGTTGCCAGCTGGCACAGACTTTCAATCTCATCCCACTCTTTTGGCGTCGCTGAAGACAGACAGCTTTGCAGCTTGAATCGCCCGTTGACCCCCTGAGCCACACTTTGCTGACGCGTCACGCGGCAGGTGCGTTTCTCGCCGTTTTTTAGTGACAATGTCACTTCGTGAAAGCGTTGGGTAGGATCGATTTCGTCCGGTGGTGCCGAAACGTCGGGGCAACGCTGCACTTTAGCCGCCAACGCCGCTATCTCGTCGTCGACAGGGCCTTCGCCGAAATCCGCCAGACTCAGGCGATTGTGTAATAGCGTCGCCGCAATCACATATTCCAGACTGAAACGGGCCTCAATACCGCTGTGCGGTACGCGAACCGAGGCCGCAATATCACCACCGGGCGGGAAGGCCACTTCAATACGCACAATGTTGGCGATGAGCGTATCCAGCGGTCGGCCTTCTTGCAGCCATTCGGCCCGCAGCGTAAAGGCCGCATCGGCAGCGCTGTGGGTGCCCGCACAGGTCGGATAAGGCTTGAACTCCAGTCCCGGCGAGACGATGCGCCAGGGAGCCCCCCAGCCCGCCACTAATTTCTCCGGGCTTTCCTGACCGCCGCCGCCGCTGGTGAGGAAGGCATCGAGCACCTTGTCGGCCTGTCCCTGTAGACCGGCGAATGCCAGACGGGTGGCGATAACCGCCGATTCGGCAGCGAAACCCGCGTGCAGAGGCTTGACCGCCGAGCCAAACTGCGCGCGCAGCCCGCTGGCCCGAGTGGTGGCGATGCCAAGAATATTGGCCGTTTGCGCAACGTTGGCATTGAGCAGCCTTGCGCTCGCTGCCGCTGCGGCAAGGGTGCCGAGGGTGGCGGTGCTGTGGTGTCCGCCCTTGTAGTGCTGAGGACCCGCCGCCAGCCCCAGTCGACCGGCAACCTCGACGCCAATCACGTAGGCGTCGAGAAAAGCGTCACCGCTGATGTCGGGCTTTTCAGGCATTAGCGCAAACAGCGCAGGCAGGATAACCGTCGTCGGATGACCGCGAAAATCAGGGTGAAAATCGTCGAAGTCGAGCGCGTGCCCGGCGTAGCCGAGCAGCAATGCGCGTGTCTGGGCGTCTTGGCTGCGATAGACGGCCCGCAGCTGAGTTAAGGGCGTATCCGCAATATCGCCTTGAACAATCGGCAGTGCGACAGAAACGAAGTCAAGCAAACCGCCGCGGGCCTGCTCACGCGCCTGCGGTGAGGGCGCTGAACTCACGATGAGCTCGGCGAGACGCTGCGTGAGGCTCATTGCAGTTTTTCCAGCGCGCTCACCGCCAGACGGTGTAGGTAGTCTGCGGTCGGGAACAGCGCTTTATCGTCCACGCGGAAGGCAGGATGATGCAGGGCGTAAGGGCCACCGGAGCCTACCATAACGAACGCGCCGGGGATCTGCTGTTGATAGAATGCAAAGTCTTCACCGATAGGACTCGCCTCGACCACGCGGGCCTCGAATCCGGCGGCTGGCGCTTGTTCAAGGGCGAAATCGACCCATTCTGCGTCATTGACCACCGAAGGCGGACCCGCCAGCCAATTGAGGGTGATTTTCGCATCGAAGGCGTCGCCGATGCCCTTTAGCAGCTGGCGCAGACGGCGCTCAATCAGTTCGCGAGTCTGCTGATTAAAGGTGCGCACGGTGCCTTCGAGAAACGCACTGTCAGGGATAACGTTCCAGGTCGAGCCGCTGTGTACCTGCGTTATCGACACGACGGCGTTGTGGTCGGACGGCACATTGCGGCTCAGCAGAGTCTGTACCGCGCCAATGACCTGTCCCAGAATAATAATCGGATCCTTGCCATCGTGCGGGCGCGCGGCGTGACTGCCGGTTCCGGCAATGGATATATCAAAGCGGTCAACGCCTGCGGTTAAGGCACCGGCTTTGCTGCCGAGCACGCCAACCGGTAACGTGGGGTCGTTATGGATGCCGAAAATAACCGCCGCGTCATTGAGTGCACCGGTAGCCAGCAGCGCAGGTGCCCCTTCAAAGACTTCTTCGGCCGCCTGGAACAGCACGCGCACGCGTCCCGGCAGTTGATGCTCGATTTTTTTCAGCAAAATGGCCGCGCCCAGCGCCGCCGAGGCGTGAAAATCGTGTCCGCACGCGTGCATAACGCCTGGGTTTTGCGACACGTAATCGACGCCCGACTGTTCATCTATCGGCAGCGCGTCAATGTCTGAGCGCAGTACGACCAGATGCGGAGAGTGAGGGTCACCCAGTTCGGCCACCAGCCCGGTGGCCAGCGGCAGGTCGAGAATGCGAATCTGCTGTTCGTTCAGCGCTGCCTTGATGCGTGCGGTAGTTTCGAACTCCTGATTCGAGAGCTCGGGAAAACGATGCAGTTCAAGACGGAATGCCTGAATAAACTGTGCAATATCCTGATGTTCAGGAAGAATTTTCATAATAGGTTTCCTGGGTTCATGACAATATCGAGACGAATTAGCGCGTATTTTGGCGAGAGAGCCATTTTTCATGCGCGACGGGATCGAGGACTTTCTTCATAAAGAGGGTGATATGGCCCTTGCCCAAATCCTTTTCGTGCATCGGCTCGAAGCCGCGCTTTTGATACATCTCTTTTAACCATGGATGGCGGGTGGCGGTGCCGAGTGAGACAGCGGGGGCTTTAAGCTGCTTGATGAGAATTTCCTGCTCGACCCAGTCCTGGATTTTCTTGCCCCAGCCGTGGCCGCTGTAATCAGGATGTACGCCAAACCAGCCGATGTGTGGCAGGTTGAACGGACCGGGAAGCGGGCTCCACGGATAGCGCAGAGTGACGGAAGAGACCATTTTGCCGTCTACCAGCAGCGCGTACACGTCGTGCTCGGTCAGGTGGCGCGTCACGCGGGCCAAGTCTGCGGTTGCAGCATCAAACTGAATGCCTAATTCACGAATGGGCGCATAGGCGGCGAGCATCAGTTCGAGGTAAGCGTGATTATCTTCTGGAGTGAGTTGCCTGAACACTTGATTCATCGATTTTCTCGTCTTTTCCCGGTGTAAAAAATAATATTATTATCGATTGTTGTTTCATTATCTTTTCTTTATCTGCTTATTCATAGCAAGCTTTGATATTTGTTTATCTGAAAAACGCATAAACAATTGCGAATTATGGAAAAGCGATATAGCAGTAAGTTATTGCTTATTTCCGAATTTCTCGTAGCATTTCCCTAATTAAATCGAACAGGTTAACTCGACGTGCTTGCTATTAAATCCCCACAAACCTATTACCATAAATCGGGTATTCGATCTCAGGTTGGCGAATATATTGCGCCGCTGTCCAGGCACATTGCGATTATTACCAGCCCTCAGGCCTGGAAAGCCGTTAACCCCGAGCTGGAGGCCAGTCTTAAAGCGCACAGTGTCAATTACAGCGTCTCTTTTCTAGCCGGTGAATGCACCGAACAGGCGATTGATGAGCACGGCGCTAGGGTTAAAGAGCAGGGCGCCTCGTTGGTATTAGGCATTGGCGGCGGACGCGTTCTGGATACCGCCAAGGGCGTGGGCAATCTACTTGAAGGCGTGGCGATGGTGACCTTTCCAACCGTGGCGGCCACCTGCGCCGCCTGGTCACCGATTACCATTATCTATAACGCGGCGGGTGGCCACGAGCGCAGCCAGCCGCTGACCAAGATGCCGGTACTGGTGCTGGTCGACAGTGAGGTTATTGCCCGCAGCGACGTGCGCTTTCTCAAGGCTGGCATCGTCGATGCCCTGGCTAAATGGTACGAATTCCGGCCTTATCAGCAAAAGAACCGCGACAGTCTGGCGTTAAATCTCAAGGTGCAGGCCGCACGTTTTGCCGTCGATACGTTCATCGAGTTTGGTCAGCAGGCGGTGGAAGATAACCAGCTGGAGAGGGTTACCCCAGCGCTGGTCAAAGTGATCGACGCCAATATCGCCGTGGCCGGTATGGCCAACAGCATGCGCGACGACTTTCCGGCTCCCGGCGTGGCGCACGCGCTGCACAACCGCATGACGCATCAACCTGAGCTGCACGACTGGCTGCACGGCGAAAAGGTCGGCTACGGACTGCTGCTGCAATCGATTCTTGAGAACGACGGCGGCGAACCCGATGCGGGCCTGTTTGCGTTGTTAAAGCAGTTCGACGCACCGCTACAGCTGCCGCTGCTGACCGGCGATCGCAGTGAAACCCTGCAAAAGATGGCGCAGGAGGTGAAGTTCTCGGCGCAAAATGCGGCGCGACTGCCGTTTACGCTCTCTGCCGCGACCATTTTGCAGGCGCTACAGGCCACGGAAAACGCTTTCTAAATTAAACACCACGGCGATGAGGTCAAAAGGCTGTCTCATCGCTCCTGCCTTCTATCTATAGCGCTATAGCGACAATTTGAATCGCTACGTTTTACAAATTTTGAATTATATTAAGGAACACCATGACCCGACCCTCAAATTCTCCACGTCAAATGCGCCTCGGCCTGTTTGTACAACCTCTCGGCCATCACGTCAGCGGCTGGCGTCTTACCCAGCGTCTGGGGTCTCCGACCGACATCGACTGGCTTATCAGCATCGCCAAAAAGGCCGAAGAAGGCACCTTTGATATGTTTTTCGTCGGCGATGCGCTGGCGACCAACGTGCACCGTTTGCCGTCCACCATGGCACGCCTTGAGCCGCTGACGCTGTTGTCTGCCGTTGCGGTCAACACCCGCCACATTGGCCTGGCTGCCACCGCATCGACGACTTTCAGCGACCCGTTCACCCTGGCGCGCAGCTTCTCTTCGCTAGACCACATCAGCCGTGGTCGTGCCGCATGGAACGTCGTGACCTCTTATTCCAACGACGTGGCGCGCAACTTCAGCAAAGAAGATATGCCGGGTCACGCCGACCGTTACGCCAAGGCCACCGAGTTCCTGCAGGTCACCAACAAGCTTTGGGAAGGCTGGCAGGAAGGCGCAGTGATTGCCAATAAAGACAGCGGGCAATACTTCGTTGATGACAAAATTAACGCTATCGATCACCGCGGTGAGCACTATCAGGTGCAAGGTCCGCTGAACATCACGCGTTCGCCGCAGGGCAAACCGGTTATCATCGAAGCCGGTTCCTCAGCCGATGGCCAAAAGCTGGCAGCGCAGACCGCCGAGGTGGTGTTTACCGCTTCTGCCAGTCTGGAAGAGGGACAGGCGTTCTACCGCTCGCAGAAACAGCAGGTAATCGAAGCGGGTCGCCACCCTGACCACCTGCTTATCCTGCCGGGCGTGATGCCGATTATTGGACGCACGCTTGAAGAAGCCAAAGAGACCTGGCGTCAGCTGAATCTGCTGGTGGATATCGACAACGGCATCAAGCAGCTTTCTGCCCGCTTCGGTCTTGACATGACCCAATATCCGCTCGACGGCCCCGTGCCGGAAATTCCAGCGGTTGAAGGTAACCAGAGCCGTGTGAAGCTGCTGACCGATTTAGCCGAGCGTGAGAATCTGACTCTGCGTGAGCTGGCCGCCATTGCCGCCGGTTCTCGTGGACATCGCGTTATCGTAGGGACGGCGCAAGATATAGCCGACGACCTTCAGCTGTGGGTTGAGCAAGAGGGCGCGGACGGTTTCAACATTATGCCCGCTATCATCCCCGAACAGCTCGACCTGTTCGTTGAACTGGTCATTCCCGAATTGAGAAAACGGGGTCTGTTCCGCGAAAGCTATCAATTCTCCACGCTGCGGGAAAATCTCGGCCTGCCGGTCGTCTAAGTCTCTGTTACAAGCCGCTTTCAGAAAGCGGCTTGTAAAAGTAGGGCCAAATAACCATCAGTTAAGTCAGTGACATCATTTGTCGGCACACAGTGCTTACTTTTTTATGGGCTATCGCTGTAGGATGCTAGAGCATCTAATCTGGATGGCCCTTTTTTAGCGGAGAACCCTATGCCACACATTGATTTGAAATTCATTACGCGCAACCTGACCGAAGCTCAGCAACACGCGATCTCCGATGATCTCACTGACGTGCTGAAAAAGCATTTCGGCAGCACCGATGAAGCGGTTTCCATTCGCCTGAATGAGATCCCAAAAGACGACTGGAAGAGCGAAGTTTACGAGCCAATCATCAAAGCCCATCTGGATGAGCTGGTGAAAAAACCTGGCTACACCATGGACTAAGTCCTCGCCTTACCGACGGCCGCCGCCGTATTGATTGACGGCGGTGGCCGTTAATCCTGATTCGTTAATGAAATGTTTAATTTAGCGCCGTTGCCCCTCTTCCCATTGATTCTCCATTAAAACTTAAACTTTATAATTTCCTTAATTTAAAATCGTTGTCCATAAGGGCATAAAAATACAGGGAATGCAGGATGAGTGAACAGCACGTCGAGCCGCGCAGCGGAACATTGAGCCTGATTATTGCGACGCTTTTGACCGGTATCGCGGCGGGCATCGGGGGAATGCTGCTGGCTCTGCTGCTGCACGCTATTCAGCACCTTGCCTTCGGATACAGTCCTGATGCGATTATCAGCCAGGAAAGCTTTCTGGAAGGCGTCAGTGCTGCCAACGCCTCTCGCCGTTTTTATGTGCTGGTGAGCTGCGGGTTGATAGCGGGTATCGGTTGGTATCTGCTCTATCGTTTCGGCAAACCGCTGGTCAGCATCGCCAATGCGGTGAAAAATCCGCAAAAACCGATGCCCTTTTTTTCTACGCTGGTGCATGCGTTGCTGCAAATCATCACCGTAGCGCTAGGCTCACCGCTCGGCCGTGAAGTTGCGCCGCGTGAGGTGGGGGCTATCGGTGCCGGTTGGCTGTCGCAGCGTTTTCGCCTCACGCCTGCCGAAACGCGGGTGATGGTGGCCTGCGGTGCGGGCGCGGGATTGGCGGCGGTGTATAACGTGCCGCTTGGTGGCGCGGTGTTTACCCTCGAAGTTCTTCTGGGTGCGTTTAGCTGGGAGCTGCTTATCCCGGCAGTTTGCACTTCCTCGATTGCCGCGCTAGTGGCGTGGGCCGGTCTCGGCAACGAATCTCAGTACCATCTTCCTGAACTCAACATTACCTCTGGACTGGTTATCTGGTCGGTGATTTGCGGGCCGCTGTTTGGCATCGCCGCAAACGCCTTCACCCGCGTGATGACGCAGGCGCGCAAACAGGCAAAACGCAACTGGCAGATGCCGGTGTTCTGCCTGCTCAACTTCGCCATTCTGGGCCTGCTATCCGCCTGGTTCCCCCAGCTTCTGGGCAACGGCAAAGGGCCCGCGCAGATAACCTTCGATAATCAAACTACGCTCTATCTTGCCGCCGCCTTGCTGGTGCTCAAGCTGTTGGTTATCTGGGGTAGCCTGCGTTCGGGTGCCGAGGGCGGCCTGTTGACGCCGGGACTGTCCAACGGCGCACTGCTGGCCTGCATTTTGGGGGGAGTCTGGGATAGTTTCTGGCCCGGCACCTCGATTGGCGCGTTTGCCATTGTCGGCGCGGCCGCGTTTTTGGCCTCTTCGATGAAGATGCCGATAACTGCCGTGGTGCTTATCCTCGAATTCACGCGGGTGAATCACGATTTCCTGATCCCCATCCTTTTTGCCGTGACCGGGTCGATTGCCACCAGTGCTTTAATCAATAAAAAATGGGCTGTTTAACCGTTTATTTAAAGGTAAATCATGAACAAATACATCACCGGGGTTCCGTTAGAGAAATCTTATCGTTTAATCAATCACGGCCCGACCATTCTGGTTTCGGCGCGTCATGAGGGGGTGGAAAACGTAATGGCTGCTGCCTGGGCCTGCGGGCTGGATTTCTCGCCACCTAAACTGACGGTGGTTATTGATAAAAAGGCAAAAACCCGTGAGCTGATGGAGAAGAGCGGCCTGTTTGTGATTCAGGTTCCTACGGTGGTACAGGCACCGATGACCCTCCAGTTGGGTACCGAAACGTTGGCCCAGCAGCCGGATAAACTGGCCCGCGCGGGCGTTAAGCTGTTCGAATTCGAAGGTTTCGACCTGCCGTTTGTCGAGGGATGTTCGGCGTGGCTGGCGTGCCGGCTTATCCCTGAGCCACACAATCAACAGACCTATGACCTCTACATTGGTGAGATTATCGGTGCCTGGGCCGATTCCCGGGTATTTAAAGACGGCCACTGGCTGTTTGAGACCGCCGCGCCTGAGCTGCGCAGCCTGCACTATGTCGCCGGTGGGCATTTCTACGCCATTGGTGAAGAGATTATCGTGGGAGAAAGTCAGAAGTCGTAATTTCACCGCCCGGTTTATGACATTTTTGTCATCGGGCGGTCATCCCGCCAACCCGATTGTGCTGTCATCTTGGACTCATCAACGCGATACTCATTATTAACGCCGCATCTAATGGCGTTAGTTTCGGTAACTCACCCGTGAGGTACATGATGAAAATAGCTCATAAAGGTTTCCTGTCCCTGCGCCGCTCTGGCCCTTGGGGCGTATTAATTGCGGTCACCGCCATGCTGTGGTGCAGCATTGCCTGGTCGTTCGGGGGGGCTGAGCCTGCGGTGGCAATCCCGGCACCGTTAAAAGATGAGGCGGTAAGCACGTCACATTCAGAAACCGCACTGTTTGCCGGTGGATGTTTCTGGGGCGTGGCGGGCGTATTCCAGCACGTAAAAGGCGTGACCAAGGTGGTGGCGGGGTATACCGGTGGGTCAGCTGATACGGCTAATTATGAAACCGTCAGCGGCGGAGAGTCCGGTCATGCGGAGTCGGTGCAGGTGACCTTTGACCCAACGCAGGTGACCTACGGGGATTTGCTGCAGGTGTTTTTCTCTGTGGCACATAATCCGACAGAGCTGGACCGGCAGGGGCCAGACACCGGCACTCAGTACCGTTCAGCGCTGTTCCCGCTTTCGGATTCACAGAAAAGCGTGGCGCAGGCGTATATTGCACAGCTCGATGCCAGTAAGGTGTTTGGCAAGCCGCTGGTGACGACCGTCGAAACGCACAATCATTTCTATCCGGCGGAGGGCTACCATCAGAACTACATGGCCGAGAACCCTGATGCACCTTACATTGCCATCAATGATATGCCGAAGCTGACCCAGCTGAAACAGCTGTTTGCTTCGCGCTATCGTCCAGACCCTGTACTGACACCGGTTTCTGGCTAATTGGCCTGTTTGCCTTCCTCCTGAGGTACAGAGGAAGGCAAACCTGCTTTAGAAGTGAGTGAAAATCCAGTACAGCGTGGCAGAAAGCAGCACTGAAACCGGTAATGTCAGCACCCAAGCCATCACCAGATTGCGCAGAGTGCTCATTTGCAGCCCGGAACGGTTCGCCGCCATCGTCCCCGCAATGCCTGACGCCAGTACGTGAGTGGTGGAAACCGGCAGCCCAAACGCATCGGCTGCGCCAATGGTGGCCATTGCCACCACTTCAGCACTGGCCCCTTGCGCATAGTTGAGGTGCGATTTGCCAATCTTCTCGCCGACGGTCACAACGATACGTCGCCAGCCAACCATCGTGCCCAGTCCCAGAGCAATCGCGACCACCACTTTTACCCAGAACGGGATGAAGCGTGTGGCGTTATCCAGCTCGCTTTTCAATGCGCCCAAATCACGCTGACTGTCGGCCGACAGCACCAACTGTTTATCTGCCTTGATGCGTTTGATGGCCTCCGAGGTGAGGTACATGTCGTTACGGGTGTTGGAGACCGCCGTGGCCGGGATTTTGCTCACCGAATCGTACTGACGAATTTCATCACCGATGGTTCCGGTCAAGGCTGCCAATGCCGGCATGACTTCTGGCGTCAGCTCGGAGGTACGCACGTAGGTGCTTAATACGTCACGCGCGGGCGCGGTCAGAGTGGCCGGAAACTGCCGTTGCAAATCCTGTTGGGTCACGTTTGCCAATGCAGCGACGCGTGGGATCTGCTCTGGCGGCATTGATCGGTTCAGCGCATAGGCTATCGGCATTGTGCCCACCAGAATCAGCATAATCAGGCCCATGCCTTTCTGCCCATCGTTTGAGCCATGGGCGAAAGAAACACCGGTGCAGGTGAGGATCAGCAGGCCACGGATCCACGGCGGCGGTGGGGTATCCCCCTTAGGTGCAGAATACAGTTTGGGTTGTTTGACCACGGCTTTTAGCACCCACAGCATCAGCGCTGAAAACACGAAGCCGATAATCGGCGACAGCAATAACGCATAGCCGACGTTCAGGGCTTGATCCCAGTTCACGCCGCTGGTGCCGGTGCGTCCGTGAATCAGGGCGTTTGCCACGCCCACGCCAATGACCGACCCGATGAGCGTGTGTGAGGAGGAGGCGGGCAGGCCCAGCCACCAGGTGCCGAGGTTCCAGATAATCGCCGAAAACAGCAGCGCGTACACCATGGCAAAGCCGCCACCGGTCCCGGCTTGCAGGATCAACTCGATGGGCAACAGCGAAATAATCCCGAAGGCGACGACGCCGCTGGAGAGTAAAACGCCGAGGAAGTTGAAAAAGCCTGACCAGACGACCGCGGCCATAGGCGGAAGAGAATGGGTATAGATGACGGTTGCCACGGCATTGGCGGTGTCATGAAAACCGTTAACGAATTCGAACCCGAGGGCGATGAGCAGCGCCAGTCCAAGCAGTAAGAAGGGGATGTAGCTGGTATAGACGGCACCGGTATCGCTAACATCGTTGAACAGATTAACCCCGGCAAAAGCAATGCCGAGTACCAGAAGCAGTAAAAAGAAGATAACGGTGAATCGGTTGTTCTTCTTGTATATTTTTGGATTGCTCTCGGACGTGAGGGGAAGTGCACCCCGTCGAATGGCGTTATTGTCACTCATATTTAACCCCTGAATAGGAAAATGGGAAAGCAAACGCTTAATAAGAACTGAACCCATTATTTTTGTAATGCGTGACACATTTATGTCAGGGGAGTGAATTCTAGGCACCTGATGCTGTCATGCTGTCAATTTTCGTGACGCCGTCACTTTATACGCGCATCAGGCATTATCATATTTGATTAATTAGCGAGCACATGAATAAGATTCACTAATGTTTTATTGCTGCTCAAATGTTATCTATGCTATCAATGTTTAATCAGTTTGATTAAATATTGTCTTTCAGGGAGTTAGCATGGAGTTGCAAGAGCGGGCCGTCGGCAACAGTCAAATTGTCAATGTTGCTTTCATGGCGGTTGCGCTGATATTAGGCGTTGCGGGGGCGCTGCAGATGCCCGTTGTCAGCCTTTTCCTCACCCGTGGTACCGGTGCCAGCCCAATGATGGTCGGTATTTTCTATACCGTTAACGCCATTGCAGGCGTCGGCGTTAGCCAAGTTTTGGCGCGACGCTCTGACGCAGGCGGTAACCGTCGCCTGCTGATCCTAGGCTGCTGCACCATTGCCGTCCTCAACGCCCTGCTGTTTGCTTTTAATCGACACTACATGACGCTGCTAACGCTTGGCGTGGTGATGACTTCACTCGCCACGACCGCCATGCCGCAGCTGTTTGCGTTGGCGCGCCAGTACGCCGATGAAGCAGGCTGTGAGGTGGTGAAGTTCAGCACGCGTATGCGGGTACAGATCTCGCTTTCGTGGATTATTGCTCCGCCGGTGGCGTTTTTTACTCTCGCACATTTTGGTTTCACCGCTCTGTATCTCACCGTGGCTCTCCTGTTTGCCCTCAGTATCGTTCTGGTACTGACGCTGTTGCCTGCGCTTCATGCTGCTCCTGTGCAGGCCGCCAAAGGCGCAGGAATGCACAGGGCAACCAAGAATCGGGGTGTCGGCTGTCTATTTGCCGCTCTGGCCCTGCTGTGGGGCAGCGATACGATGTATCTCATCGATATGCCTGTCTATGTCAGCGGAATGCATGGCGTTGCCGAGGGGTTTGCAGGCTGGTTGCTGGGCGGTGCCGCAGGTTTTGAAATCCTCATTATGCTGTTCTGTACGCCGCTTGTGACGCGTTTTGGCAAAAGGCCAATGATGCTGGTGGCTGCGCTTTGCGCCGCGCTGTTTTATACCGGCATGGCGACGGTGAATTCGCCGCTGGCGCTGGTGGCGATACAGCTGCTTAATGCGGCTTTTATTGGCATTGTTGGTGGAATTGGCATGCTTTATCTGCAGGAGCTGTTGCCTGGCTCCCCCGGAACCGCCAGCACGCTTTACACCAACAGCATTGCCACCGGTGCCATCTTTGCAGGATTGATGCAGGGGGCAGCAAGCGAGCAGTTTGGGCATCAGGCCGTTTACTGGCTGGCAATGGCCGTTTCGCTGCTGGCGCTTTTCCTGTTATTGCGCGTTAAAGACGCCTAATGCTAACAATTTGCTATCAATATTAATTAATTTTTCTTAAGTATTTTACCTATTTGGTTTTAATTGGCATGTCTTAAAACGGGGTGTCCATCCAGGAGGAGGATCGAGTGTTAAACACAGTCGCGATTGTTGATGCATTGTCGACCGGCAACGAGCTGGCGAAGAAGTTTATGGAGAGCGGATACCGCGTTGTTCATGTCTGGAATGATTTCACACGTCAAACCAGAGTCAGCGGGTTCGTGGAAACGATAAAGTATGAGGGCTCGTGCGAGCAGATAGTTTCAAGGCTCAGAAAGTACGATATTCGCTACGTTATTGCTGGCTCTGACAGTGGGATTGAGTTGGCCGACATGTTGGCCTCGATGATGGGTATTGTTGAGGGAAACAGTCCTGAGACCACGGCCTGGCGAAGAAACAAGTACCACTCGCATCAGGTATTAGCGGAAAACGGGCTTCGTTCAATCAAACAGTTTAAATCTTCGTCGGCAGAGGCGTTGGTTAACTGGGCAAATGAATGCTGTGGTTATCCGGTTATCGTCAAACCGCTAAACAGTGGGGCGAGTGACGGGGTTACGCTGTGTGAAAACGCGAAAGAGGTGGCGCAGGCGGCCGCAAAACAGCTGGGTCAAAAGAATCTTCTTGGCTATGTGAATGAAGAGCTGCTGATTCAGGAACTGGTTGATGGCGTGCAGTACTTCGTTAATACCCTGAGCTGGAACGGTAAACATCACGTGACCGATATCTGGGAACAGATCCGCAGTCGGGTTAACGGCGGTGCCTATAATTTTGAGGGTATGCATCTTATCCCCGGCGATGAGCCAACGGCGCATCTGCTGTCATCCTATGCCTGCGACGTACTGTCTGCACTCGGCGTAAACTATGGCGCGGCGCATAACGAGATTATCCTGACCTCAGAAGGGCCGGTATTAATTGAGGCTAACGCTCGGCTGATGGGCGCTTCTATCAATGAAGAGTCTTTCACACGCTGTTTAGGCTATACGCAGGTAAGCCGCTGCGTGGAGATGTATCTTGAACCGGGCCGTTTCCTGAATGAATTAGTGGGTAAAGACTACAGGCTGTTGTCTGGCGTTTCCGAGGTGTCGTTCCTGTTTACCGGTGATGGCCTGTTGGCGGGAATGCCGGCACGTGAAGCCATCGAAAATCTGCCTTCATTCTCTAACTTCTTCGGATTACCGACGCTGGGGCAGCAGGTGAAGAAAACGACGGATACCAAAGGCCTGCCGGGATTTGTCTATTTGGTTAATGACAATAAAACGCAACTGGAGCAGGATTTCCAGCAAATATTAACCTGGCAGAGCGAAGGAAAAATATTCGATATTATTAGTTAATCACCCCATTGATGTAACATTTTAAAATAAATAAGCGATTAATCCGGTGCAACGCCGTGGCTCCCCCATGCCTGCAATACGGAATAACGAATTTGGAAATAATAATGAATAGCGAAGAGAGTATATTATCAACGGTAAGCTTTCTCTCGAGGAAGTACCCGCAGGCTTGCTCGTTCTCATTGGGCAGGCCCAATCCCGAGGTTTATGCATTGCTTGATTTTGAACACTATCGTCAGGTCTATAAAAATACGCTTGATGAAATGTTTAGTCATAATCAGAAAGACATTAATGAACATTTGTGTACCTATGGGCCGAGTCAGGGGGTTATTAATGGCCATGTTTCGCGGTGGTTATCCATTGATGAAAATATCCACGCCGCCGAAAATGACATCTTTATTACCAACGGATGTCAGGAAGCCTATAACCTTATTCTTCTGCATGAATTACGCGAGGAGAGTGATTGCGTATTGATTATTGAGCCAACCTATTTTGGTTTTAATGATTGTGTTTCCGTGTTAGGGAAATCGTCGGTCACGGTCTCCGTTAATGACGTCAGTGACGAGGCGGGCGCTTTCCAGTTTGAGAATCTGACCGCGCTTATCGCCGAGTTTAAAAGCCAGGGTAAAAACACCAGACTCCTTTATATCAATCCTGACTTTAATAACCCAATGACTTACCGTTTGTCCGAGTCTGAGAAGGCAACGCTGTTGGCAGTGTGTCATCAAAACGGGGTCAAGATTATCGAAGACAGTACCTATTCTGGCTTCTATTTTGACGGAGAGCGCGGTCACTCCATTAAGTCGCAGGACCCGCATGGGCTGGTGTACTACGTGGGATCCTTCTCCAAGGTGATGTGCCCGTCGCTGCGTTTGGGGTATCTAATCCTTAATCAGTCAGACGCCGCGACGCGCGCCGATATACTGCATATTAAAGACCACACCAGCCTGAGCACCAGCGCACTGAATCAGCAAATCGTGGCAGGGTTTTTAATTCACTACGGGTACTCGGTGGAGGCTTGGGTACGTCCCATCCGTGAAGAATATCAACGTCGCCGAAATGCCATGGTCGAGGTGCTGCAAAGTGAATTGGATGGCTCGCCAATTAAATGGCAACCCCCGCAAGGTGGATTCTTTGTGTTCCTGAAATTACCGTTTTCAATCACCTCAAAGGATTTAATTCACTGCGTCGAGAATTATCAGGTCACCTTTATGCCGGTTAGTTATTTCTCTCGACGAGAAGGCAAAGTGATTAACGGGATCCGACTGGCCTTTAGCTATTACGAGCCTGAAATTATCGAGCAGGGCACGCGAGAATTCTGCAAGTTTTTAAAGGAGAGATTTCTATGAATATAAATACCCGTGATTCCCATGCCCCCTATATTTTAGCCTGTGCGCATGACGTTCCTGAAACCTCCTATACCCAGCATGAAGTCTGTGACAATTTGGGGATAAAAGACGGTCGTATTCGCTCGATATTTATTAATAGCGGCATTAGCAAACGTCATTTGTCGATAAAAGAGATGGCAAAGAGTGAGCCTAACGCCGAGTCACACGGTGAAATGCTGAACCGTCATGAATATTCCGCGCTTGAACTGGGTGCGAATGCCATCAATAAATGCCTGACTAAAATCGGTAAAACCGTTGAGGACATCGCCTGCATTTGCTGCGTGACCTCGACCGGCTTTCTGGTACCGGCATTAAGCGCCCGATTTTGTCAGTCGCTGGGCCTCTCCGAGTTTTGTAACCGCATCGATATTGTTGGCATGGGCTGCTCTGCGGGTCTAAATGGCCTCGATGCGGTCAAAAACTGGTCGGTGGTCAATCCAGGCAAACTGGCCATCGTGGTTTGCACCGAAATCTGTTCGGCCGCCTACCTCGAAGACGGCACGATAGCGACCTCGGTGGTCAACAGCCTGTTTGGTGACGGTGCCAGCGCGGCGGCCGTGGTGTCTGAACCCGCAGACAAAATCCTGCCCGCTGGCGCTGTTCGACTGCTCGACAAGCTCAGCCTGACGGAGTCAGAGGGGATAGGCATGATGAAGTTCGACTGGAACGACGAGCAGCACAAGAACAGTTTTTATCTCTCGAAGGATGTGCCTTACGTAGTGGGTTCCAAGGTTGAGAAGGTCATCAACAGGCTACTCGGCGAACGGTCGCTTAGCGTAAGCGATATCGACCATTGGATTGTCCACTCGGGCGGCAAGAAGGTTATCGACTCCATCTGCATCAATCTGGGGCTGACCAAGAACGACCTTCGCCATACGCGCAGCGTATTGAACGATTTCGGTAATTTATCCAGCGGATCCTTCCTGTTCTCGCTGGAGCGCTTACAGAATGAAAAAACCGCCAACAAGGGTGACCTTGGGGTGCTAATGACCATGGGACCCGGCGCGGCCATCGAAACGGCCTTGGTACAGTGGGCCGAATAAAGCTCCTCGTTTCTTTTGAACCCACGATTGAATTCAACCCATTTTAAAGAGGTGTGTTATGGAACGTCTGAACATGAATATCGAAGATACTGCATCAATTTCGGTCGAGCTTATCGAAAAAATTAACCAGCTTTGCGCGCAGGCCGAGGCCGACGAGCAGGTAAAAGTCGTTGGCTTTACCTTTGGCAAGACCTCAGGGGCCGACGCTGGTGAAGCCATCGCCGACGTTGCGCTGCTGCACAAATGGGAGAAAAGCCTGCGACGCCTTGAGAATGTCAATGCGCTGATTGTTGCTCACTGTGAAGGCGAACTCTCGCTGGCAGCGATGTCGATACTGGCCGTCTCTGACCTTCGTATTGGAACCCCCGCGTCCTCTTTCGGCTTGAACGGCAAAGAGGTCACGGTACCGGGGATGCTGATTCACCGCCTGACCCAGCAGTTAAATGCCAACGGGTTACGTTCACTGCTGCTGCTTGGCAACCGCTGGTCCGCCGAAGAGGCCGAAGCCAATGGGCTGCTAGATCGTCTAGCCAGTCAGCCGCAGGCGTTGACCGAAGACATTATTTTTGGACTTAATCCACACGCCTTTAATGATATCCGCGTGCGTCGCAAGCTTATCCTTGAGGCGAGCACCGCCTCATACGATGAAACACTGGGTCTGTCGCTTTCGGCCAGCGACCGAATCATGAGAAAAGGCTGAGAGGCAGACGATGTCCGACCTGATAACTGAAACCTTAAACAACGCGGCCAAACGGGTGAAATCACGGCTGGCCGAACTGGCATTGACGGCGGATACGCCGAGCGAAACGCAAATCGAACGCTGCAATCAAGACAGGCAAATCCAGGCCTTTTTTGAGGAAAATGCGTTGGCACTGTATGAGCATTGGACCGCACTTTACTCCCGTTCGCTGCGGGTGACGGACCTGTTTGAAAGGACGTTCTCTGTGCTTTTCGCGCCGCAAACCACAGTCAGTGATGTGCGCGTCGTTGCCGACTACTGTTTTTCACTGTTCCTGCAGCAGGTGCTACAGAGTGAAGACCATGGAACACACCTGCTGCATGCCCAGCTTGAGCCAAAGGCGCTTTCGCTGTCTCTGATGAGGCCGTTTGCCGCCGATGGCAGGCTTCGTCTGGCGTCGCTGGAGATGACGCGGGAGGGCGAGGCGGCGGTCATCACCTTCCTCAATGGCCATAATCTCAACGCCGAAGATGGGGAATTTGTCGATGATTTAGAAACGGCTATAGATATCCTCTGCTTGTCGCCAGATATCAAGGTCGGCGTACTGCGCGGAGGAGAAGTCACCCATCCCAAATATGCTGGCAAGAGGGTCTTCTGCTCCGGTATTAATTTGAAAAAGCTGCACAGCGGCGAAATATCCTACGCCGGTTTTCTCATTGGCCGAGAGATGGCATGCCTCAACAAGCTTATCCACGGCGTGACATATCCGACGCCTAATCTTGTCAGCAGAGCCGTTAAACCCTGGATTGCGGTGGTCGATACTTTTGCCATCGGTGGCGGCATGCAGATGGTCCTGGCCTGCGATTATGTGATTGCGGAAACGGGCAGCTATGCCTCGTTGCCTGCCGCCAAAGAGGGCATTATCCCCGGCGTTTCCAATCTGCGCCTGACGGCGGCCACCACCGAGCGGTTTGCCAAGCGGGTCATTTTGCATGGTGAACAAATCTATGCGGGCGCTGCCTATTCAGATTATATTTTTGACCAGGTGGTGACGTCGCAAGAGCTGGACGGAGCGTTGGCCGACGCCGTCGAACTGATGGCTGCGCCGGCAGTTCCGGCCAATAAGCGAATGATTTCGCTTTCGAAAGAGCCTTTATCGGCCTTCAGACACTATATGGCGAGCTTCTGTACCGAACAGGTCATCAGAATGTATTCTCGCGATGTCAGGGAAAAAACCGGCAAATTTGCTCAAAAGGCGAAACTGGGTTGAAAGCAGGAGAGCGTAATGACCAAGCAGGATGAAAATCCTCAGGCGGTGCAGTACCAAAAACGGGGGCGGGTGGCGTATATCACCCTTAACCGTCCTGACGTACTTAACGCCATGAATCTCGAGATGCACCGCCAACTGCTGGCGGTATGGGAAACGGTGAATCAGGACGCTGATGTCTGGGTGGTGGTGCTGGCGGGCGAGGGGGGCCGCGCCTTTTCGGTGGGACAGGATCTCAAAGAACTCAAGCTGCGCTATGAGGCCGGTGAGCCACCGTCGAGTCTGGGCAGCGGCGGTCGTGCCGGATGGCCGAGATTTACCGAGCGTTTCGACATCCATAAACCGGTGATTGCCAAGGTCGACGGTTATGCCTTCGGAGGCGGCTTTGAGCTGGCGCTGGCCTGCGATTTGATTGTTGCAACGGAGGAGTCCGTTTTCGCTCTGCCTGAGGCTAAGCTGGGCCTGATTCAGGGCGCGGGCGGGATCTTCCGACTGACGCGACAAATGCCGCTTAAACAGGCGATGGAAATGCTGCTGACCGGTAAAAGGATCACCGCCCGTGAAGCACTGGAATTTGGCCTGGTGAATCAGGTGACGACGAAAGAGAATCTTGATGAAGCGGTGAATAAGCTCACGCAAGATATCCTGCGCTGTTCACCGATGGCGATTCAGGCGATTAAAAATATTGCCTATGAAAGCGCCGACAAGAGTCTGGAACAGGCCTTTGCCGCTGAATACTACGCCGAGCAGCAGCGTTTACAGAGCCTGGATTTAGTTGAAGGCGTTGATGCATTTTTGGAAAAAAGAGATCCTGTCTGGTGCGGGAGATAATTATGTTATTTTATCTTATGTTTTAAAAAACCTTAGATTGGTCGATGGACAATATAGAAAACCTTACCGCGATGGTGGTGTTTGCCCGCGTGGTTGAAACACTCAGCTTTACCGAGGCCGCAAAATCACTGCGGCTCTCGAAATCCTCTGTGAGCCGAGAAATAGCCAGCCTTGAAGTGAGACTCGGTGCGCAGCTGTTGAACCGCACCACGCGTAAAATCGCGGTCACCGACGTGGGGATGAGCTACTACCAGTACTGCAATCGTATACTGAATGAGATTAAGGGTGCCGAGCATTTCATTCGTCACTTTCACGAAGAGCCGATGGGCAATCTGCGCCTGATTGCCCCGGTGACCTTTGGCTGCCAATGTGTTGTTCCGGTGCTCAACCACTATATAAATAACAATATTCACGTCAACGTTGACCTGGACTTAACCGATCGACCGGTCAATATGGCCGATGAGCTCTATGATATCGCGATTGTCATCACCCGCGACAGGCCGGAAGCCGCACAGATAAAACCTTTGATTCCAATCACCTGGGGTCTTTACGCCGCGCCCAAATACGTTGCCCGACTGGCAAAAATAACCAAGCCGGAAGATTTGCCGCGCCACGACTACATCCTGTTCCGTGGGCCAGCACACACGATTTCATTACCTTTTTATAAAGACAAGCAGAAGCTGGATATTGAGGTGCGCAGCCGTTTCAGAATGAACAACAGCGTGGCTTTGATGAGTTCGGCGATGGCCGGAGGCGGTATTGCCTACCTGCCGGACTACATTGCTCAGGAGTCAGTACACGAAGGCAAGCTGGTGCGGCTGTTGCCTGACTGGAAGATGGACACCTATCATTCCTGGGTTTTATTCAAATCGGACAGCGGCCTCTCGGCGCGCGTCAGGCTGTTTGTGGACGACCTCGAGAGAAAGTTGCGCCAGCTTTACCTCACGCCTTCTGATTAGAGGCTGAAAAATAAAACGGACACCCGAAGGTGCCCGTGCATTTCTGACCGTAGCCGCAGGGATTAGTAGTAGTTACCTTGACGGTAATCCCAGGTCAGGAAAATATCAGACATGATTGACATGATTTTATCCACATCCAGGCCTTTACGGATCAGGATAGGGCATGGGGTCACGCTGCGTTGGCCTTTCTGCTCTGGAACCAGCGTGCCGTTCTCGTCAACCATGGAGACCATCACGCCTTGCTCGTAGCGGGTTTTCTCGGTTTCGTTCGGTTGAATCGAGGTTACGTATTCGTTGGCTTCGATAATCAGGTCTGCGTGTGATTCGATACGCTCGCCGATGCCTTCTACCTTGCCGCGGTTGCCTTTACCTGATGGGTTAGCGGAGCTGGCGAAGGAGAACTTGCCGTGGTTTTCCCACAGCTCTTTGGCCAGAATCTCACCCGGCTTACCGAATTTGATCACGAAGCAGCTGGTGTCGCGCTTGTCCATCATCATGGTTTTAGAACCGTCGTCTGGAATGCGTGCCTTGGCGTCTTCTTTCCACGGCAGGATGCAGCCCAACAGAATGTCTTTGTCCCAGTGCTGCTGATACAGCGCTTCAATCTCAGGGTTCAGCTGAGCCAGTGACTTCAGCTGCTCCAGAGAACCACACAGCACAACGCCTGGCTTGTTACGGTTACGCTCTTTGGCTTCAAACTTGCGATCCAGACCTTTAGCGTCTGAAGTCATGATGATGTAGCCCACTTTAGTCGGGCAAACGATCATGCCGCCGTCTTTAGACAGGATTTCAACTGCTTCCGGCTGTAAGGCACCGTTCCACTGAATTTTTTTGCTAGACATGTTCGCGACCTTTCTATTTTAAATGACATTAACGGGAAGTATTCGGCGTGCCGAATCAGTGAAATCATCCTACCGCATTTTTTCTAAACCGCGAGTATTTTGCAGCAAAGTGTTTGATTGTTTCATTCTGGCAACAAAAGGCGCAGGGAAGAGGGTATTCGTGCTGGCCCTGGGATTCGGCGCTGTGCTATAACTCGGCCATCCTCTCGATATGATTGATTATTATGAAGCTTCCCGATCTAAACCTGATTATTGCGCTCGATGCCTTGTTAGAAGAAGGCTCGGTGATTGGTGCTGCGCGGCGCATGAACCTGAGTCCCCCCGCGATGAGCCGCACGTTGACCCGCATCCGCGAGCAGCTTGGCGAC
Source organism: Rouxiella badensis (assembly GCF_002093665.1). Classification (GTDB taxonomy): domain Bacteria; phylum Pseudomonadota; class Gammaproteobacteria; order Enterobacterales; family Enterobacteriaceae; genus Rouxiella; species Rouxiella badensis. Next base: position 62,870 of record NZ_MRWE01000015.1, on the reverse strand, counting down.
CCGATTCTGGTGAAGACTGGGCGCAGAATGGTACCGACGCCGCGTGCGCTGGCGTTGCGTGAACAGGTGCATCAGACGATGGAAAGCGCGATAACGCTGCTGCAACCTGAGTCGGTGCTTTCGCTCGCGGCGCTGGAGCGTACTTTTACGCTGCACGCCAATGACGTGTTTATCAGCGCCTACGGCGGCGTGTTGCTTGCGCGTTTGCGTGAGGAGGCTCCTAACGTCGGGATCCGCTTTACGCCAGAAAACGGCAGCGATGAAGACAGCCTGCGGGATGGCAAGGTCGATCTCTATATCAGCGCGATGCGCCCGCTGGGTGACGATATTCACGTGCAGTCACTGTTTAGCACTCGGTTTATGGGGCTGGCTCGCGAGGATCATCCCATCTTCAACGCCGAGATTACCCCGCAAAGTTATGCCGCCTATGAGCACATTAGCGTCTCGAGACGGGGGCGGGCGCGGGGTCCCATCGATAAACAGTTGGCAGAGTCGGGACTGCTGCGGCCTATCTCGCTGGTGGTGCCAACCTTCCACTCTGGCGTGTTTTCGTTAGGCAATTCAGACCTGATTCTTTCGCTGCCGGAGCACGTGGTCCGCGCGGTGCAGAGCATGGGGATTAAAGCGCGCAGCTTTGCGCTGCCGGTGACGGTCGAGGCTATTCCGATAGTGCAGGCCTGGCATCCGCGTTTTCAACGTGATGCTGCTCATCGCTGGCTGCGGCGCATCATTCATGATCTGTGCCAGTCGTGCGTCTGACGCACTCCTCAACTGCAAACATAGCAATTTCTCAATCCCTCGCGCCTTTCTAGACTGAGCCTCTCATTAATCTGTAGAGGACAAGTAATGGAAATAACCGCGCAACCCAAGGTTTCGCCTGCTGCCGCAACCTTCAATCTGCGCATCATGACTGGGCTGGTGGGCATTCTGCTGGCGTCGCTGATTGCCGGGCTGAATGAACATGTGACCGATATTGCGATGCCCGACGTACAGGGGGCGATGTCAATTAGCCACGACGAGGGCAGCTGGCTGACTACCCTTTATGAGGCGACGCAGGTCGCTGCCATGGCCTTCGCCCCCTGGTTCTCGGCCACCCTCTCGCTGCGTCGCTTCACGCTCAGCGTTACCGCCGCCTTTATGCTGTTGGGCGTTCTTTGTCCCTTCGCCTCCAACCTGCACCAGCTGTACCTGCTGCGTGCACTACAAGGGCTGTTCGGCGGCTGTCTGCCGCCGATGTTGATGAGCGTCGCGCTGCGCTTCTTACCCCCCGGCATCAAGCTTTATGGCCTCGGTGCCTACGCATTGACGGCAACCTTCGGGCCAAATCTGGGCACGCCGCTGGCGGTACTCTGGACCGAGTATGTCGGCTGGCGCTGGGCATTCTGGCAGGTCGTGCCGGTTTGTTTGCTGGCGATGAGCGCCGTGTACTGGGGGATCCCTCAAGACCCGCTGCGGCTCGAGCGTTTTCGCCAATTCAACTGGCGCGGGGTGCTGTTGGGTTTTCCGGCGATCGCCTCGTTGGTTATCGTGCTCGAGCAGGGGACGCGACTTGGCTGGCTGGACTCGCCGTTTATTGGCCGCATGCTGGCGTTGGGGCTGGTTAGTATGACGCTGTTTATGGTTAACGAGTGGTTCCACCCGCTGCCTTTTTTCAAGGTACAACAGCTGGCGCGGCGCAACCTGACGTTCTCGCTGATTACCCTCGGCGGCGTATTGGTTATCCTCGTCGCGGTACCGGGCATTCCTGCCGCTTATCTGGCGGAGGTTCAGGGATATCGGCCGCTGCAAATTGCCCCGCTGGCGCTATATGTCGCGCTGGGTCAGCTGCTCGCGCTGCCGCTGGTTTCTTCGCTGTGCAACCTCAATCGGGTGGATTGCCGGTGGGTACTCGCCGTCGGGCTGGGACTTATCGCGCTGACCTGCTATCTCGGCAGCGCGATGACCTCCGACTGGATCCGCAATAACTTCTACGGCCTGCAAATGCTGCAAATTCTCGCGCAGCCGATGGCGGTCATTCCGCTTCTGATGCTCGCCACCAATGGGTTACCGCCGATTGAAGGTCCTTCTGCGTCCGCCTGGTTTAACACGGTTAAAGGAATGGCGGCGGTGGTGGGCACCGGCGTGCTTGAGGGAGTGACTACGATGCGTGAGCACTTTCACTCCCACACGCTGGTCGACAGGCTCGGCGGGCGTTCACTTTGGTTAGCGCAGCAGCATGAAGGTCTCACGCGGCTTGCCGGGCAAATTAGGGCGCAGGCGCTCGTGCTGGCCAGCGCTGACCTTTATCGTGTGATGGCGTTTATTACGCTGACGTTGATTATTTTTATTCCTCTGATGGCGACACGGGTTTATCCCCCGCGTCCCGTCAAAGATGCTTAAGGTTTGACGATGACCCCCTCTTTATTGACCCCTAAAAAAACCCTGATTGCCATCGTTGGCGCGGCTGTTTTGGCGATCGCGCTAATTTGCGGGTGGCTTTTTTCCACCAGCACGGACCAAACCACCAACGATGCGTTTATCAGTGCCGATTACACCCTGGTAACGCCGCGCATTAGCGGACAAATCACCCACGTCAGGGTTGAAGATAACCAGTATGTGCATCAAGGACAGCCGATGATTGATATTGATGACCGCGACCTGCGCGCGGCGCTCGATGCGGCAAAGGCGAATCTGCTGGTTCAGCAGGCCACGGTCGCGAACGCTGAGGCGAGCCTGATACAGCAGCAGTCCAATATTCATCAGGCGGCGGCGACCCTGGCGGCAAGTCAGGCGACTTACGTCTTTGCCAAAGCCGATTTTGCGCGCTATCTCGACCTGGCGGCGCAGGGCGCAGGCAGCAAGCAGAACGCTCAGCAGGCGCGGTCGCGTATCGATACCGCGCAGGCTAACGTCGCACGAGACAGTGCCTCCCTGGATGCAGCGCGTCAAAAAACGGCGATTCTGCTGGCCGAGCGTGAACGCGCAACAGGGGAGTTGAAACGTGCGCAGGCTGCTCTTGATGCCGCTGAGCTGAACCTTTCCTATACGCAGATTGTTGCGCCTGTCGACGGTTGGGTCGGTCAACGCGTCGCGCGGCAGGGAGCCTATGTCACGCCGGGCAATACGCTGCTGGCCCTGGTACCGCTCAAACGTGCCTACGTTATCGGTAATTTTCAGGAAACCCAGCTTGAGCACGTTCGTCCGGGTCAGCCGGTGGATATCCGCGTCGACAGCTTCGGCGGGGCCACGCTGCACGGCGTGGTAGACAGCTTCGCGCCTGCGACGGGCGTGACCTTTTCGCCTATCGCCCCCGACAACGCCACCGGCAATTTTACCAAGGTGGTTCAGCGTATTCCGGTAAAAATAGTGCTTGATGCGGGCCAGCGTGAGGCATCGCGACTGTTGGTCGGAATGGCGGTAGAGGCCACTGTGCATACCGCCGCAACGGCGGGGAGCAGGCCATGAAGAGGGTATCTCTTGCACTGAGCGTCACGCTGCTTGGCGGTTGTACCTTGGGACCAGATTTCAAGGCGCCGCAGGTCACAGGCCCGGTTGTCTGGACGCAGGGCAGCGCCGCCAGCCGCACGGTTGACAAAGGCATCAGCCCGCAGTGGTGGGGCATTTTTCACGACGCGACGCTGACCCGCCTGATTACGCGTGCGGCACAGGCTAATCTTGACCTGAAGGCTGCGACCGCACGACTGATGCAGGCACAGGCCGAACGGCGCGTTATCGGTGGTGATAGCCAGCCGTCGGTTAACGGTGCGGTCAGTTATCAGCGTGCGCGCAACAGTCAGGAGGGATTGCAGGATATTTCGGGCCTTGACGGCAAACGAGCCTATAACGTCTGGCAGCCGGGCGTTGACGCTTCCTGGGAGCTGGATATGTGGGGCCGCGCGCGTCGCGAGCTGGAGTCGGCCAGTGCCAGCGTCGAGGCCAGCGCTGACCTCCGACGCGCCGTGCTATTAACGGTACAGGCAGAAACCGCGGGGGATTATATTCAACTGCGCGGCATTCAGGCTCAGCGGGCGACTACCGAGCAGAACCTTACCGTTGCCGAGCACAGCCTCAAATTGACCTCTGTCCGTCTGTCTGACGGCGTGGCTACTCAGCTTGAAGTGGCCGAGGCGCGGGCGCAGGTGGCGGCTATTCAGGCGAGGCTGCCTATTTTAGAACAGCAGCAGTCGCATTTAATCAACGCCTTAAGTTATCTGATGGCCGAACAACCGGGTGCGTTGAGCCGAGAACTGAACGGAGTAAAACCGCTCCCGCTCACCCCGGTTGAGGTTCCGGTCGGCCTGCCGTCACAGTTGGCACAGCGCCGACCGGATATTCGTGCCGCTGAGGCCCAACTGCATGCGGCTACCGCGGAGATTGGCGTTGCCACCGCCGATTTTTATCCCAGCATTACCCTTTCGGCTAACGCCGGGCTTCAGGCGATGCAGTTCAATCAGCTGGGTCAGTGGGGCTCGCATTTTTACAATTTTGGCCCTGGCCTGAATCTGCCGATTTTCGAAGGCGGTCGCCTTCGAGGTCAACTGGCGTTGCGCAAGGCTCAGCAGCAGGAGGCTGCGGTACATTTCCAGCAAACGGTGCTGAAGGCGTGGCACGAGGTGGACGACGCGATGGTCGATTACGATACCCATCAACGGCAGCGGCAGAAGCTGGTCACGGTGGTCGAAGACTCGCAAATCGCACTCGATAACGCCCAGCGGCAATATATTGCCGGCGCCACCGACTTCCTCAATGTGTTAACGGTACAACAGGCGCTGCTCGACGCGCAGCAATCGCTGGTCATCAGTAACACTAATGTGTCGATGTCTTTGGTGCGGCTTTACAAGGCGTTGGGTGGCGGGTGGGAAAAGGCCTATCCTGGCGGCACAGTTTAGTGTATTTCGCTCATAAATAACTCAGCCATTGCAAGGGGATAAATGGTGAGGCACTATAAATTTGCTTGTTATTCATCCGATTTAATATCTTTTAGTCTTAAATGATCTTGGAGGTTTTATTGGGTTGTATTTACGCCCAATAAAACACCCACTAATTTAATAAGCTGATAAGGATTTAAGATGATTATTAATGAAGGGTTATTAACGCATAACTTATTGATTAAGCTTGTTACCGGTTCTCCCTCTGCACGTATTAAAGAAGAAGATAAAGGATTCTTTCTTGAGGGCATGGGGCGAATTTATATGTTCCGGTCCGGCGGAGGGAATGGCATCAGCAAAAGCAACAGATCTGAGCTGCTACGGCAGGAAGAAAATGCGCTAAATAGAAATTTACAGGATGCTGATTATCATCATGAGAACCAAGTGAATAATATTATTCGCCGTTATTCGTCTCATGTCCAATCTAATGAACTTTATAAAAGACTTGATATTGATGCCGAGAAAAACCGCTATCGGCAAGAAAAACAGCAGATTGAAAGTAGAAGCGCTCGGGAGGTTGCTCGAATCAATAATCTGGCATGAAGATGTCAGCCATAAGGACGATAAATGAGTTCGTCAGGTCATCAACAGAATGAACAAGAGAATAATAAGCTTATTAATAATGCGATTCATTGTCTACAGTTCCTGGGGTGTCCTCTTCAGGAGGTCGATACCCAGCACATTACGCTGCCAATAAAAATAGAGTTTCAATATAGTTACGATTTCTTTATATCGATCAAAGACACTGCGCTAATAATTAGCGTTGAGTTAAATAAATCCGGGAGCATTGAATATCTTGAGGATGTATTTGGCAATCAGTATGAGTTTGAAGACCTTGGTGAGTATTTTTCGGTGAGCTGTCGGGTGCCGGAGGAGGTGGCATTGAATATTGAGGCTCTGTCTGCTTTATTTATATCAATGAAGAAAAAAGCGGCTATTTTTGTTAATTAACCCTCAGGCAGAAAATGTTGACCCTCGCTGAGAAGGAGGGCCAAAATGAATTCGCTTAGTGAGTTGGCCTGTAGCCTTTGCAGCCATACCAGGCGATGTATAGGTAGCACACCAGTGGCACAACGAAAGACACCAGCAGTGAAACGTGGTCGGCAACGGCAGCCTGAATGATAGGCATGACTGCGCCGCCGACGATACCCATGCACAGCACGCCTGAAGCACGGCCGGTCAAACCACCCAACTTGTTCAGCGCCAGCGAGAAAATGGTCGGGAACATAATAGAGTTAAACAGGCCAACGCACAGAATCGCCCACATGCTGAAAGTGCCTTTGGTGATGATGGCCGAGGCAATCAGCAGAACCACTATCATCGCGTTAAACGCCAGCAGGCGGTTGGCCTTGATTTTGGTCATCAGCACGCTGCCGAGGAAGCGTCCTACCATCGCACCGCCCCAGTAAAGGGAGAGCTTCTGGCTGGCGTCAACCGCAGAAAGAGAGGCAATGTCCGGGCGCTCCAGCAGGCTTATCAGATAGCTACCGATAGACACTTCCGCACCTACGTAAGCAAAGATACCGATCACACCCAACACCAGATGCTTTTTCTTCCACAGGCTGTGGTCTTTACCGTCGTCCTGCTCTTTCTCGTTGCTCAAGACTGGCAGCTTGCTGAATTTAATCACCAGAGCAATCAGGATAAGTACCGCGGTTAGCACCAGATAGGGCATCTGCACCGAAGAGGACTCGCTGGCATAGTAATGCTGAAGCTCACCGGCAGGCAGATGAGAAATCTGGTCAGCGGTCAGCACCACGGCGGAAAGAATAAACATGCCGCCCAGCACCGGACCAATGGTGGTACCCAATGAGTTAAACGCCTGCGTCAGGTTAAGACGGCTGGCTGCGGTATCTGCGCTTCCCAATGAGTTAACGTAAGGGTTTGCCGCAACCTGTAGCAGAGTTAAACCGGAGGCCAGAATGAACAGCGACAGCAGGAACAGCGGATAAGAGCGCAATGACGCCGAAGGATAGAACAGCACGCAGCCCAGTGCGGCAACCAGCAGGCCCATGATGATACCGGCCTTATAGCCAAACTTGCTGACGACTTTACCCGCCGGATAAGACATCACAAAGTAGGCGAAGAAGAAGCTGAACTGAACCAGCGAGGCCTGAACGTAGCTTAATTCGAATAGGGATTTTAAATGTGGAACCAAGATGTCATTCAGTGAGGTAATCAATCCCCACATAAAGAATAGCGCCGTTAGCAGAGCCAGAGGCCCTTTGTAACTTGTAGATTTTTCGTTCATGTAAGTTCCTGTTACTTATGGCTGTCAGATTATTCGCTTTCAATGGCGCCTCTGACTTAGAGATAAAATGCCGATGCGGGGTAATGCATCGTTATCTGACCCTGATGACACTCAAACAGTGCGTCAATAAAGTGACCTGGCGCACATTTTTTTGCGAGCGCAAGATTACATAAACTTTTAACGAAGACAAGCATCGGCAACCTTTGCCAACACTTTAAATAACCTAGGCAAATTTTGAGTCAGGCAATAAGAACAAGCAGTTAACGCCAGTTCTCTGCCTTTGTTTGATAAAGCGTCGGTGGATTAATCACAGTTTTGTGATCTGGATCTCATCGTAAGATTTCGTTGTTACAGGTCAATCGACAGGGTGAACGGTTAGCGGATAATACGTTATCGGCTTAGCTTTAGCGCCAGCGCTGCTGCCAGACAGCCGGCGACGATTCTTTTTTTCTTTTTAAAAACGGAAAATTTATGTCAATTAAACTGATTGCGGTTGATATGGACGGGACCTTTCTCAATGACGATAAGGCCTATGATAAAGCACGTTTTCTCGAGCAGTATGCCGAACTCAAGGCGCGTGACATCCGCTTCGTGGTCGCCAGTGGCAATCAGTTTTATCAGCTGGTGCACTATTTTCCAGAAATTCAGCAGGAGATAGCCTTCGTTGCTGAAAATGGAGCCTATGTGGTGGACGCAGGTGAGGAGATCCACTGTGGCGAGTTTGCCAAAGAGCACGTTGCACGTATTCTCGAGGTGCTGGCAGAGGTTCAAGACATCAATCTGGTGGTGTGCGGTAAAAACAGCGCCTATGCTCATGTCTCAATGAGCGAGGCTATCGTCGAAAAAATGTCGAATCACTATCGTCGCCTGAAAAAGGTGGAAGACTTCTCGACGGTAGAGGACATTATTTTCAAATTTTCATTAAACGTCCCCAATGACGCTATCCCGGCACTGCTTAAGAAACTTGCCGACGAGGTGGGTGATATCTCTCAGCCGGTCGGCAGCGGCTTCGGCTTTATCGACCTGATTATCCCAGGTTTGCACAAGGCCAACGGCCTCAGCCTGCTTCAGGCGCGATGGGGCATTAAAGATCAACACGTCGTGGCCGTTGGCGACAGTGACAACGATATTGAAATGCTGCGCCATGCCGGGTTTGGTTTTGCGATGGCTAACGCCAGCCCGACCGTCGCCTCGGTGGCGGATTATCGGACTGAAAGCAACAACCAACAGGGCGCATTAAACGTTATTGCACGGGTTCTGGACGGAAAATCACCGTTTTAGATTAGAGAAAGTTTTTTGATACTCCTATTCTGCCACTGTACTCGGGCAGTTTTATAACCACTAAAAAATCAGAATATTTTATTGAATCGTCAGCCGCCGTTCACGCGCGCGGCCAAGGGAGAAAGGCAGATGGAGAAGGGTGTAGCAATTATTCCTCAGTTGCAGCAGATTTTGACCGGCGACCAGTTACTGACCAGTGAAAATGATAAAGCCTATTATACCAAGGGGTTTCGCGTCGGTCAGGGACAGGCGCTTGCCGTAGCCATTCCTGACTCCCTGCTGCAACTTTGGCAGGTACTGAAGCTATGCGTCGCCGCTGACAAAATTATATTGATGCAGGCATCCAACACCGGTGTGACCGGCGGTTCAACCCCAGACGGCAATAATTACGATCGTGACGTCGTTATTGTCAGCACGCGGCGTATAAAAGGTGTGCAGATCATTGATAACGCGCAACAGGTTATTGCTTTCCCCGGAAGCACGCTGACCGAGCTGGAAAAGGCGCTGTTACCGCACCATAAAGAGCCGCACTCCGTGATTGGCTCTTCATGCATTGGCGCCTCGGTGATTGGCGGCGTTTGCAATAATTCTGGCGGTTCGCTCATTCGGCGCGGCCCGGCGTTTACTGAAAAATCCCTTTTCGCGCAGATTAACAACGACGGTAGCCTTTCTCTGGTCAATCATCTGGGCGTATTTCTGGGCAATACGCCAGAAGAGATGATTGCGCGTCTCGAAAATCAGGATTACACCACCGGCACCGCGCCGGACTGGGAAGGGAAAATCTGGGCCGACGATTATGCTGAGGTTATCCGTGACGTCGATGCCAATAGCCCGACGCGCTTTAACGGCAACGCGCAATACCTGCACGACAGTTCGGGCAGCGCGGGAAAGGTAGCGGTGTTTGCGGTTCGGCTTTCGACCTTCGATAAAGGCGACCGCACGCAGACTTTCTATATTGGCACCAACGATGAGCAAGAGCTTGTCGGGCTACGCCGTTATTTGCTGCAAAATCTGCAAGAACTGCCTCAGCAGGCGGAATATATCCACCGCAACGCGTTTGATCTGACGGTGCGTTACTCCAAGCATGTTTATTGGGCAATCGATCGTTTGGGGCCAGAGGCTTTACCGTCTTTAATGGCCGGGAAGGCTAAATGGGACCTGCGGGTGAAAAAGGCCGGTTTCTTACCGCTTAATCTGGTCGATAAAGTGCTGCAAGGGGTAAATAACCTGACGCCGAAGCGCGTGTCGAAACGCATCCTCGACTATCGAGACCAGTTTGAGCATCATCTGATGATAAAAACCGAGGCTCGCCACGCGCCTGAACTGCAGCTTATGCTGACCTCGTTTTTCGCAGGGAAATCGGGGCAATTTTTTGCCTGCGACTCGCGTGAAGAAAAAGACGCCTTCCTGGTTCGCTTCGGCGTTGGCGGCTGTACGGTTTCGTACTGCGACTATATGGGCATCGACACCAACCAGCGGCTGATGGCGTTTGACGTAGCGCTGCGCCGTAACGATGACCAGTGGCGAATTGTGTTACCCGCACATCTTCAGGCGCAGGTGCTGGAAGACTCCTGCTGTGGGCACTTTTTCTGCTTCGTAAACCATCAGGACTACATCCTCAAGCCTGGCGTAGACCCGGTGACTTTCAAGCATGAGGTGCTGGAGTATCTTGACCGGCGCGGTGCGAAATATCCCGCTGAACACAACGTCGGGCATTTGTACTCTGCCTCCGGTGAATACGAGCAGCACATGCGCGAGCTTGACCCGACCAACAGTTACAATCCAGGGATAGGCAAGACCAGCAGGAAAAAATATTGGCGCTAGGTTGAGGCTTGAGCCAGGCGGTTGAAAGCCTTGAATGCAGAGGGTTCCCTACTAGTGGAAACCCTCTGTACAAAGGCTATTTTCCTTCCCGACGCGCAAAACGCGCGCCTTTGACTTAAATCATTATGTTTTGAATTAAAAACACATATTCAATAATTAAAAGTCCGGATCGACGGCCTTCATAACCTCGTATGCCGCCTTAACCCTTGCCTCGTTAGGGTAAGACTTATTCGCTAGCACAATGATTGCCATCTTTTTGATAGGCACAAACAGGGCGTAGGTCGAAAATCCGCCGGTAGAGCCGGTCTTGTTGTAGATGGCCTGCTCCAACGGGGGCTGCGGCGGGTTGATGGCCTGAGTCGGCTGGGGCTGGGAAATAATCTGCGAGCCGTTGTTGTCTAACAGGGTTTTCAGCGCTGACGGATAGGCGTAGTTTTCCCACATCATATCCTGCGTAAACTGCCCGACCTGATAGTAACCGCGATGCGTCGCGTCTACCGCTGTCTGCCATTTGGCGTCAATGGGTTGAGTTCGTAGATTTATGTTCAGGTAACGAATCAGGTCCGCCGAGCTGGACTTTATGCCGTAGGCCTCGGCGTCCAATACCCCAGGATTGACGCGCACCGGCTGATTCTGTTTGTTATAGCCCTGAGCATATTCACCCATTTTATCGGGCGGAACCTGCACATAACTATTGTGCATACCCAACGCGGGCAACATACGATTTTGCATGATGTCGGTAAACGGTTGATTAAGGCTCTTGGCCGCTATCATGCCCAGCAATCCAATCCCCATATTCGAATAGATGCGCTGGGTGCCCGCCGGTTGGGCAGGTTTCCACTGCTTAAACCAGGCCATAAGCTGAGCGTTGTTTTTCACGTGGTCTGGCTCGAATAGCGGCAGGCCAGAGGTGTGCGTGGCCAGATTTAGCAACGTTATTTTGTCAAACGCGGTGCCTTGCAACTCAGGGATATAGTGGCTGGCGGCGTCAGAGTAGGAAATTTTGCCCTGCTGTGCGGCCCAGTTGGCCAACGTCGCGGTAAAGGTTTTGCTCAGTGAACCGATTTCAAAAATCGTGTTCTGGCTCACCGCCTTGTGCGTCTCTTTGGACGCAACGCCATAGTTGTAGAATGTATTTTTACCGTTGATGCTCACGGCAATGGCCATACCCGGTATCTGATATTGGGCCATTAACGGCTTGATTATCGAGTCGATTTTATCCTGCTCGGAGGATGCAGCCTGAGCGGAGGTGATAAAGGAAAGGCTCAAAAATGCGATAGCGATAGGCTTGAACGTCATCTCGTTTAAATCCTTATTAACAAAGAGTGGGGTCAGGCGTAGAGGGGGGCTATTTTTGCACGAGTTAAATGAAAAGAAACGATAATGGGGCAAACTATTTATGAACCGTGATGGGGGAAGCAGAAATATCAGTAAAAAGTCAGGAAAAATGACAAGTCTTCCTGACTTTTTAGCGGAGGGGGATTATTTCCCGGCGTTTTTCTGTTCCGTAAAACGACGGAACACGTCCAGCGTTTCATCACTGACGTGATGCTCTACGCCTTCGGAGTCCAGCCGCGCCGTTTCAGGGCTTATGCCCAATGCAATAAAGAAGGCCTCAACCACGTTATGGCGTTCACGGTTTTCCGCCGCCAGCTTCTCACCTTCAGGGGTTAAAAACGTGCCGCGATAAGGCAACTGGCGCACCAATCCCGCGCTCGCCAACCTTTTCAGGGTCTTTGCCACCGTGGGCTGAGAAACCCCCAAACGTGCGGCCAAATCGACTTGCCTTGCTTCACCAAATTCCTGAATCAAATCAGAGATAAGCTCGACATAGTCATCCATGAGTTCCCGACGATGCGCCTCGCGCACCTGTAAAAAGCCCTGAGCGTGATCTTCCACATCCAGCAATGGACCTACTTTCTTATTTTTCACAACGCCCGCCTTTTTTCTTGCTCAATGGCTTTTTACTTCACTTCCAGAAGCCACATACCTCGCGACAATGGGAGGCATTGTAAACCAAGTATCTCCAACCACCAATTTTTGCTGACTTTGCTATGGCTAACAAATATAGCCTGTGCTATACCTGTACAATAAACCTTCTTCAGTACGTGGTTATCAAGCAGGAGTCTTTCATGGAACAGAGTCTGAGTTTTTGGAAAGTGTATGACCGTTCACCGTTGCGTTTACGGCTCTTCTTACTGCAGATGATTCAGGATTGGCTAGCGGAAAAACGCCATCAGCAGGACAACGATAAGCCGAAGAAAGCTGACTGAACATAGTGAGACTGATTAACGCTAACGCCTTAAGGGAGCTAGCGTTTAAGCATAATCAGTGTGCCATCACCTTTAATGCCTAAACGTTGTGCGGTTGCCACGACAGCATGACGTCGCTATCCGCTGTCCATCCGGCTTTTACCTGGGTAACAGGCATCTTAAGCATCAAATTCCCCTGACTCAAAACCTCGATCATCATCCGCACGCGATCCCCCAAACAGACAAACTGCTGAATTCCTGAATTGAATCATTTTTATATGTCGATTAAGACTTTGCACCCTGAAGGTAACAGGCTAGGTTTAAACTGGTTTCCTATGGTTTCTAAGTCAAAAGGGATGAGGTGAAAACCTTTATGCATCTGATTATTTTCTGTGACGGTACCTGGAATACTCCCGAGCAAACCGACGGCGGTATATCTGTTCCCACTAACGTGGTTAAAATGCGTAACGCGCTCGAAAAAACCGATAAAGAGGGGCTTGAGCAGCGGGCTTACTATCATCCCGGCGTCGGCACCAAAGGGGGCGCAATACGTCGCATTATTGACGGCATCGTCGGTGACGGGTTGGATAAAAACATCATGAGTGCCTACTGCTGGCTGGCCAAAAATTACCAGGTTGGTGCCACCATCTGGCTGTTTGGCTTCAGCCGTGGGGCCTTTACCGTGCGTAGCCTTGGTGGCATGATTTCACACTGTGGGCTGCTCGACCTGCGCTCGCATCCGCTAAGTGAGAAGGAAACCTGGTCAGCGGTTCAGGATGTTTTTAACTGCTACCGTGCGCAAAAAACGGTCATCGCCAGTGAAGAGCGCGCCTTTCACTACGTCACGCCCGGCCAGTCCTGTAGCCACACCGTACCGATAAACTTTATTGGCGTATGGGACACGGTTGGGGCATTAGGGATCCCGGAAGACGTGGCGTTTCTGAGTCTACTAAACGGCAGCTCGCGCTATAAATTCCACGATACCAGCCTGAGTCCGATGGTTAAAACGGCGCGTCACGCCATCTCCATCGATGAAAAGCGGCAAACTTTTATGCCCACGCTGTGGACCGGCGTTGATCCAACGCGGGACGTTAAGCAGATTTGGTTCCCCGGCGTGCATGCGGACGTGGGCGGAGGCTACGTGCAGCATGGATTATCCGATGGCGCATTGCGCTGGATGATAGAGCAGGCCGAAGCCGAAGGGCTGAGGTTTAGGGAGGCTTCACTCGCTCAGATAGTTCCCGACTCTCTCGACCAGCAGCATGATTCCGCGATTGGAGTATTCAAAGATCTCAAGACCCGCCCGCGCAACGTGCCTTTTTTCAGCGACGAGAACCCCTCGTTGCATCAGTCTGCGCTCGACAGGCATCGCAACCCACCTTTGACTCAGCGTGACTATTGGCAGGGGCAAGCGCTGAAGAAAGAGCAATCAATCGGCGTTGAGGTTTTCGCACATGAATTCTGGAATTTTACCGGGTTTTATTTGCAGGCGGGCGTGACGTACGAGTTTCATGCCACGGGTGAGTGGCTCGACGGTCATATTAACTGCGGGCCGAAAGGCACTCGCGACGGTAAATTCCATTTCGGCAAAATTCCGCAGGCTTTGTCGTCACTGTTGGGCAAATTTGAGCTGCTCTACAGCAAGATGACCGGCAACTATCAGGCCGATTTCTGGCTCACCAAGCGCGAAGAACGTATTGGCTGGTTTGTGCTGACGGGCATGGTCGCCAACGATTATCTGCCGGACGCGACCCCGAAGCATAAAAATGACTTTTTGCCCCACGAGGTGTTCCAGATAGGTGAAAGGCAAGTCTTCACACCGAAGGCCAGCGGCTACTTGTATGCTTTTGCCAACGATGCCTGGCAGGCGTACGGCAATAATCGCGGCAGCGTAAAACTGACGGTTAGCCGCAGATAGATTTTACGATTTCCCTGTTACTGCAAAAAATCCCCCTATCAAAGCCAGACAGGCTCATTCTCACGGCGCACCAATTCTGTGCGCCGCACCACAAAATATAAAATTGCTTATCCCCTGTTATAAGGGATTATTTTACCCCTCAAATTTATTCTGCACTTGCACAGTGCGGATGCTGATATTCATTGGTTATTTTGCACCAAAACAATGATTTATTTCATGCCAATTCTTATCTAGCCATAAGAAAATTGAATGGCTGCTGATATTTGACTTAATAATGTTATCTTCATCACAAATATCATGCTTGTATAATAAGTTAACTTAATGATTTTAATCAATTTTATAATTAATTTTAATTCTCTTGTTTTGTGTTTTTTAGCCTCTTAAATAGCCCTTCCTGACCCTTTGGTTCAGAAAAAAAACGTTGAACATTTAATTTTTAAAATGATAAAACATTCTCATTCGAGAATTGCTTTTCATTTTTATTCCCTACGTTGAGGTCTGAGAAAATGGCATTAGAAACAGCAGAAGTTCGTATTGCTCCACGCTGGAAACGTCCCTCAAAAGAGTGGCTCGATGCTTTCGCCGCTTTTCCTGTTGCCAATATCGGCGACGCCATGGAACGCCTGAGTATGTGTGACGCAGGGATTATTCCCCTGACCAATCACACCGCCTTTACCGGTTTTGCATTTCCGGTACAGGTTACGGCGGGCGATAACGCGGCGGTGATCATTGCTCTCGACTACATCGAAGAGGGCGACGTGATGATGATCAACGGCATGGGGCACATCGACCGTGCTCTGGTGGGCGAGCAGTTGACCCAGCGCTTTCAACACGCCGGAGCACGCGGTCAGGTTATCGACGGTGCAGTGCGCGACAAAAAAATTATTGAATCAACTGATTTCCCAACCTACTCACGTGGCACGAGTCCTGCAGGGCCTTACAAGAATGGTCCGGGCGTGATAGGCGAACCGGTTGCCATCGGCGGCGTGGTTTGCTGTGCGGGCGACATCGTCGTTGCCGACGACGACGGCATCATCATTATTCCTTTCTGGAGAGCAGAGGACGTCCTGGAGAAAGTCAAGGAAGTGGCAAAACGTGAAGCCGAGATGACCGCAGAAGTCACCGGACAATACCGCTAAATCACAGCGCACAAGACCGGCCCAGCCACCGTTTTGGGCCGGATTTCATCACTACTTTAGCAGGGCAGAACAATGAATAAATCTCAGGTTGCATCGATGGATTACGCTTTGCCGGCGAGAGACTCGGCAAAAAACAATATCGTCAAACGTGCTTCACTGGCGGGCGGCGTGGGATCCTTTGTTGAGTGGTATGACTACGGCATTTACGGTCTTCTGGTGAGTACGCTGGTGCTAGTGTTTTCCGCCAGCAGCATGAACACCTCTGACGCGGGGCTAATGCTGACCTACGTGGGCTTTACGGTCAGTTTCGTTGTTCGTCCTTTCGGTGGCGTAATTTGTGGATACCTGGGCGATAAAATGGGCCGCCAGAAATTACTCGCCATCCTGCTGTTGATGATTTCACTGGCCACGGCGGCCATCGGCCTGTTGCCAAGCTATGAAAGCATCGGCTGGGCAGCGCCTGCCTTGCTGATTTTACTGCGCGTGGTACAGGGTTTCTCGGCAGGAGGAGAAGTCTCGGGTGCCGGCTCCTTTGTGGCGGAATATGCCGAAGATGACCGCCGTGCGGTCGTCATGTCGCCGCTGGTGATGGGGTCGTTCATCGCCTTGTTGTTCGGTAGCCTGTTAATAAGCGGCCTGATTAATATTTACGGCGCCCAGGCGATGAGGGACTGGGTATGGCGCGTGCCGTTCCTGTTGGCTATCCCGATGGCACTGATCGGCGTTTATATCCGCACTCGCATTCAAGATACCCCTCATTTTCAGATGGTTAAGCAGAATAAAGCGGTAGTGCGCAACCCAATCCGCGAAGTGCTGACCTCTAAACGTCATCTCAAGGCTATCGCGTTGGCGGTGACCTTACCGGCCGTCAACGGACCCGGCTACTACGTGCTGTTCGTTTATATGCCGACCTATCTCAACAAGGTGATGCATTTCGCTCAGATACAGAGCCTGATGGTCACCGCCTGTGGCCTGCTGACCATTATCGGCGCTATCCCGATGATGGCCTGGCTCTCCGACCGTCTTGGCCGTAAGCCACTGCTGATTGCCTCGGCGATAGCGATGGCCCTGCTGGCTTATCCGTGCTTTTGGCTGCTGACGCTGGGCATGATGCCGCTGGCCTGTATGGCCGCGATTCTGCTGGCCTTTGCCTTCGCCGGTCATGCGGCGGTCATTCAGGCCACGCTTGCCGAAATGTTCCCAACTAACGTGCGCTACAGCGCCTACAGCATCGGCTTCAATCTTTCTACGGTGATTTTTGGAGGCTCTGCGCCGCTGCTGATGACCTGGCTCATCGGCCTCACCGGTATCGCCAGCATCCCGAGCTACATGGTTATTATCACCGCGATGCTGACCCTGATTAGTACCTTATATCTCAAAGAAACTGCCGGTAAGCCGCTGCGTGCGGAGTAACGGACCCCGAATGCGTTATCAGAGCAACTGAACATCTGTCGAGGTAATTATGAAACACACGTCAACATGGCGAATGGGATTTGATATTGGCGGCACGTTTACAGATCTGGTGCTGCTAAACGACGAAACAGGCGTCGCGCTTCGTCATAAAACGTTGACTACGCCGCACGATCCGTCCGAGGGGGCTTATACCGGTCTGACTCAGTTGGTCGAGATGGCAGGGCTTGAGGCCAGCGAGATCCAGACGATTACTCACGGGACTACGCTTGCGATTAACGCACTGCTGGAAAGACGCGGCGCGAAAACCGCCTTCGTCGTCACCCAAGGTTTTCGTGATGTTCTGGTGCTGGGGCGTGAATATCGCTATGACATTTATGACCTTAACGGTGCACCTGCCGCGCCGTTAATCCCCCGTTCACAGGCCTATGAAATCAATGAACGCCTGACCAGTAAAGGTGACGTTGTCACACCGTTGGACGAGCAGGAAGTGGTCACGTTGGCGGCAAAACTGCGCGATGAGGGCTACGAGGCCGTGGCCGTGCTCTGTATGCATGCCTACGCCTGGCCCGAACATGAGAATCGCATCGAAGCCATTTTGAGTCGCGAACTGCCGGGGGTTTCAATTTCGGTGTCGCACAAAGTTTCCCGCGAAATTCGCGAATATGACCGTGGCGTGTTGACCGCCATGAACGCCTTCGTGCAGCCCAAAGCTCGCAACTACATGGCGCGTCTTGAGCAGAAGCTGCGCGACGGCGGTTTCATTTGCGACTGGCTGGTGATGGGCTCCAACGGTGGCCTGATGGCTCCGCAGGTCGCGGCGGACTTTCCCACCCGCATCATCGAGTCCGGTCCTGCGGGGGGTATCGTGGCTACCGCCGCGTTTGCCCGTAAGAACGGTCACAGCCAGGTGCTGGCATTTGATATGGGCGGCACCACGGCGAAGGCCTGCGTTGTGCGCAACGGCGAACCTTCCATTACGACCGACTATGAGGTCGGGCGCGCCGACCGTCTGTTGAAAGGCAGCGGGTTGCCGGTGAAACTGCCGGTGGTCGACATGATTGAAATCGGTGCGGGCGGCGGCAGTATTGCGCGCGTTGATTCGCTCGGCCTGCTGGAAATAGGTCCCGAAAGCGCCAGTGCCTACCCAGGGCCGGCCTGCTATGGACGTGGCGGCGAGTTGCCTACCGTTACCGACGCCAATCTGGTCCTCGGCCTGCTTGACCCAGACGCCTTCCTCGGTGGGCGGATGACCCTCGACGTTGCTGCCGCCCGCAAGGCTATTTCGCGTATTGCCGAGCCTTTGGGCCTGAGCATCGAAGACGCGGCGTGGGGCATTCACGAAGTGGCCAACAGCAAAATGGCCGAGGCGCTGCGCACGCACTCCGTTGAGAAAAACGTCAGCCCGCACCAGATGACCATGCTGGCCTTTGGTGGCGCAGGCCCGAGCCACGCCTGGTCACTTGCCAAGATTCTGAGCGTTAAAAAGGTCTATTTCCCGAATGGTGCTGGCGTGTATTCCGCCTTTGGACTGCTGACTGCACCGCCGAGCGCCGACTTCGTGCGCAGCGATCGCTGCCGTCTACAGCCCGGTATCGACATGGCGGCCGTGCATCGTACTTTCGCCGAAGGGTTTGATGAAGCCTTTACCACACTGGCCGCAGCCAACGTAGAACCGGCTACCGCCAGCACGCAAAAACTGTCCGACGTGCGCTACGTCGGACAAGGCTCGGAGCTGACCGTCAGCCTGCCGGGATCCTTTATCGAACAGGGTGACGTTGACGCACTGATTGCCGCCTTCGAAGACGCCCATTTTGCTCGCTTTGGCCGTACGCTGAAAGGACAGGGCGTGGAAGTGGTCAACTGGCGTGGCCGCGTTCAAACCACGCCACCGCAGATGAATACCAGCGACAAGCAGGCTCAGCCAGACGAGGGCGCGCAGGAGAAAACCCTTGCCGTTTATCTGGGCCGCGACGAAGGGTTCAGCGATTGTCGCGTCGTGCCGCGTAGCCTAATGGTCACTCATGCCTGGATTGATGGCCCTGCATTATTGCAGGAGAAAGAGTGTGCGATTTATGTCGGACCCGGTGCGTCCGCCATGCTTGATGAACAAGGCAATATTCTGATGGAGCTGAAATAATGACGACCTCAACCCCTGATAACCTGCGTTTTCTGAATGACCCGATCAGCCTGAGGATCACCTGGGACCGTCTGGTCAGTATCTCTGAGGAGGCGGCCGCGACGCTGGTCAACATGGCCTTCTCAAGCATTATTCGTGAGGTAGGCGACTATTCTTGCCTGCTGATGGACGCCAAAGGCAATTCGCTGGCGCAGCCAAAAACCAGCGTTCCGGTGTTTATCGGGACCTTACCGGCGACGGTGCGTCATCTGCTGGCGAAATATCCGGCCGAGACGCTCAAGCCGGGCGACAGCCTGATTACCAATGATCCCTGGCTGGGAACCGGCCACCTGAACGACGTCACCATTGTCACGCCGGTGTTCCGCGACGGTAAACTGGTGGCGTTCACCGGCTCGGCGGCACACATGTCCGACATCGGCGGCTCGCTGAATATGGGCTCGTCGCGCGACATGTTTGAAGAGGGCTTCCTGATCCCGCCAAGCAAACTGATGCTCGAGGGCGAGGTGAATCAGCAGCTGCTGGACCTGCTGCTGGCTAACGTGCGCTCACCGGATCAGGTGGAGGGCGACCTGCACGCAATGCTTGCTGCCAACCAGATTGGTGCCAACGGCCTGCTAGGCCTGATGGATGACCTGAAGCTCGACTCGGTAGAGCCGCTGGCGGAGAAAATCCATTCCCTGACTGAAAACGCGATGCGCAAGGCGATTGAGGCGGTGCCGGACGGACGTTATGAGGCGGCGGTCGATATTGGCGATTACGAAGGCGACATTCACCTTAACGTGGCGGTGATTGTCGACGGCAGCAACATCACGATTGACTACGCCGGTTCGTCCGCCGAATCCCTGTTCGGCAGCAACTGCCCGATGTCGTTTACCTACGCCTACAGCGTTTATCCGCTGAAGTGCCTGCTGGAGCCGCATCTGCCGAACAACGAAGGCTGCTTTAAGTCGATCACCGTGACCGCGCCGGTAGGCTCTATCGCTAACGCCCGTCCGCCGTGCGCGGTGGAAATGCGTAACCGCGTAGGACACATGGCGCACGCCGCCATCTTTACCGCGCTTTCAGAAATCATGCCCGAGCGCGTGATGGGCCATTCCGGCAGTGCGCCGGTGACCTGTGACGTTTTCGCCGGTCAGTTTGACGACGGCCGCCGCTTTGTTGAAAGCCTTTGCGTTAACGGCGGTACCGGCGCGCGGCCTTCTGCCGACGGAATCGTGACCGGTTTTCCGGGCAACATGTCATCGACGCCGGTCGAGCTTATCGAGTCCGCGACGCCGCTGCTGTTTACCGAAAAATCCATCGTGCCGGACTCCGGAGGCGCAGGTCGCTATCGCGGCGGCGTGGCCCAGCGCATGGTGATCCGTAACACCAGCAAATTCCCACTCTCGCACAGCATGTTCTATTCGCGTCAAAAGCATCCGGCGCAGGGCGTACTGGGCGGTGAAGCAGGTGCGCCTAACTTTATTGCCATCAACGGCAAACAGCTGGAAAAACCGGTCGGTCGTCACGACGTGTTCCCGGGGGATGAGGTCACGATTCAGATGCCAGGCGGCGGCGGTAAAAGCCCGGTTGCTGAACGCAGCAAAGCGGCCATTCTGTTTGATTTGCAGGAAGGCTACATCACCGAAGAAGGCGCACTGCGCGACTACGGCGTCACTATCGAAGAATTGGCAAGGGGCTGAACATGGATTCATTACAAGGAAAAGTCATCATCGTTACCGGTGCAGGCAGCGGGATTGGCAAGAGCTCGGCAGAGCTGCTGGCGTCGCGCGGTGCGAAGGTGGTGCTGGTGGGGCGTCGTAAAGAGGTGCTTGAAGGCGTGGCGCGCGGCATTCGCGAAAACGGCGGTCAGGCCTGGAGCTGTGCGACGCATATCGAAAATAAGGACGAGGTTCAGGCGCTGATTAGCTGGGTCAACGGCGAGCTTGGCACGGTCGATATTCTGGTTAATAACGCTGGCAGCGCCAGCAAAACGCTGAATGCGCGCTGGATTGAAGAAGAGGAGTGGCAACAG
Source organism: Rouxiella badensis (assembly GCF_002093665.1). Taxonomy (GTDB): domain Bacteria; phylum Pseudomonadota; class Gammaproteobacteria; order Enterobacterales; family Enterobacteriaceae; genus Rouxiella; species Rouxiella badensis. The sequence goes on along the minus strand of NZ_MRWE01000015.1, from coordinate 41,734 downwards.
GTGCAGGACGTCAACCTCAAGGCCGTGTTTCTGCTGACACAGGCGGTGCTGCCCGGCATGTTGGCGCAGAAGAATGGCACCATCATCACCGTGTCGTCGCTGGCGGCGCTGCGTCCAAACCTGCTGGGCGGTGCGGCTTACGGGGCGGCCAAGGCCGGCGTGCGCAACTTTATGACTTACCTGCACAATACCTTCCGCAACGACGGCATCCGTTCAACCTGCATCCTGCCGGGCGAGGTAAATACCCCGATTATGGATAACCGCGCGAATCCGCCAACGCAAAGTATTCGCGACAACATGGTGCAGCCGGAGGACGTCGCCGAGGCAGTGGTACTCTGCGCTGGGCTGCCAGCCCGCACGGTGATTGAAGAACTGATCGTCGCGCCTACCTTTATGCGTGATATTTCGGGCGACCTCGAGCTGAGCCGCTGGAAGGGTGCACCGGCTGATTTATCAGCCAAATAATCATCTTTCGGCGAAACGTTCAAGGGTGGTGAGCCTTCGCCGAACTTGCAAAAATTAAGGGTGAAACATGTCTTCTTTAGCTAAAAAATTCACGGCCTCCGAGGCTGTATTACGTATCGAACGTACTTCTTTACGCGTGCAGCAGCCAGCCTCCAGCGGCGATATGGTCTCGCTGGCGATGGGCGAGCCAGATTTTGATACCCCGCCGCGCATCGTGCAGGCGGCGGCCGACGCCCTGAAAAACGGTTTTACGCACTATGCGCCGTTGCTGGGGGACAAACTGCTGTGTGAAGCTCTGGCAGAAGAGGTTTCGGCCCAGTCGGGGTATCCGGTGAAACCGGGCGAAGTGCTGGTCACCCACGGCGGTACCGCAGGGTTGGCGGCGGCGATTCTGTCGATGGTGAATCCGGGCGATCGTGTCGTTATCCCCGATCCGACCTATTCTCTGTACGCCGATCTGGTTAACATGGCAGGCGGAATTTGCGTGCCAATGCCGTGCAAGGCTGACCTGCACTGGGACCTCGAGCTGCTGGACCACTGCCTTGAGGGCGCGAAGCTGTTCGTCTTCTGTAACCCAGGCAATCCGACCGGTATCGTGCATACGCGTGAAGAGATTGAGACCCTGGGCCGTCTGGTGAATCAGCACGATACGCTGGTCATCGCCGATGAGGCCTACAGCGACCTGGTGTTTAACGGCAAGCCGTTTACTTCGGTGTTGCAGGTGCCAGCGTTCCGCGGTCGTACGCTGTTTTGCCAAACCTTTTCAAAAAGTTATGCCATGACAGGTTGGCGCGTAGGTTATCTTGCTGGTCCGGCTGATATGATTGCCGCCGCCGCCCGCGTGCACAATTCCGTCAACGGCTCGGTCAACACCGCCGTCCAGCGTGCGGCGGTTGTGGCGCTGAAGGAGTGCAAGGATGATGTCAAACGTATGTATGATGTTTACCGTGAACGCCGCATTCTGATGATGGAAGGCCTGCAGGCCATCCCCGGTTTAAAACTTAACGAACCGGAAGGCGCATTTTACTGCTTCCCGTCATATTCGTTGCCTATTCCGGCGATCGATATGGTGGCACTGCTGCGCGAACAGGGTATCGCCGTGCGTCCGGGCAGTGAGTTTGGTGCAGCGGGAGAAGGGCATCTTCGCCTTTCCTACGCCGCCAGCAAAGAGGCGATTGCCGAAGGGGTCAAGCGGCTCAAGCGCGGGCTGGCATCACTGGGTTGATTCATTATTGGACATTCCACTAATGGCGTAAGTACAGATTGAAACAAGGCAGAGAGTGAAATGGCAAAAACCATGCGTAGTGATACCGAAAGGAATCGAAAAAACTTGATCCAGGCTGGTGCGCGGCTGTTTGAAGTCTCGGAAGGCCCTATCAGCATGACGGAAATCGCCAACGAAGCCGGGGTTTCCGTTGCGACTGCCTATCGCCAGTTTGCCTCGGTCGAAGAGGTGTTGAACACCTACCGTCAGGAAGTGGGTCAGCTGCTGCTTGAATACAGTCAGGAGCAGACCGGTAGCGGCCTCGAAAGGCTTGAGAAGGTCAGCCGCTACTGGATAAAACTGGTGCGGCAGCGCGGCGCGGCGATGGTGCCGATGCGTAACCGCCGGGGCTATCTCGAACGTCTGTGGGAAGGCGCGGAATACCTGCTGGTGCAGGCGAATTCTGTCCGTCCGGCCTTGCGTGACGCGATGGCGGAAATGAGCCTTCCGGATATCGGTGATAAAGCCGTGTTCCTGTGGAACATTCTTTTTGACCCACGTGAGATTTTTGACCTGTTGGATACCGTTGGGCTGAGTGAAAAACAGGTGGGAAGCCAGCTGATGTCGGTACTTATTGGCGGACTACAGGGCTTCGCACACGCCAATTCATTCTCTGTGGAAGATTATCGCGTTAAATAATATCGTCCCTTGCCGCAGGCGCGCCCTGCGGCAAGGGGCAGAATCTGCTATCTACCTGAATAGCTTACTGAATAGTCGTTAAAAAATAACACACATTTTTATTATCACTCACCGGTGAGGACTTTCTTCGCCTGAATGATGAGCCCCCTAAATTAAGAGGTTAAATAATGACTGCGCTTTCTTACGTTTCGGACGATGCAGATTCCGCCTGGGCAACCTATTTGGCGCAGGTTGAACGCGTGCTGCCCTACCTCGGTGACCTGACCCGTTGGGCGGACACGCTGCGTCACCCTAAAAGAGCCTTGATAGTCGATATCCCGCTGGAGATGGACGACGGCTCGGTCCGCCACTTCGAAGGATATCGGGTGCAGCATAATCTCTCGCGGGGACCGGGCAAGGGCGGCGTGCGTTTTCATCCTGACGTCACGCTGGAGGAGGTGATGGCGCTTTCTGCCTGGATGACCATTAAAAGTGCCGCGCTCAATCTGCCGTTTGGCGGTGCCAAAGGCGGGGTGCGCGTCGATCCCCGTGAGCTTTCGGTGAAAGAGCTTGAGAGGCTGACTCGCCGCTATACCAGCGAGATTGGCAACATCATTGGGCCGCAGCAGGATATTCCCGCGCCCGACGTTGGCACCAATGCGCAGGTCATGGCCTGGATGATGGACACCTATTCGATGAACGTCGGTGCGACCACCACCGGCGTCGTGACCGGCAAACCGGTTCATCTCGGTGGGTCGCTGGGGCGCGTGAAAGCGACCGGCCGTGGGGTATTTGTTACCGGCATGGCGGCGGCGGCGCGCATTGGGCTGGACGTTGCAACCAGTCGCGTGGCCGTGCAGGGGCTCGGTAACGTCGGCAGCATTTCTGCCGAGCTTTTCTATCAGCAGGGTGCGCGTATTGTCGCAATTCAGGACCATAGCGGTAGCCTCTATCGAGAAGAAGGTATTGATATTCCGGCTTTATTAGCGTGGCAGCGCGAGCATGGCAGCATTGCCGGATTCACTCAGGCCGAGTCGATACGTGACCGTGATTTCTGGCTTAAAGCGTTCGATATCCTGATACCGGCCGCGCTCGAAGGGCAAATCACCGTGGAGCGCGCCAGAGCGCTCAACTGTCGACTGGTGCTGGAAGGCGCTAACGGACCGACGCTGCCTGCCGCCGATGATATTTTGCGCCAGCGCCAGATTACCGTGGTGCCTGATGTCATCTGCAATGCCGGTGGCGTTACCGTCAGTTATTTCGAATGGGTTCAGGATTTCTCGAGCTTCTTTTGGAGCGAGGAAGAGATTAATCAGCGGCTCGACTGCATCATGAAAGACGCATTGTCCGCAGTGTGGAACAAGGCTGAAAGCCTGAGCGTGACACTGCGTACTGCCGCCTATGCCGTAGCCTGTGAGCGTATTCTTATGGCGCGTAAGGACCGGGGACTTTATCCGTAACCGCGTTGCATCACGACGGGTGATTGCGTCATCGCGTTTTGTGATACCGAATACTAATAATAATACTGCCTCCCCAGCAGAAGTCGTGGTCTCTTTTACCCGCCGTTTGGCGGGTTTTTTTATCTTCTATTTGTGCTAAGCATCGCCGTTTTATGCATTTAACTTTGTAAATTCTGTTACGCATAATGGCCGAACTTTGATTTTCACGCTTAGGGACAACCGTTTATGACGCAGCTCAACATTTCTCATCTCGCTTTCCTCACGCCCGGCAATTACCCCGATGACGCACCCTGGCAAGGTCTTGAAGAGACTCTACAGCTGTTTGAGACCGGTGAACGGCTGGGCTACAACGGTGCCTGGGTTCGCCAACGCCATCTCGAGCACGGCGTTTCGTCGGCCAGTACCTTCCTGGCCGCCGCCAGTCAGCGTACCAGCACCATCGAGCTGGGTACGGCGGTCATTCAGGTTGGCTACGAAAGCCCGTTCAGACTGGCGGAGGACCTGTCGACGGTGGACGTGCTGTCGCACGGACGTTTGAACGTCGGCTTAAGCGCCGGTCAACCTGCTCATGCCGAGCTGTTAGGGCCTGAGGTTTTCGATGACCACTGGCGAGCGCAGGACTTTTCGTATCATCGCGTTACGCGGCTTATCGACAACCTGAGCGGTCGCTACCTTGGTGACAAAGAGAGTTTTATCGAGTCTCCCGGTAATCGCCAACGCCCAAGATTGCAGCCTTATGCGCCGGGACTGACCGACCGCCTGTGGTACGGCGGCGGTTCGCTGCGTTCCGTAAAATGGGCGGGGTCGCAGAACCTGAATCTGTTAATTGGCAATCTCACCTCGGGTGAGGGAACCGACGATTATTACACCGCGCAACTGCGCCAAATTGAGGCTTTTCGTTCGGCATTGCCAGCCAACGCAGTGCGAACACCGCGCATAGCACGCGGTAGAGTCGTGGTGCCGTTCGACAGCGCCGATGCGGCGACCCGCAAGCGCTACGCCGATTTTGCGGCCTCACGTCATGCGCGCACGCTCTCCCCACAGGGCGAACGCCGTACGCTGTTTTCACCAGACCTGGTCGGAAGCGCCGACCAAATTCTCGAACAGCTTCATCAGGATCCGTTGCTGCACGAGGTTGAAGAGCTGCGCATCGAGCTGCCGTATGAGTTCAATATCGACCAGTATCAGCAGATTCTGACCGACTTCATCACGCTTATTGCCCCGGAAATTGGCTGGAGTAGGGCAACACCGGTTGACTATCGCGCGACGGCTTAGCCATAAACCCTAAGCAACCGACCGTTGTCGAAAGAAAGAAAAATGCCATGGTTACTGAAGAGTGTGGCTCAGGGGCAGACCGCCCGGCCTGCCCTGAGACTTTTGGGGTGTGAACACAGACTGCTTTTTGTCTAGACCCAGACTTCTACGACGTGAGAACTGCCGTCGTCTTTGACGGGGATCATCCTGTCAGACAAAGGTTGGCCGTCGAGCGTCACGCGTCGCTCGTCCTCAGCGCGTTTCACGGTTATCTGATACTGACTGCTGCCTTGTTGATAAGTGAGCGTCACCTGCGGCCAGTGGTCGGGAAGCTGTGTATTGATGGCAATGCAGTCGCCGTGACGCGTAATGCCCAGCAGTGACTCGACTATCAGCCGATAGGCCCAGCCGGCCGAGCCGGTATACCAGCTCCAGCCGCCGCGCCCAACGTGTGGCGTGACGCTGTAGATGTCAGCTGTCATCACGTAAGGTTCAACCTTATAGCGTTCTGCGGCTTCGCGGGTCAGGCTGTGGTTGATAGGGTTGATGGCGGCCAACAGCTGCCATGCGCGACGCGTTTCTCCCATCTCTGCAAAGGCCATCACCGCCCAAATCGCACCGTGGGTGTATTGCCCACCGTTTTCGCGTACACCGGGCAGATAACCGCGAATATAACCCGGATTCGGGCCTTTATCGTCGAACGGTGGGGTCAGCAGTTTGATCAGCCCCGCGTTTTCATCAACCAGGCGTTGGTCAAGCGCATGCATCGCCCGCTGGGTCCGTTCGGCATCCTCTGCGCCCGCAAGCACCGCCCAACTTTGCGCGATAGCATCGATTTGGCACTCGGGGTTAAGGTGTGACCCCAGCGTTTCTCCGCTGTCGAAATAGCCGCGCAAATACCACTCACCGTCCCAGGCGTGGTCGTGAAGGTTTTTCTTCAGTTGAGCGGCCTGTTGACCGCAGAGAGCGACGATGTCGGTCTGACCGAGCTTGTCGGCGAGCAGGGCGAAGTTTTGCAGCACCTTGAGAAGGAAGAATCCAAGCCACACGCTTTCACCGAGCCCTTTAATGCCCACGTTGTTCATGCCGTCGTTCCAGTCGCCGCTGCCCATCAATGGAAGTCCGTGTTCACCAAATTTCAGGCCGTATTTAATCGCCCGCACGCCGTGCTCAAACAGCGATTCACTCTGCGGACTGAGCTGAGGCTGGCCATAGAATGACTCCTCGTCGGCGGCCAGCAGCCGCGTCTCGAGATAGGCCACGGGCTGGTGGACCACGTCAACGTCCTGAGTTACCTCAACATAATGACAGATGGCCAGCGGCAGCCACAGGTAGTCGTCGGAACAGCGCGTGCGCACACCTTTACCGGACGGAGGATGCCACCAGTGTTGTACGTCGCCCTCCAGAAACTGACGTGAGGCGCAGAGTAAGATTTGTTCGCGCATCCTCTCGGGCGCGGCGTGAGCCAGCGCGAGAGTGTCCTGTAGTTGGTCGCGGAAGCCAAAGGCACCGCCGGACTGATAATAGCCGCTGCGCGCCATAATCCTGCTCGCGAGGGTCTGATAGATAAGCCAGCCGTTGACCAGCAGATTCACCGCGGGTTCTGGCGTGGTGACCTGAATTTTGTCGAGCTTTTGGTGCCAGTGATGGTGAGTCTGACACAGTGCTTTACGGGCAGACTCTTGATTCAGGAATTGCTGAATTAACTCACCGGCCTCCTGAGCGTTTTTGCCTACGCCGAGTGCGAACACCAGCGTTCGTCTGTCGCCGTCGATAAGTTTGGTCGCAGACTGGACCGCCGCACAGGCGTCGAGCGCGGAACCGGTTTTGTTGGAAAGCCTTTCCTGTTGCAGGGCGGCAGGTGCGGCCAGCGAGCCGTTGCGCCCTAAAAATTCACGGCGGTCACCGGTGACCGAACAGTGAACGCCGGTGACAGCGAAAAAGGCGGTGCGTTCGCTTTCGGGGGTGCCGTAATAGTTGGTGGCCAGCACGCCGCAGCCGAGGTTGACCTCGGCGACTCGGGTAGCGATGTGCATTTCAGATTTCGCGCGCAGGTCGGCCAATACCCATTCAACGTAGCCGGTGGCTGAGAGCTTGCGCGTTCTGCCGGAAAGGTTGCTTAGCGTCAGAATAAACAGTTTCACCGCGGCGTTCTCGTCCACCAGCACGGTCATTTCGCTGTCGATGCCCAAATGACGATGCTCAAAGACGCTATAACCAAATCCGTGGCGGCAGAGGTAGTCGCCGTCGGTACGCACCGGCTGCGGCATCGGTGACCAGATTTCGCCGCTCTCTTCGTCACGCAGATAAAACGCCTCACCCCCGCTGTCGCTGACGGGGTCGTTCTCCCAAGGCGTAAGCCGATACTCGTGGGCATTTTCGAACCAGGTATAGGCCTGCCCAGATTCTGAAATCACACTGCCAAAGTTGTCGTTGGCCAGCACGTTGGCCCAGGGGGCCGGCGTATCCTGACCAGGTCGAAGCACAATCTGGTATTCACGACCGTCGGGTGAGAATCCCCCCAGCCCGTTATAGAACGCCAACGAGTCGGTCGGAAACTCGCGCGCAGGGCTGGCGAGCGGAGGGAGATTTTTCAGCGTTTCAAGCTTTGGCTGCATATGAATCAGCGGCTGCATTTTTTTGCTCATTCGGTCAGTGAGCTCGCCGTTGCGATCGTCGATAGCGACGGCGGCCACGCTCATCAAAAGCGTCAGGTCTTCTGGCGGAATGTGCTCGGTAATACGCACGAATATTCCGCCATTTTTGTCAATAAGCCCGGACTCAGAACCCACGGCGATGCGGTCGAGAATTTCGTTATGCAGGTCCTGCTGATAGCCCTCATGGGAATCATTGAGGATAACCAAATCTACCGGTAACCCTTTCATTCTCCAGTAACTGTGGGCCTGGATAAGCGTAGTCACCAGTGCGATATTTTCAGTTTGGGTGATGGAAAGCAACACGATAGGCAGGTCGCCGGAAAGCGAATGGCTCCACAAGGCAGACTGTCCACGCCGGTTGCGGCTGAGGATCAAGGCATCTGGTCGCATCTCGGCGCTAGGGAAGATAATCGCACCGGCAAGCTGGTTGTAGAGGTTGGCCTGCTCTTCGGTCGCGTTAATCTGGCGCAGCGCCACCTGGCTGTGCGAGCGTGCGATGGCAAATACGCGGTCGGCGATGTTGTTGTCGCGGTATTTTTCCATCATCGACAGGCTCTGCAAACGTGTTTCCGCAATGCCGTAGACCAGGTCAACGACCAGCGGGATCCCGGGCTTGAGTTCAACCTGCTGGCGGATAGCGAGAATGGGGTCGAGTACCGCACCGGCGCTGTTATCGAGCAATCCTGAACGGCTCATCGCCAGAGGGGATGACGGTGTCCGGCCACGTCCGACAAAGGCCGCACGGTCGGTGGAGAAGGAGGTCTCACGCTCCGTCTCGCCGTGAATAGCGGTCATGTGGAACAACCACGGGCAGTCCTCGTTTTCTTCACGCGGGCGGCGATGACAGAGAATGCCTTCTCTGTCAGGCACCAGCTCGGTCTGGACAAACAAGTTACTAAAGGCCCGGTGCGCCATGTCGTTAGCCAAAGGCGCAAGTACCACCTCTGCGTAGGTGGTTATCTCGACGATGCGCGGTTGACGCCCACGATGTGTCAGGGTCAAACGCCGAATCTCGACGTCATCTTCCGGTGAGACCACGATTTTGGTTTGAATGCTCAGCGAGCCTTCAATGCGGGTGAACTCGGCGGCGGCGTCGGTAAACACCACCTGGTATTGTCCGTTTTTCTTCCCCGCCGGCTGCCAGGTATTACTCACCACTTCACCGGTGTTTGGGTCAGAGATATAGCAGAAAGTGCCGTAGTTATCGCGCGTTGCGTCTGCACGCCAGCGGGTCAGGGCCAAATCTCGCCAGGTGCTGTAGCCACCGCCTGACTGTGTCAACATCAGGTGATATTGGGTGTTCGACAGTAGCTGAACCTCTGGCGTTGGCGTGTCAACGCGCGTGAACTGCCGCGGTTCGACACTAACCGATTGCAGCGCATCAATGGTGTCAAACTGCCTGCGTGGACTGTACATGGTCGGTGCGTCCGGCACGCGTTCCTGCAACAGCAGCAGGGCCGACTGGAAGGAAGGATTCTTTACGAAGCGCTCAACCATCGGTGCATCGAGCAGCGTGTGAGACAGCGCGAGCAGGCTCATGCCCTGATGGTGCGCCATGTAGGTGCGCACCAGCGAGAAGTTTTCTTCGTGATTGAGCCGCGATCGCGAGTAGTCCAGCGCCTCATAAAAGCCATACTTACCGCGTGCACCAAGAGTTTCAAGGCGCAGCAGGTTGTCACAGGCCTGCTGCGGTTTGACCATCAGCGCCATCACCGAAGCATAGGGCGCGATGACCATGTCCTCGCCCAAACCGCGTTTCAGCCCTAACCCCGGCACGCCGAAAGCGCGATACTGGTAGTTTTGGGCGGCGTCGAAGGCCGCGTAGGCCGATTCGGAGATGCCCCACGGGACGTCGTTTTCTTGCCCCCAGGCAATTTGGCGGGCAACGGCGGTGCGGCCCATTTGCAGCAGCAGAGAGTCTGGGTAGGTTGGCATCACCAGCTGCGGCATCAGATATTCGAACATCGAACCGCTCCACGACATCAGCGACGGCTGTCTGTCGATCAGCGTAAACAGCCGCCCCAGCGCAAACCAGCTCTTCAACGGCAGCTGGTTGGTCGCGATAGCGAAATAGCTGGTCAGGCGAATCTCTGACGGTAACAGGTCATAGTTACCGCCGTCGAGTTTGTTAGTGTCACAGTTATAGCCCACGCTCAGCAGTTGGGTTTCTTTCTTATACAGGAAGTGGAAATCCATACGGGCGTGATCGGTGAGACGCAGTTCAAGCTCGTTAATCAGCACCAGTCGCTGTCGCGCCAGATGGGCGGTCTCCTCAATCAGCGCCTGATCCAGACCCGGTACTTTATTCTCCAGCTGCGACAACCACAGCAGCGAAGGCAGTTTTTTGTCCCGTGGCTCGTTCTTCATCCAGGCGAACAGCTGCGACCACTCGGTGCAAAATGCCTCCAGCTGGCGGTGAAGCTCGCGCAACCCGAGGCTCTCGGTGCCATTATGCTGCAACAGGTCTGTCGCAATGCCCAGCATGGCTTCGAACTCGGGATAAACCCTGTGAACAGGGCGCCGCACGGCCTTGGCCCAACGTTGGCGCATCAGGCTCAGGCCTTCGCGCTGTAGCGGGTTGGCCTCATTCTCAATCAGCAGCAGGGTATCTTCGAGGCCCGTCAGAACCTGTTTGATGTCGATAACCGGCTGATGGCGAAGCGCAGCGATACCGGTGGACAGCACCAATAAATGTCCGGCCAGATTGCCGCTGTCAACGCTCGAGATATAGCGTGGATTGAGCGGCTGAAGGGTACGCGTGTCATACCAGTTATAAAGGTGACCCCGGTAGTGCTCGAGCTTGTCCAGCGTATCCAGCGTAAGGTTAGTGCGCTGAAGCAGTTCCCCCTGTGTGATATAGCCAAAGTCCATTGCCGTTAAATTCGCCAGCAGGGAAAGGCCAATATTGGTCGGTGAGGTGCGGTGAGCAATCTTCGGCTCAGGCACTTCCTGGTAGTTATCCGGTGGCAGCCAGTTTTCCTGCTGATTCACAAAGGTGGAGAAATAGGACCAGGTCTCGCGGCTAGTGCGCCGCAGGAAGGTGCGCTGGGTGCAATCAATTTCAGCCTTGGGTTTTTCTGGCTTGCGACTGAGCCAGCCGAGCAACAGCGGGGCCACTATCCACAGCAGGCCTAACGCCATCGAAACCGGCAAAAACGGCGGATTGATGTGCTGGGTCAATGCCATGATAAGCACACCCGCGAGTGGGTTAACCCACATGATGCGATACAGATTTTCTGCTGACAGCAGAAACTGTGGCTTGCCGTCCTGCCCACTGCTGGCCCATTCATGCAGCCGACGATGGCTAACGTTAAGCCGCCAGAGGGTCACCACAATGGCCTTTAAGGTATAAGCGCTTTCATGCGGCAGGGTGGCAAGATAGATACCGATGCGTGCCAGCCGCGATAAAATACCGAGCGCGACCGATTTTATATGCGGCAAAAGCTGCACCTGCGCACCTTTGTTCAACAGGTTCAGTGCCAGCGCGGCCGCACTCGGCAACAGCAAAAGGGTGGTGATAAACAGCAGCCAGTAAAGCGTGTTGGGCGCCAGCAACAGTGCAGCAAACAGCATCATCAGTAACGCGGGGGCGGCGAGGCTCCGCCGCAGGTTATCGAGCAGTTTCCAGCGTGACAGCATGCTTAACGGGTTCGGGCAGCGGGTTCCGTCGGCCTGTTCTACGCGCAGCCGCAGCCAGTTTAGCAACTGCCAGTCACCGCGTATCCAGCGGGTTCGCCGCGCAACGTCAACCAGATAGTTGGCGGGATACTGCTCATACAGCACCACGTCGCTCAGTACCCCGGAGCGAGCATAGCAACCCTCGAGCAAGTCGTGGCTTAACACCAGATTCTCAGGGCAGGTATTGTCGGTCGCGCGGGTAAACATCGCCACGTCGTAAATGCCTTTGCCGACGAATGATCCTTCACCGAAGATATCCTGATAAATATCGGATGACATCGAGGTATAAGGGTCAGTGCCCGGCAGACTGCTGCACACGGCAGCGTAACGACTCTGCCCGTAGCGGGGGATCTCCTCGGCGAGCCGCGGCTGGAGAATGCTATAACCTTTGACCACTCTTTTTAGCGCCGGGTCATAGACCGGACGATTAAGCGGGTGCGCCATCGCCGCAACCAGCTGATGCGCGTGGTCGCGAGGTAGCAGCGTGTCGCTGTCGAGCGTAATGACATAGCGAACGTATGAAAGCTGGGCCTGAGTTGCGCCGACCAGGGTGGTAAACGTACTCTCCTCCCCGAGCAGCCAGCGGTTCAGGGCGCTCAGCTTGCCGCGTTTTCTTTCATAGCCCATCCATACGCCCTGCGAAACATTGAGCTGACTCTCGCGATGCAGCAGCGTGAAGCGGGCGTTATGGTCGGCGTCATAGCGGCGGTTGAGCTGAATAATGCGGTTGCTGGCGTAGTTGAGCAACTGCTGATCGAGTTGCAAAATAGCGGTCTTGCTGTCAAAAAAGTCGGCGATGAGCGCGAAATAGAGATGCTGATGAGTATTGCCCAGATAGCAAACCTCAAGGCTTTCTATCAGCTTGTCAATGCCGCTTCGACTGCCCAGCAGGCAGGGAACGGCAACCAACGTGGCGTATTCTTCAGGGATATGCAGTGAAAAGTCCATTTTCGGCAGTGCGCGAGGCGTGCGGCTGCGGCTGGCGGTTTCATTAAGCAGGTCCATGGTGAACTGGCTGCACATAATGACAATCGGCAGCAGCAGGAGCCACATCGTCCAGCCCATCCCGCTCTGATCGCTCTCGAACAGTAAATTAGCGGTCAGGGCGGTGATAAGCAGACTCAGGCTGCCAAGCCACGACAGCAGGGGCGTTTTGTTCATCTGATGACGGAAATAGTTCATCAATGAATAGCGGATATTCAGCGTTTTTTCGAGCTCGCTGCGTCCGGAATCGACCAGATAGTACCCGACGTGCTGTTGGCTGCCTTCTGGAGAGCGCTGACTCATCCCGATGACATGCCGGGCGATTTCCTCTTCGCTAAACGGGCAATGGCGTGCCAGTTTCTCGATGACGTGACGATAGTTATCACGGGTGGCGAAAGACATGGCCGGATAAATTCCGGCCGGATCCTCGTGCAGCACCTTTTCAACCACCGAGACGCTCTCGGCAAAGTCAGCCCAGTTCATCTCGTTCAGCTTACGCAGTCCCGCAATGCTGTTGCTCACCGACAGTTGGCTCAGCGCCAGCTGCTGATTGAAGCGCACGATGAGTTCGGCGGAGGTTAAGCCAACGTCGGCGAGTCGTTGTTCAATCCAGGTCAGCGGCAGCGCCAGCATTGAACCGTGTCCCTGAAGACGGCGCACCAGTTCGGCAACAAACGCGTTGGTGCGCGGCGGGTTGCTGCGTGCCATATCGGCAATCACGATGATGAGACCGGCCGGATCGTTCTCCGCGCTTTGCTGCATCTTGTTGGCCCAGCTTTCGGCAAGATTACGTTCGCGCTGCGCCTGGGTTACCTCGATACTGATACGCCGCAGGTTTTCGATAAGTGCCAGGCGCAGCATTCCCGGAAAAGCCCATAGCTCGCCGAGTCGCAGCGGGGTTACCTGCTGGTAGGCATTGATAAAGCGCGTCAGGGTACAAGCGTCCCAATGGCCATCGCTGTGGGCAATAGCCTCGGTGGCGATGTCGTAAATACGCGGACAACTCTGTGGGCTAACCAGCGTGGGCAGCCCCATACCGAAGTTTTTAGGCAACAGCTGGCGCACCAGCCTGATGTGTTCTTCAATCAGGTAGAAGTTATCGAGCAGCCACTCACCGGCGGGTGCGATACTTTTGTCTCCCCCGGCGCTGAGAACGTTACAGTTGTCCGAGAGGATCTTTTCACTCTCGGTGAGCCGGTTCAGCAAATAGTAGGGCGCCTTTCTGGTCGAAAGCTTGTGCGATTGAGCCAGTTTCTCTCCGAACCGCTCCATCTGGTCGATGGAAAAAATTTCTGCGGCGAGGGGGGCAACTTCGCTGCCGTCCTTGCGCTGTGCGGGTGTTGTTCCCTGTGAAGCCTGGGGATCTCTTCTGTTCTTAATCCATTGAACGAAAGCCATTTTCAAGAAAATTTCCTCGCGCGTACGCAAGAGGATCGAGCATAAGAAACGTAATGAGTACGCACAACAAGAGGTGAGCGAGGCCGAATTGCACGGCGTTGAAAGCGGCTAGGTCAAAAAATAGCCATATAGACTCATTGTAGCAGTGAAAGCCCTTTCTCCAAGGTGTTACGGTATTCTGGCTCGTTCATTTTGTCCTAAAGTGGTTCTTACCCTAATCCACTTTTTGGCTGAGAATCTCTGCTTCGACAATCAAGGAGCAGGGTAATAATGGAGAGTAAAGCACAAACGATTTCGGTAGGTTCAGGAAGGGTAGAAACAACCCCTCGCGGCTGGATAAACGGTTTCATCGGGATGCTGATTTTTAGCGGATCGCTTCCCGCGACGCGCATTGCGGTGATGGAGTTTGATCCGCTGTTTCTGACGGCGGCCAGAGCGGTGATTGCCGCACTGTTGGCGCTGAGTGTTCTTACCTTCACCCGACAGGCACGTCCGGGGCGTAAAACGCGGGTGCCGCTGCTGTTTGTGGCGGCCGGGGTAGTCATAGGATTCCCGCTTTTAACCGCACTTGCCCTGCAGCATACCACGTCGGCTCATTCTCTGGTCTATATTGGCTTACTTCCTTTATCTACCGCCTGTTTTGGCGTGCTGCGCGGCGGTGAGCGGCCAAGGTTGGGCTTCTGGCTGTTCTCGATTTTAGGTGCCGTTCTGGTGGCAGGCTACGCAATGCAGCATGGATCGGCGGGTTCGTTGACCGGCGATATGCTGATGATTGCTGCTATTCTGCTCTGCGGACTGGGCTACGCCGAGGGTGGCGTGTTGTCGAGAGTGCTCGGCGGTTGGCAGGTCATTTCTTGGGCGCTGGTGATTTCATTGCCGTTAAGCGCGGGCGCGATGCTCTATACCGCCCCGCACGGCTGGCCAGTAGTGTCACCTCAGGCCTGGATCGCGCTGGCCTATGTGTCGATATTGAGTATGTGGGTCGGATTTATTTTCTGGTATCGCGGTCTGGCGATGGGCGGCATTGCTTCTGTCGGACAACTCCAGCTGTTGCAGCCTTTCTTCGGACTTGCGCTGGCGGGATGGGTGCTGCATGAAACCATCGAACCCTCGATGATAGCCATCATGGCTGGCGTGCTGGTTTGCGTGTTTGGCGCAAAAAGGTTTTCACGCTGAGCATCGGCTCCGTCGGCGCACCGGTAGCGGCGGCGGGGCCATGCTTTTGTTTTAAGGCGCTATGCGCTGAATTATCGCGGCGAGTTTCTTAACCGCGCCGATAATGGCTTCATCGGTAAAGCCGCCTAGCCCGAGGATAAGTCCAGACCTCTCGTTGCCCGCTGAGTACATCGGCGATACCGCGCGCACCGAAACGCCCGCCGCGATAGCGTATTGAACAACCTCCACATCACGTATCCCCTTGTGTAGCCACAGCACCATATGCATTCCCTGATCGCCCGGTTGAAGCACCGCCAGCTCCGGCGCCATATGCCTTATCACGGCGTTTATCAGCACCTCTCGTTTTTCGGCATACACGCCGCGCATTCTGCGAATGTGTCGGTCAAGGTGTCCCTCTGCCATAAAGCTGGCCAGCACGTACTGATCGGCGCTGGGGGGGTGACGGTCGATCAACATTCTTGCGCCCAGATAGGCATCGACCAACGGCTCGGGGACCACCACATAGCCAAGTCGCAGCGAAGGAAAGAGTATTTTGCTGAAAGTGCCGAGATAGATAACCCGCTCTGGGGACAGCCCCTGCAAAGAGGGGAACGGAT
Source organism: Rouxiella badensis (assembly GCF_002093665.1). Classification (GTDB taxonomy): domain Bacteria; phylum Pseudomonadota; class Gammaproteobacteria; order Enterobacterales; family Enterobacteriaceae; genus Rouxiella; species Rouxiella badensis. Next base: position 26,184 of record NZ_MRWE01000015.1, on the reverse strand, counting down.
GCCCAGCGTACCGCAGCTCAGTGTCATAGTCGTCTTCGACAATCCATGAACGATTGGCCTTGGCCCAGTCGATAAGGGCAAGACGACGCGCCATGCTCATTGGCATGCCGACCGGATACTGATGCGAAGGGGTGACAAACGCAGCTTTGGCGTCTGCGCAAAGCTCAATCCCGCGGGTAACGTTGAGCCCTTCGACATCAAGAGGGACGCGGATCATCTGCGCCTGACGGCCGGTGGTTTCAAAAATGGAGGTGATACCGTGATAGGCAGGATCTTCAACCCAGACCTTCTCCCCGGCATCAAGCAGCACCTGACTGGAAAGATAGAGACCCTGCTGAGTGCCCGCGGCAATGATGACCTGTTCGGGGGTGCAGTGCACCGAACGCGATTTTCGCACGTATTCGGCAATGGCTTCACGCAAAGGAAGCGCGCCTGCGGGAGACGCATAGCCTGATGGAGCGCCGGGGCCTTTGGCACGAATGCGATTGCCCAGACGCCGCCAGATATCATCGGGCAACGTGCTGCCAGCAGGAACGGAAACGGCAAAGGGCACCGGTTCCAGCAGTTTGATTTTCCCGCCGGCAAGTGCGTAGCGCTCTGCCTGAGCAGAGAGCGCCGGGGGCTGCTCCAGGTCTTTTCCCCGCGGGGTAACCGGCGAGGAAAGCTCGGAGAGCTCGTTGGCCACCCGCGTCCCCGAGCCTCTCACCGCCTCGAAGAAACCTTCGGCGATGAGTTGTTCAAATGCCTCAATGACCGTGCCGCGTGCCAGCCTCAGCGAAGACGCCAGTGTCCGAGTCGAGGGCAGTGGGTCACCGGCTTTGAGTTCGCCACGCTGGATAGCTTTTTTCAAGGCACGCGCCAGCTGCAGGCTGAGTTGACCCGCCTGGCGGTTTAGCTCACCGATGGCGGGAATATCTATCGTCTTGGCTTTTCTGGGCATCCTGGACTGTTCTTGAGGTTATCTGGCTTAGCCATTTTTATTGAAAGTGGACCTTAACAGTAAACCACTATCGCGATAATTTGTCGTGAATTCCGGCATCCTGCGCCTATTTTTTCTTTGATTGGGAGATAAAACATGTACGTTGCTGCACCTTATAAAGAGTCGAGAAGCGAATTTTTATATGAATTAATGGAAAAATATCCCTTGGGAACGATGATAACCTACGGCGATCCAGGGCTTGATGCAGTACATATTCCCTTCGAGATAGCCAAAAATGCGGCGTCAGGTGACAGCCTGCGCGCGCACGTCGCGCGTGCTAATCCGGTGTGGAAGAACGTCCCCAATGGCGCGGAAGTGCTGGTGGTATTCCAGGCCGGGGACGCCTATATTTCACCAAACTGGTATCCAGGCAAGCATAAAACTCATCGCGAGGTGCCGACCTGGAACTACCGTGCAGTACATGTTCGAGGGCATATTCACTTTCACCACGATGAGGCTTTCCTGCGCGAGATGCTGGCTAGCCTCACTGACAGGCAGGAATCAACGCAGTCCTCTCCGTGGCGGCTTGCCGATGCCCCCGCAGATTATATCGCCGCCATGCTAAAGGCGATTGTCGGCGTCGAGATAAAAATTACCGATATCACCGCCTCGATGAAGCTCGGACAGAACAAAAAATATGAAGACTTAAAAGGTGCGGGAGAGAATGTGCTCAAGACAGGAAATGAGGTAATAGGTCATGCCATGCTAAGTCATTTAAAAATAAAGGACTAACGGATAAGTTGCTACGTTTTTTTTAATAGTTTAAAAACAGAATAACTTATCAAAAAACACGCTAAGCTTTCATCTTTATTTTAATTTTTTGGTTATTTAAGAATATCTAAATATATCGATAAAATATTTAAAATTGTTTTTATTTTAAAATTAAAAGGTTGTGGGTTTTTTATAAAATAGTTTTGCGCAATTTTTGACATGAATGGGCGGTCAACTATTATTAACTCCGAGCATCGTGCTCTTAGATTGGGTCAATAACAGGATGTTACTCTGAAAAAGGAAGACCCTGTCATTATGATGGAACAAATCCGATAGGAGGATATTATGGCCGAACATCGTGGTGGATCAGGTACGGACGATCACAACAAAACTTCAGAAGCGGGCAAAAAAGGCGGTAAAAAAGGCGCAGGTAACTTCGCTGATGACCGTGAGCACGCAAGTGAAGCCGGTAAAAAAGGTGGCAAAAATAGTCACGGCGGGCACTAGTCCACGCAGCAATGGATGAAATGTTCTACGTGCAGGCTACCCGGCCCACGGTGAAAACCGTGGGCTAACCTGTATTCAAATGTTGTACCGAAATAACGCTATCCCGCCAAAATTGGCAGAAGGAATTGACGATTATGTGTAAAAAGAGCGACCTTGATAAAAATCAGGAAGATTTGAAGCGAGTTAAAGACAATCCTCAGCCTGACTACAAGAAAGACGATCCGCTTCGGGCTCCTGAACAGGAATATTAATCGACCGAGTCGAGGATTAGTATTTATTTCCCCCGCTGTAAATAGCCCATTAATCGCTTTAATGAATAAGCGGTTAATGGGCTGTTTATCCCATGCAGGTTAATTCTTACCACCAGAACTGGTCAATATAAATACCCGTCATTATGATTCCAGAAATAATCACCACTAGGCGAACTCAAAGCCTTTAGTCAGGGTATTAGACCAATACAGCCAGGCGTTTTGCTTTATGCTGTGCATTGCTCATCCTCTTTTATGGAGGCGATGAGCGTTTTATCGCGCTGCTCGCCGTTGGCGTATTATTCAATATGTTTTGCGCGACCGGCAAGTGGGGCGAGCACCATCTGTAGGGCACTCATCGCCAGCAAGACTGACAGCGGCAAAGTCCAGCTTTGACTGGCCTGATGCAGCATGCCAAAAAATAGCGGTCCCAGTGCGGCGATCCCGTAGCCTACGCACTGTGCCATTCCTGAAAGCTGAGCGGCCTGACGATGGTCGGTGGCGCGCAGATTGAACAGCGAAAGGCAGGTCACCATCGAGGCTCCGGCACCTAAACCGGCGATAACCAGCCAGATGAGCGCACAGGCAGGCAGCATCAGCAGCCCGGCAAGACCGATAAAAATAGCCAGAGAAGCGGTAAAGCCTATTAGCCGCTGGTCTTTCAGCTTTTTTAGCGCGCTCATGCAGGCAAGGTTGGCGAAAATTGATACTGCCTGATAGATAAACAGCTGCCAGCCGGCATTTTCCTGACTAAAGCCCTGCGACTGCGCGTAAGGGGTATACCAGTCAATCAGCGTGTAAAACACCATCGACTGGAGCGCCATAAACAGCGAAACCTGCCAGCCCAGCGCCGACCGCCAAGGAGATTTAAGGGGGGCAGATTTTGCCGGGCAAGCGACTGACTGACGTTGCTGACGGTGAGCGGTTTTTAGCAACGGCAACCAGGCAAATACCGCCACGAGGGCGGGAATGACCCACACGCCGACCGAAAGGTGCCAGCCTGCATCACTGATCTGTGCCAGGGGTACGGCAACGCCCGAGGCGATGCTGGCGGTAATCGCCATCGTCGAGGCATAGAGGCCAATATATTTGGCTGTGTGGTGTTTAAAGTCACGCTTAATAAGCGGGGGGAGCAGCACGTTTGCCGCCGCGATGCCTGAACTGAGCAGCAGGGTACCCAGCCATAAACCGGGTTCCCCTGCCGAGATACGCAGCAGGCTGCCGAGCATAATCAGACAGACGGCCACCCACAGGCTCTTTTCCAGTCCCGCACGGTTGCCCAGCATGGAGGCAATCGGGGCTATGAGGGCAAACAGCATCAGCGGAATAAAATTGAGCAACCCCGCTGCGGAGGCGCTCAGGCCAAACGCGGCGCGAATGTCTTCGAGTATTGGGCCTGTTGAGGTAATGGGTGCACGGAGATTTGCCGCGGTCAGCAGAATAATAAATAGAAAAAACAGGGAATTTGACGCTGTAGAAGCACGCGCAGAAGGCGTTTGGAGCTGAGCCATGACAATAATCACCACACAATAGGCAGCATAAGGCTGCGAAGAGTGCGTTGGTTAACGTTAACGCTTACGCAAAAGAGCAATGGCTCTGATGTCTGGCCGCGACTTTAGCAATATTTACAATCCCCTGCAACCGTCATGAAGAAGGGAGCGCAGCGCGCCCCTTTGATGGTTACGCTTTCCTCAAACCCCGTATTGCCCGGCCGGCTGATTTCGTCACCACCGCGCAGGCATTGTCCTTGACCCCGTTGGCGATGGTTATCACCTCATCGGCAATTTCACCTTCCTGCCTTGAGCTTCTGATGCTGAATTCGCCATCGGGAAGGAAATAGGTGGTGCCCGACTCGGCGGTCACCTGCCGCGCATAACCACTTTCCTCCATTTTCGCATGCAATTTTTCATATTGCGCCCAATCAGCTTCATGAAGCTGGACTCTGACGGTAAAGGTCGATCTCGCCATATTCACTCCTTTTAGTTGTTTGGCAATATCAAGATAGCACCAGTCTGTGAGTTAGGAATAATTTCAGGGGAAAACATCGCTAAAAAGGGTCAGTGCCAGCGTGGGAGAATTAACTATTTTCTGATTTTTTAAACAGGCGCACGACGCGAAGAGATGAGCGGTCCCTGGGGAGCAGGGAACCGCGCGTTTTCAGAAGGTTGGCAGCGAGTTGATAAGCTGTTGCGTCCACGGATGTGCAGGGCGATGGAAGACGTTATCAACGTGCCCGTGTTCGACCACTGAACCGTCTTTCATGACTACCACCCGGTCGGCCAGATGGTGCACCACGCCGAGGTCGTGAGAGATAAACAGCAGCGCCGTGCTGTGTTCTGCCTGCATTTCTGCCAGCAAGTCCAGCACCTGAGCCTGAACCGACACGTCGAGCGCGCTGACCGGTTCATCGGCAATCAGCAGTACCGGATTTGGCGCAAAGGCGCGGGCAATGGCGATACGCTGTCGCTGACCCCCAGAGAGTTCTCGGGGATAGCGGCTCAGGAAACTCCCGCCAAGCTGTACCTCTTCAAGCAGCTGCAAAATGCGTTTTTTACGCTCATCGCCATAGATCCCCACGCTGTCGAGACTCTCACCGATGATTTTTTCCACGTTATAACGCGGGTCGAAAGAGCTGAGCGGGTCTTGTGCAATAAGCTGGATCCCCTTGCGGCGCAGACGACGTTCAGACTCTGGTATCTGGCTCCAGCGCTGGCCCTGAATCGTGAGGGTTCCGGCACTCGGCTCGGTCAGGCCCAACACCATTCTGGCAACCGTGGTCTTGCCGGAACCGGATTCGCCGACAATACCCAGCGTTTCGCCCGCCGCCAGAGAAAAACTGACGTGATTAACCACGTTTTTGTTGCCGTAGTGCTTGTAGAGCCCGCTGGCTACCAATACGGGTTCACCGCTGGAGATATGCTTGACCGGCAACGCCTCGCCGCGCTGGCCGGACAGCCGCAGTCCTCGTGTGGCCGGACTCGGTACTGCGGCAAGCAGCTGCTGCGTGTAGGGGTGCTGCGGCGCGCGCAGCAGGCTCTCGCTTTCGCCTTCCTCGACCACTTCACCGTCTTTCATCACTAATATTCTGTCGGCTAACTGCCCCACGACCGACAGGTCATGGCTTATCAGCAGCAGGCTCTGTCCACTGTCGCGACGTTTTTGCAGCAGATCAAGAATCTGCTTTTGCACCGTCATGTCCAGGGCCGTGGTGGGTTCATCGGCAATCAACAGGCTCGGTTTCCCCGCGAGTGCGGTAGCAATCAGAGCTCTTTGGCGCAGCCCGCCCGAAAGCTGATGGGGATAGGTCGCGAGCCGCGTTTCGGCGTCCGGCATGCCGACCGATTTCAACAGCTGGATGGACTGCGCGCGAAGGTTACCGCGTTCGGCGTTCTGGCTGGCACTCAACGCGTCTTTGACCTGTTGACCAATCTTGCGCAGCGGGTCGAGCGACACCAGCGCGTCTTGCAGCACGTAGCCTATCTGTTGGCCGCGAATTTTGCGCCAGCGCCGCTGATTGGCGTTGAGCATGTCCTCGCCGTTAATCAAAAAGCGGTCGGCAGCGATACGTGCCTTGCCGTCCTGCAGGCCAATCAGGCTCCGCGCGGTCACAGTTTTTCCCGAACCCGACTCGCCGACGAAGGCAATTGACTCACCGTGTTTCAGCTGCAGGTTGAGGCCTTTGATTACCGTCTTGTCACCAAAGCGAATACTGAGGTTTTGAATATCGATAAAAAGCGCATCACTCATGGCTGTTTTCCTTCAAATTTGGCCTGCCAATAGCGTCCAAGGGTATTCACGGAGATAACCGTCAGCGTGATAGCCACGCCCGGCCACGCGCCTATCCACCAGGCATTGCGCAGATAATTTCGTCCTTCGGCCAGCATCAGCCCCCATTCGGCGGTCGGTGGCTGTGGCCCCATCCCTAAGAAACTCAGGCCTGCGGTACCGATAATGGCTGTACCCAGTCCCAGCGTTGCCAGAGCCGGCACGTGGGCAATCGCGTGCGGCAACACGTGGCGCCAGATGAGCACGTGGCGCTTAAGACCGAAGGTTTTAGCCTGTTCAACGTAGCCCGAGGACATCACCTGGAAGGTTTGCGCCCTAACCACGCGGGTAAAACGCGGTACCGAAGCGACGCCAAGCGCAAAGATAAGGTTGACGGTACCGGGCCCGGTAAAGGCAATCAGCATCAGTGCCAGCAGCAGGTCAGGAAATGCCGAAATCACATCAACGGCGCGGCTAATAAACTCGTCCAGCGGTCCTTTTGCCAGCCCGGCGAGCAGGCCGAGCAGGCTACCGATGCTGACGGCGATGGCCATCGCCGCCAGGCTAATCAGCAGGGAATAACGACTGCCGTAGATGATGCGGGTCAGTACGTCACGGCCCAATTGGTCGGTGCCCAGCCAGTGCTGCCAAGAAGAGGGCAACATCGCGTTGAGTGGGTCGGCGTTAAGCGGATCGTAGTGGCTGATATGTCCCGGAAACAGCACGGCGATAAACACCAGCAGCAGATAAAATGCCGCCAGCCCGTAACCGAGGGAATAACGGCGTTTGACGCCGGATGCGATAAATATTTGGCTCATGGCGTTTCCTCGGTCGAGACGGGCGCGTCGCGAAGGCGGGGGTCTATTAGCAGATAAAGAATATCGACCAAAGTGCTCATCACCACGTAAACAAAAGCCGAGAAAATGGCGACCGCGAGCACTACCGGCAGATCTTTGCCGAGCACCGCATCGACGGTAATTTTTCCAAGCCCCGGACGACCAAACACCTGTTCGGTAATCACGGCACCGCTCAGCAAGCCGCCAATTAACCAACCGGTCAGAGTGACGGCAGGCAGCGCCGCGTGGCGCAGCGCATGACGCAGGCGAATAGTGATATTGCCGATCCCCCAGGCGCGCAGCGTGAGGGCAAAGGGTTCGTCCAATGCGTCTTCCAGCCCGCGTCGAAGTACCTGGGCGATAACCGCGCCCTGTGCCAGCCCAAGCGAAAGCGCAGGCAATACCAGCGATGAAAAACCGCGATCGCCCGCGACAGGGAACCAGCGCAGCGTAAAGCTAAAGACAAACAGCAGCACGATCCCCAACCAGAATGAAGGGGTTGAAGCAAGCAGCAGCTCGACGGAACCGGCAATACGACGACCCCAGCGGCGATGAGCGGTTGCTACCGCCATGAGCACGGCAAAGACAACGCTAATTACTAAGGCAAGACCGGTCAGCTTCAGCGTCGGCCACAGCTGGTTGAGCACCAGCCCGGTGACGTCGGTATTGAGCAGATAGGAGCGGCCAAAATCGCCGTGCAGGATACGCCACAGATAGCTCAGATATTGACTATACAGGGGCTTATCCAGCCCCCATTCTGCGCGAATTGCCGCTTCAATTGCCGGCGTACGCACCTGTTCACCAATCAGCAGGCTGACGATATCCCCAGGGGCCAGGTACACGCTGATGAAAGACAGCGTCACCGCGGCCCACAGCACCAGTGCGCCGCTCAATATCCGCCTGACGATTCGGCCCAGCAGTAACGACGATCCGGAGGCTTTACGCCCGGTTCCCCGCTGTGAAGTGAAGGTGCTGTCAACTGACATGATGTAACTCCTCGCGCTTGTTCTGTTGATGACCGATTAATGCTTGCTCAGCCAGACGTCATAGGTGTTTTCCGGCATCTGCTTAAACGGGCGGAAACCCACGCCGTGAACGTAGGTCGCCGCCGCAATCTGGTCTTCCGGCTCATATAGCGGGACAGCCAGCGCCTGCTGCAAAATGGCGATATTCTGTAACTGGGCATAGAAGGCCTTGCGTTTGGCGGTGTCCTGCGTCTGCCATGCCCCCTTGAGCAGCGGAAGAATTTCGGGGGCATCGGTACGGCTATAGTTGATGGCTCCCCCGGCATTGATTGGCAGATAGTGGTTTTCAATATCGACGCCGTCGGTCGGGGTGTTGGAGTTGGCAATCGAGCCGAACTTACCGTTGTTACGCACTTCCGCGTAGGTGCCGGAGTCGACATAGCGAATCTTCAGATAAACGCCCAGCTTCTGTCGTGCCTGCGCCTGAAGCGCTTGCAGCAACACGTCACGTTGGTCGCGAACCGTGGCCTGAGATTGCACGATGTCTATGGTCAGCGGTTGGCCGTCTTTGGTGCGGATACCGTCGCTGCCCTTGGTGGACCAGCCTGCTTCATCCAGCAGTTTGTTGGCCAGCTGCGGATTGTTGCCGTATTTCCCTTCCAGGCTGCTGTCGTAGAAGGGATCGATAGGCGAGGTGATTCCCCATGTCCGGGTACGCTGTCCGCGATAAATCGATTGTAAAATTGGGCCGATATCGAGCCCTTGTACCAACGCCTGGCGCACCTTGAGCTCTTGTGTAGATCCATATTTAACGTTCAGGAACAGCGAGTAAGGAGTTCCGGTGTTAAGCGCATGCTGGTAGGTGTAATCCGGGTTATTTTTAAATTCACTGGCGTCATTGCCGGAAATGCCTTCGATGACGTCAACCTGACCCGACAGCAGTGCACCGGTACGAACCGATGACTCTGGCAGGAAACGATAGGTAACGCTGTTGAGATAAGCCGGGCCCTGATGCGCGGCGTTGGCGGACGCCCAGTGATAGTCTGGGTTGCGGACAAACTCGATCTGCTGACCCTTCTCATATTTTTTCAGAATGAACGGACCGGTGCCGATAATCTCGGTGCCACCGGCTTTCAGCTGTGCGGATTTCCATGATGAAGGTGAAATAAGCTTCAGGCTGGTGGCGAAAGACAGGAAAGGGCTATAAACGTCTTTCAGGGTCACGACAACGGTATGGTCATTCGGCGTCGCGATGTTGGCAATACGTGCGCCAAACACCGACAGCCCGGAGCCAGCGGTGTAAGCGGGGTCCTGAAGATGGCGGAAGTTCTCGGCAACGGCATTGGCGTCAAATTTCTCGCCGTTGGAGAACTTTACGTCGTCACGCAGGGTGAAGGTATAGGTTTTTCCGTCGTCAGACACGCTGTAGGCGGATGCCAGCCATGGAATATAGCTGCCGTCAGGTTTGCGGGCCAGTAAGGACTCGTAGGACGCGCGCAGCAGCAGCTCGGTTTTATCCTGACCATTAAGCTGCGGGTTAAGCGTGCTGGGTTCTGTTTCCACGCCCCAGGTCAAGTCCCCGCCTTTTTGCGGCTGTTCTGCGGCATGCAGAGGTTGGGCTGCGGAGATAATAAGCAAGGTGAGTGCAGACAGCGCGTGAATATTTTTAGACATTTTCATCGTTTTCCCATCGGAGTCATAATATTGAAGGCAATAGTGAAATCATTGAGCGCCCTCAGAAAGCATTGCGGAACGATTATTAAGGGAGGGGAAGTGCGATGTAAAATCACTTTAGTTGCTTAATAATGAAGGGAAATGACTTAGCCATAATCCCCGTATTTTGAGTCGTTATTTAGCCCTGTTTTTAGATGCCGACCTGATGTTCTAAATCCGTAATTTTCTGCTGAATTTCGATAGAAGCATTTCCCCCAGGCTTTATGATGATCCGTATTGATACCGTCGTCGCACTGATGCGACCGGCTCTTTTTATTACAAGGAAGTACCCTGATGTTGTCCTCAATCCACTTTCCTGTTCGTTCTTATAGCCTTGAGGCTCTACAGCCGGATGCGGGTGCAAAGTCAGCGACGCTGATGTTGGTGAAATATGAAAAATCACCGCCTAAGGATGAGCAAAAAGGACCAGAAAAAGCACCGGGGGGAGAGATACCTCAAGGTGCTGCCCGTTCATTTGGCGCATTAAAAGAAATAGAACAGGGCAAGCTGAATAGTGCGGAGTTTGTTATGGATAATTTAAAACTGGACAAGCGCGGTTTGTTATCTCTGCCCGTGCTGTTAAACACTTCGGATAATGCAGAAAGAGCCTCGACTAAGCAGGAAAGAAGTAGCATCAAGAAACTCAGTGGCCATTTAATTAAGCACATTGCCGTAAAGCACGCGAGTAAAAATAAAATTTCTCTAAAGGAATCGGTGAAAATTATTCGGCATCAGTTTGCGCAAGCTGGAACACAACTGCGCAATGACAAGGCGTGGAATACGCTTAATAATACGGTCTCACACAATCAATCTCATTACGCCTGCACGCTGGTGCCCGCGTCGAATATGAAATTAGGCGCCGATGATATCTTTGTGCAAAGTTATGCGGGAAAAGGCGTCTGTAGCTCATCGACCTCCGAGGCGAAGCACGCGGTCAATCTCTGGTCTTCCGAAATCTCGGTCCCCGACAAAGAGGGAAAGCCGGTGACGTTGTTCAAAGGGCTGCGGCACGCCATTCTTTCCCCTTTCGGGATGAAAAAATCCGATCCTACGCGTCAGGCCGGGGCACTCGCGCGGGCAAAAGAGGTCGCAACGGCGGCCCTTTACGCTAAACCTGAGTTACTGAAAAGTGCACTGGCGGGGCAAACGGTGCCTCTGCAAATTGTCTCCACCGCGTTGGTGACGGCGACGAAGATAATACACGAAGACACTATGCTGGATGACCAAATGAATGCCTGGCAGGCGTTAAGTAAAACGTCACCGGTCAGTCTTTCCATTCGCGGGGAAAATGGCAAGCTGCAGGAAGTAAAAGTCAATCTGGGGGTGGCGGCGTTCAACTTCGGCGTTAACGAGTTAGCCCTCAAGTTTGGTATGGGCTGGTCTGCATCAGATAAACACAATGCTAAGGCGCTTGAGCAGTTGATAGGCGGTAATGCAAAAACCGGTGCGCCGCCGGGCGGCATGGTGGGCGCGTACCTTAAAAGCAATCCTGCAAATGCCGCAAAAGTGCTTGAACTGACCCAGCAGCTTCAGCAGATCATGGCCAATAACGCGCACCATCGTGATAGCGGTGAACCTTATAAAGCGCCGCAGCGTATCGCGATGCTGGCGTATGAAATTGGTGCCGTACCCTGCTGGAACTGCAAGAGCGGTAAGGACAGAACCGGTATGCTGGACGCTGAAATAAAACGCGAGGCGATAAGCCATCATCAGGGACAACCGTTGAGTCAACCGGGAAAACCTCTCGACGCGAATAACAAAAAGATCTTTCAGCAGGTGCTGATCGGTGGCGGTAATCATGAGATTCAGGCGCAGAACACCAGCGCCTCGGGCAATAAAGTGTTAAAAAACATCCCGCTCAGCGCTATCAATTTGTCCTACGATGCGCGAGTCGGTGACCACCAGGTTTGGAAAGAGACCCAAGGCCTGTCAAAACTCGTTTAAGGGTGATACCGAAGATGCTAAATATTATATACCGTCTTTATGACGCGCTTGGGCTGGAGATTGACGGCGACGACCCGGCTTTGGTGATTGATAACGATCTGACCGTGTATTTTAACGAGTCGGGTGAAACGCTGGAAATGTGTTGCCCGGTGGGCGCGCTTCCTACGGACGTGGCAATCCTGCATCGTGCACTCCAGTTAAATTATGCCAGCCCGGTGACATTAGCGGCGGATGAGGAAAATACGCTGCTGTTGGCCCTGATGCGTTTCCCGGAAGAGTCAGCTGCCGCAGAGGTTGAATCGGGTTTGCATCAGCTGGTGGCAGTCACTCGTAAGATGCGCCAACACTTGCTCCCGGCAGCTTATTAGGTGGGCGAGGCAATATCGCTAATCTCGCTATTCAAAGCTCAAAATATTGTTTTATCTCTGCGCATTTCTGCGGTTAACTCTTTTTGGCAGCGGTACTGACACCCTCAGTAGCCTTAGAGAGTCACCTTAAAATCATTAACGTTCAGATAATGACATGACGATAGCAATTATTGAGGGTTCAAAAGTAAGGATATTCGTGTCTTTATTTTGAATCCTTTTTTATTGCCGCCATTTCACGCCCCTGTCAGCGTAAAAGGGAGGCGGGAGCAAAAGGGACTAACGCGTAATATCAATCACGTGTGCATCAATATCAGGGATTTGTTTGATAAGCCCCTGTTTAAGATACCACTGTGCGATATTGCGGATATGCTGCTTCTCGATGTCGCCTATCGGCGTGACGGGCACGGTATTAACCTCGCCCAGTCCGTCACCCAATCCTTTTCCAATCGGCCCCATCTGCTGCGCCCAAATTGCGCCTGCCTCGTGAGGATGCGCTTTTGCCCAGGCATTCTGCTGCTGCAATACGGCATAAACCGTTTTAATGACCTGCGGATGCTGCTGATAAAAGGCCTGGCTGACGAAATACCCGGCGGCGTTTTCCGATCCTAAATTATGTCCGTTGATCAGCAATCGCCCCTGATAGTCCTTGCGCGCCAGCGTCAGGTACGGGTCCCAGATTGCCCAGGCATCGACGTGTCCTCCCACGAAGGCGGTGCCGGTATCTGCCGGGCTGAGATACTCCTTCTGCACTGCGTTCTCCGGGATGCCCGCCGTTTGCAGCGCGCGCGAGAGCAGATATTCCCCGGTGCCGCCTTTATTGACCGCCACCTTTTTTCCTTTCAGGTCCTGGATTGTCTTAATCGGCGAGTCATCGCGAACCACAATCCCTTCACCGTCTGCGGGCATGGCCTGGTAGGCGAAGAACATGAGAGGTGAACCGGCGGCTATGGCGGTCACAAAGGCGGTAGAGCTGCCGGTCGTCACGTCGAGTGCACCTGCATTCAAGGCCTCATAGGCGGGAGCCGCCGCTGCAAAGGGGCCAAGCCATTTAACTTTTACATGCTCTTTGGCGAGCGCACGGTCGAGGCTGCCGTTTTCTTTAGCCAGCGCGAGATCGGTAGGGCCGCGCAGATAGGCGATGCGCAGCTGGAGGTCTTCAGCCTGCGCGGACACGGAGGTCGCCAGCAGCGCCGCTAACAGGGCTTTTTTAAACAGTGCTTTCACAGGTTGTCCTTAGTGAAAATAGATAATTTTTTCTAAAAAATCCGCCTTAAACAGATCGGTGGCCTCAATCTGCTGTTCCTTGAGCAATACGTCATCCGCGAGCGTAATCCCAGGATCTGGCATTCAGCGCGCTGAGCAGATGTTGGCGGCTCACCGAGTCAGGGATATTTTTATACAGAATTTCTGTCGCCTGTGCGATATGAGAAGCTCTCCACAGGTCATTCTCCTGTAAGGCTTTTTGCATTAATGACGCCGGTTCCATAAACCGTGGAGCGCGGCAGCTTTGGCACACGGGTTATTATCGATTTACCCGAGGCGTAGGACGCTCAAGCCCTAAGTGTCCGCGCAGGGTATCGGCGGTGTATTCTCTGCGAAACACGCCTCTTTCCTGAAGCAGGGGAACCACTTTGCTGAAGAACGCGTCCGACGCGGCGGGCACAAACGGCGGCATGATGACAAAGCCGTCTACCGCCCGTTCGCGGTACCAGGTCGTCATACGCTCGGCCAGAGAATCGGCGGTGCCTGCAACAATAAAACCCGAGCGCGCGACCCATTTGGCGAAATCTCGCAGCGTCATGCCATTATTGCGGGCGTGATTAAGCATCGGTTCAAAGCGTTCACGGCGACCAAGCAGGGCGGCGATGTCCGGCACCAAATCGTCGAGATGATGCTGGCCCCAGTCATAGTTCATGGTGTTTGACAAGTGAGTGAGCGTGGCAAGGGGATGATGCAGCTGGGTCAGCTCGGCCAGAATCTCATCCGCTTCCTTCTGGGTATCGCCTACGATGGGCTGTAAACCCGGTAATACCTTCAGGCTGTCTGCGGCGCGTCCGTGTTCAACTACTCGTGACTTAAGGTCGGCATAGTATTTCTGGGCAGAGGCAAGGTCGGATTTCTCGGCGGCAAAGATGGCGTCTGCCTCGCGTGCGGCAAGGGCGGTAAATGGCCCCGACCCGCCTGCCTGAATGGTCACCGGATGCCCCTGCGGCGAGCGTGGTACGTTAAGCGGACCTTTCACCTTGAACCAGTCGTTATCAATATCGGCATAGCGAATACGGGACCCGTCTGCATACACGCCACTTTTTCGATCGGCGAGGATGGCATTATCGTCCCAGGTATCCCACAGCGTGCGGACGGCGTGAATGAAGGCTTCGGCCTTGAGATAGCGTTGCTCGTGGCTCAGCAGCGTTTGCCCAAAATTGCGCGCCTCGGCGTCACTGGTTGAGGTCACCACGTTCCAGGCCGCGCGACCGCCCGTTAAGTGGTCCAGCGTGGCCAAGGTTCTTGCGGCGGCAAACGGCTGAATAAAGGAGCTGGATACCGTGCCCGCCAGGCCAATTTTCTCCGTCACCGCGCCAAGCGCAGACAGCACGGAAAATGGCTCTGGCCGCTCGGTAATACGGTACTGCACCGCATCGTTAAAACTGTCGTTGTAGATATCGTCAATCGACAGTTTGTCAGCCATAAATACCATATCAAACTTGGCGGCCTCGGCCTTGAGGGTCAAGGCCTTAAGTACCGACCATTCTGAGGCGGCCGGAACGGGATTCGCTGCGGGAATACGCCAGCCGGAATAGTGGCAGCCGGTAGGGTCGAGAAACAGCGCGAGATGCATTGAAGACATGAGGATTATCCTTTTACCGGCGTCACAGTCTGGGTTGATGGAGTAGCGGTAGGGTTAATACTCAAGTCGGTGTCAAACCACTTCTCGGATATCTTCTTTAACGTACCGTCAGCGCGCAGCTGCTCGAGTGCGAGATTGACCTTTTTACGCAAGTCTTCACCGCGCGCGTTCTTTTTGAAAGGCAATGCCACCTGTTTCACACCAAAGGGCGCACCCACCACCTTGAGCGGCAAATGCTTGTGCTTGATTTGCCCGAGTAAAATCACCTGTCCGGACACGTAAGCGTCAACCTTACCCTGTGCAACGGCGTTGAAAATCACGTCTTGCCCCTCGAAGGTCACCAGATTTATCTGGTTTTGCGGATCAAACTCTTTCAATACTTTGGCATAATTGGATCCGAGATCGGCGGCAACAGTTCTGCCTTTCATGTCCTCAAGCCCGTGGATGCTCTGGTTATTTTTGCTGACCGCCAACTGCGCTGCGCTGTAATAATACGGCACGCTAAAGTCATATTTCTGACGACGCTCTGGGGTATCGGCAAAGTTGCCCACGGTGTCTACCTTGCCGGTCTCAAGTGAACCGAGCACGCCGACCCAGTCAGAAGTGACCCACTGAATTTTATAGTGAATCTTATCGGCGACGGCGTTGAGAATATCAACGCTAAAGCCTTTCGCGATCCCATTCTCGATAAAGTAATGCGGGTATCCGTCTGGCGAGGTGCCTACACGCAGCACGGGTGGGTCATCGGCCTGGCCGGAGGACTTATCGCATCCGTTCAGCGTCAGGATCGAGCAGGCAAGCAGCGCCAGTGTTAACAGCCTCATGGTGGGTCCCTTTTATTAGTTGACGTAAGGTTTATTAATTTGTTTTTCGAGACGACGCTGTAATTCGCTAAGAATAATGGTCAATCCCCAGTAGATAAGGCCGACTGCAAAATAGGCCTCGAAGTATTTAAGTGATTCGGTGGCGGCAAGCTTTCCTGCAGCCAGCAGTTCGCTTACGCCTAAGGTGAAGGCCAGCGAGGAGTTCTTGATCAAGCCAATATAGACGTTGCCGGTGGCGGGAATGGCGTTACGGCAGGCCTGAGGTAACAAGATGCGCCATGAGGCTTGGAATAGGCTAAGGCCTGAGGCAAGCGACGCTTCAAGCTGACCTTTATCAACGGAATCAATCGCGGCACGGAAAATTTCGGCCAGATAAGCGGAAGTATTCAGGCTAAGCCCGAGGATCACCGCATTCATCGCGCTCATGGAGTTAAGGGCGGGAAATATCTGCGGTAAGCCAAAATAGATAATTAACAACTGCACTAACACCGGAGTACCGCGAAAGAAGGAGATATACAGATGTGCAAAGCCTGCGGCACCTTTACCCGCGCGCAGTAGCAGGGCAAAAATGATCCCCAACGCGGTGGCGAGTAAAATAGACAGTAAGGAAATAAGCAGGGTAACGGGAAGATAGCTGAGGATATGGGGAATAATGCTCAGCATATATTTGACGTCAAAATTCATGGTGTGGCGTTCCGTTGGCGAAGAATAAAGTCATGCGAAGTCATGCAGGAAAGTGCGGGTACGATTCTCGAGCGGTGCGCTGAGTATCTGGCTCGGCTTGCCCTGTTCGATAATCTTTCCTTGCTCCATAAAGAAGATGCGGTCAGACACGTCGCGCGCAAAACTCATCTCGTGGGTCACAATCATCATGGTTAGATTTTTGTCTGCCAGACCAGCAATCAGGTTAAGAATTTCGCGTCGCATTTCCGGGTCAAGAGAAGAGGTTGGCTCGTCAAACAGAATCACCTGAGGATTGACGCTCAACGCTCTGGCAATGCCAACGCGCTGTTGCTGCCCGCCGGAGAGCGTAGAAGGGTAGGCATCGGCCTTGTGGGCCAGTCCCACCTGTGAGAGCAACGCCATGCCACGCTCGCGTGCCTGAGACTTAGGCAGACGCTGGGTACAAATCAACACTTCGGTGATGTTCTCCAGCGCGGTCTTATTTTTAAACAGGTTGTAGTGTTGAAATACCATCGAGGTCTGACGACGGAAGTCGGCAATTTGACGGTGATGCAGTGCGTCGGCATTTATTTGCTGGCCGCCAATCTGAATAATTCCGCTGTCTGGTTTTACCAACAGATTTAATGAACGCAGAAGCGTCGATTTACCGGATCCGGAAGGCCCAATAACAGATACCACTTCGCTGCGCTTAATGGTGAAATTAACGTCTGACAGTGCGGCGAATTGATGAAAACTTTTGTTAAGCCCGCTGACATTAATCATGACATCGCCCATGATTTCTCCAATGAATTAACGTTTGCTAATCAAAGGATTATTATCTGCTCACGCATTAACTACAAATGCTTAAAATGGCTATTGTTATGTGGATTCTAATAAAAAAGGGGGAGAAAATGCCGCCAAGTAGCGGCATTTTGATGAGGAGGAAATTAAGCGGTAACCGCGTGTTTAACGACTCTGACAGGTAAGGACTTATAGGAAGGCGTGCCGCTTTCCTTATCGATATAGTCAAGCGGGATCAATACATTGGCCTCAGGATAATAGGCCCCCACTGAACCTTCCGAGATGTTATAGGCGATCACCGTAATGTTCTCCAGACGCAGCTTACTGCCTTGTACTGCGGTTTCGATATCCACCAGGTCACCGTGCTCCAGCCCGCGCTTCTCAAGGTCGGTGTCGCTCATAAACAGAATATCGCGACGGCCAAACACGCCGCGATAACGGTCGTCGAGCGCATATATCGTGGTGTTGTATTGGTCATGACTGCGTAGGGTAATCATGCGCAACACGTCTTCTCCTTCAACGACCAGATCTTCGGTAACGCCGTCGAACACCGAGAATATCGCCTTGCCGGTCGGGGTAGGCCATTTACGCTCGGTAGGCGGCAGCGGCATACGGAATCCACCGGGGATAGCTATCCGCTCATTGTATTTATCAAAGCCCGGAATAGTTTTCTCAATCAGGTCTCGAATTATGCTGTAGTCGGCAACCAGCTCCATCCAAGGCACCTTGGTATGAGGGATTGTTGCCTTCGCCATACGACCGACGATATCCGGCTCAGAAAGTAAAAACTCTGAAGCGGGTTTCAACTTACCCGAGGAGGCATGGACCATTGACATCGAGTCCTCGACGGTAATCGCCTGGCGACCACTGGCCTGTAGGTCCAATTCGGTACGACCCAAGCAGGGGAACACATAGGTTTCCTTAGCAACCAGAAGATGCGAGCGGTTGAGTTTGGTTCCCACGTGAACGCTCAGGTCTAAGGCTTTCATTGCCGGGAAACATTTCTCAGGATCCGGCAACGCGACAGCAAAGTTACCGCCCAGACAAATCAGTGCTTTGGATCTACCCTCGGCCATGGCTTCCATCGCTTTTACTGCGTCGTGACCATGCTCTTTCGGCGGCACAAAGCCAAACACCTTCTCGAGATTTTCCAGGAAGGCGGCCGACGGTTTTTCAGTAATGCCGACCGTACGGTTTCCCTGCACGTTCGAATGCCCGCGCAGAGGGCATATCCCCGCACCCGGTTTACCGAAGTTACCGCGTAACAACAGAAGATCGGCAATCAGGCGAACGTTGGCGGTCCCTTTGTTGTGCTGAGTCACGCCCATGCCGTAAGTGACGATCGTGGCCTTTGATTTGGCATAGAGCGTGGCAACCTGTGTAAGACTTTCGCGTGTCAGGCCGGACTCTTTCTCGATATCATCCCAGGATGTTGAGGCCATATCTGCGGCAAACACCTCGAATCCCTGGGTATGTTCGGCAATAAAATCGTTGTCCAGCAGGTTACCCTCAGAAGCGTTCAGCTCGAGCAGTGCTTTCATGATGCCTTTCAGCGCGGCTGCGTCACCGCCCGCTTTTACCTGATAGTAGGTCGAAGCAATGTTGGTGGAGGTGTAGGTTGCCATCTCGATGACGTTCTGTGGATCGGCAAAACGCTCCAGGGCGCGCTCACGCAGCGGATTAAAGACTATGATAGGGACGTTGCGGCGCGCAACTTCGTGCAGCGTCCCCATCATACGGGGATGGTTGGTGCCGGGGTTGTGGCCAATGGAGATAATGAGCTCGGTGTCATCGAAATCGTCCAGTGAAACGGTCCCTTTACCGATACCAATAGACTGCGGCAGGCCGACGCTGGTGGCCTCATGACACATGTTGGAACAGTCGGGGAAGTTGTTGGTGCCAAACTCGCGGGCAAACAGCTGGAACAAATACGCGGCTTCATTTGAGGCGCGGCCGGAAGTATAGAATTCAACTTCATCGGGCGAGTCAACGTTTTGCAAGATTTCTGCAATGCGGCTAAAGGCGGTTTCCCATTCAACCGGCTGTAGCGTATCCGTTTCCTTATTATAAACCAGCGGGTGGGTTAATCGTCCGTAGCCCTCAAGCTCGAAGTCTGATTTCTGCAGTAGCGAGGTCACGTTGTTTGCCGCCAAAAATTCTGGCGTGACGCGTTTGCTGGTGGCCTCCCAGGTGACCGCCTTGGCGCCGTTTTCACAGAACTGGAAGGTCGAGTTTTTTTCTTTGTCTGGCCATGCGCAGCCGGGGCAGTCGAATCCGTCCGGCTGGTTGGTGCGCAGCAAGGTTGCTGGCGCGGTCAGGTTATCCATCTGAGTGCGGACCGCAATCGCCGTGGCTTTCAGTGCACCCCAACCGCCCGCCGGGCCGTCATAGGGGTGAACGCCGGGAACCGAACGTCTTTGTTTAGTCATGAAAACTCCTGGGCAGGATAAGCATTGAGGGATTGCGTAAAATCACCCCGTAAAAGATAAGTGTAATCAGTGCCAGAGAAGTTATGTTTGATTGATGTTAGAATTTTGTAAGTTTTTTTTAATGATTCTATTCAGGGAGTTAAAAGAGCAAGGGGAATGCTCATTCACTCATTTTTCATTGAGACTGAAACCGAGGATGAAAAGGGTAACGATCTCAGGAGCCAATAATAAGCTAGCCTGACAAATGTCGGCACGCTTGCCATAATGATCAGACTGTTATAGGAAGGTTATTCGAAATAGGGTGAGGGTGCTGATATGGATTTTAAAATGGCAGAGCAGGAGGACGGAGAGCGGCTTGCTGAAATACGGGCAGCAGCAATGAGGCCTAGCCTGGAAGCCGTCGGGCGGTTTGATGAACAACGAGTCAGAAACCGTTTTCTTGATACATTCTTGCCGATGAACACCTTCAAAATTGAAAGTCAGGGCAGTCTAGCGGGATTCTTTGTCATCACGGATAAAATGGACCATCTCTATTTGGATCATTTGTACATTCATCCTGATTATCAAAATCATCAACTGGGCAGAGCGGCTATCGAACAGGTCATCAAGACGGCAAGAGAGCGCACATTGCCTCTGCGGTTGGGTGCATTACGTGGAAGTCGGTCTAACCGGTTCTACATCAATCATGGGTTTATCAAAACGCATGAGGATGAATTCGATATTTATTATGAACTTAGGGCATAAGATGAAGGCTCCTTGATGGAGCCTCTTTTATAACCTTTAATTAGTTACAACATTCAATAGCCCTTAAATAAAGCGATGAAACTTCACCTACGGTATTCGTACTTAGCGTAGGATCTGTACTTAATAATGAAAAGCTTGATAGCGATTAGAGGTGATTACCCTTAGTATTCTCGTAATAAGGAAAAAGAGGAAAATTCACCACGCTTTCTCTGGGACATTTTTTCTTCAGGAATTTCATAAACTGCAAAATCGCCGGCTTTTCTTTGCATACCCGGCAGCATATTTCGTTTCATATGTTGATCATCAGACGTATCAACGTCTCCATTGGGCAGTATTGTTACCTGACCTCCCGGGCCTCTGTAGTGCACGAAATCACTTCTGACCAGATAAGTATTGCCATCCATTCCGTCCATTGGAACCTTAACTGCGCTGGATGTTACTCTAATTTTCACCTTTTCATGGCTCTTGTTGCCGGTTAAATGATTAATAATATCTGATTCAAACGGCGTATATTTTGCCTCTATGAGGCGGGTCTCCCCTGAAACATATTGCTTATTGAGACCAGAAGAGTCCCTATAGGAAAAACCATATTGCCAAGGTAGGGAGGGTGTATGTTCCTTTGCGGCATATACAGTGCAGGGCTGCAAAACGGTATTGGCTATATTCAACATTTTTCTGGCAAAATTTGACTGATTCACATTTCCATCTGGAACAGCATTTCTGCATACCAAAAGAGAAAGCTGCCTGACTACCTCTAAAAACATATGTTCTCCCTCATTAAACATTTAATTAACCAGGGCAAATTTATGTCAGATCACGTTGAGAAATCTATTCATTTGCGCTCGAATTAAACCTTCAATCCTGTATTGAATAAATTTTTCATAGCGGAAGCCTTACGAGGCTCAACCTCACCAGAAAATGAACCGTAATAGGGCGTTTAGCGGCAACGCTCAGTAAAATCTGTGCCTCATAGAGGCCAGGATTTTTCAGAATTCACGTAGCGACGCCTGTTTTATAGGCAAAAAAATCCGGTAGCAGAGCCAAAGCCCTGACTACCGGATGATGCATCAAGGCGTCATTACCAGGCCTTGATGGCATCGCCTTTATACACTTCTTCGGCTTTTTCCGCGACTTCTGGAGTCTGGAAAGCTTCTTTCAGTTCCTGCATTTTTTTGCTGTCTTTGTTGTCTTCACGAGAAACCAGTGCGTTGACATATGGAGACGCCGCGTCTTCCATAAACAGGCCGTTACGGCGTGGAGACAGACCCACCTGTGAGGAGAAGTTGGTGTTGATGATAGACAGAGTGACGTTAGGATCGTCCAGAGTACGCGTCAGCTGCGGCGTATCCACCTCAACAATATTCAGTTTTTTCGGATTGTCGATGATGTCCAGCGTCGTTGGCAAGTAGCCTACGCCAGCTTTCAGCTTGATTAAACCTTGTGCCTGGAGCAGCAGCAGGCTGCGGCCCAGCGTAGTCGCTTCGTTAGAGATAGTCACCGTTGCGCCATCCGGCAGGTCTTTAACGTTTTTAATTTTCTTCGAGTAAGCCGCAATCGGGAAAATAAAGGTTTTGGTCAGGATAGCGAAGTGATAGCCGCGCTCTTTAGACTGCGCTTCGAGATAAGGCAGGCTTTGGAAGGCGTTGGCATCAACGTCCTTGCTGTTCAGAGATTCGTTCGGCAGAACATAGTCGTTGAAAGGAATGACCTCAACGTCAAGATTATATTTCTCTTTGGCAACTTTCTGCACTTCCTGCCAAATTGCCTGATCGGGACCGGTATTGATGGCAACTTTTACTTTATTATCATCACCTTGTTTACAAGCGGACAGCATCAAGACAGAGGTGGCGATCAGAGCGGACAACAGCAATTTCTTCATAAATACGCTTCTCTTAATAATTAAAACTTATAAAACAATATTACGGCGACATTACTATACAGAGGTTGCCAAGGCGTTAGCCATTGATATGTAGTGAAATCTCTTCATCATGGCGAAATAGTCAACACAAACTATTGTAAACAAGCCATAGGATAAGCTTATGAAAAAAAGGAATAAGGGCAGGGTGAACAGAGTTTCCTGACAGGCTCCCGTAAAGGGAGCCAGGATGATGAGTTTTAAGCAGTGCAGCAGAGATTGTTAACCAATCCAGAGAACAACGCAGGCGGCAAAAATACAGTAACCCCCAAAAAGATGCCATTTACCGTGCTCAAGCCAGCCCGCAAGCCAGCGCAGTGCCAGTAAACCAGCAATAAAGCTGAAAACCATTCCCAACAAACTTGGCAAGAGGATTGAAGACAGGGTCAATGAAGCATGAGTTGCGGCATTATCGTGGAACACACGGACGACTTCTTTAATGATAACAACTGGCGTCAAAACAACGGCCAAGGCAAAGCTGAACTCTTCAGCCGTTTTACGCGCAACACCGAGGGATAATGCGGTGGAAATTGTTGCGCCTGAGCGTGAGAACCCACGGAAAGGCAGGCAAAGACCTTGAACGATACCAATGGTTAACGATTGAAAAGGGGAAAGGTTTGTGGCATGACTTTCTTTGATTCTTGAAGAGACAATGATCAGTATGCCTGCAGCCACAAGCCCCGAAGCAATCAGCTTGCTGTTGCTAAACAATGATTCGATTTCAAAGGTAGAAGCATTGCCGGCGTAAAACACCTTGATGATATGCTGCAACGTCAGCCCTACAACACCGGTCATCATAGTAGCCAGAATGATGTGCAGGGCGTTACGTTTAAAGGCGGCGCCAGAGCTAAAGTACGTATCGCGCCAGGATTTCCAGAAATGAACGATAACGGCGAACATGGTACCCGTGTGTAGCATAACCAACAGCAACGTCATGTCAGGCGCGCTGGGATCAAGCCCCAGAATTTTCTCTGCCATAATGACGTGAGCCGAACTGGATACGGGCAACAGTTCGGCTAGCCCCTGAATGACTGCCAAAATCAGTATGTTCAAAAATGTCATATTTTCTCCGGGTTAAATAATCCCATCAGTTAACACTCAGGTTAAACACGTGGTCGAGATGGCCATACTGAATCCACCCATCACTGCGCCCGTGCCGAGAATAACTATAGTCCTTAGTTGTTGTATTTTTAATGTTTATATAAAGCGCTAAATCGAAGAGAGGGTTTTGTTTAACCTTTGTTTATTTTTTATAAAGCCACGCTGACTTCGTCCTAACACAATAATATGAAAGAAAAATGACGGGCGGTTAACAACGGCGTTTCTGGTAGCGTGTTAGAAGAAGTAGGGCACGTAGAGTTGAATAAAACTTATTGTTACGTTATAACATAACTACATTACAAAGTTGATAAGGATTCAGTCTTCGTGGTTAAATTTCAAAAAGTTGCAGTATTTCTGGGAATGCTCATCGCAAGTGGTCATGCTTTTGCTCACGGCAATCATTCACACGGTGCGCCCATGACAGCGGGGGAAGAGCAAGCGGCTATGGGTATTTTTAAAGATAAAAATGTGAAAGACAGAGTACTTAAGGATTGGGATGGGCTGTGGCAATCCGTTTATCCGTATCTGCTAAGCGGGGAACTTGACCCAGTTTTCCAAAAGAAGGCCGAACAGGATAAGGGTAAAACGCCTGCAGAAGTTAAGGCCTATTACCGCAAAGGCTATGCGACCCACGTTGATACCATTGGCATTGAGGACGGCGTTATAGAGTTTCATCGCGGTAAACAGGTTGCGTCCTGTAAATATGATTATGCCGGGCACAAGATTTTAACTTACCCATCCGGTAAGAAAGGTGTGCGCTATCTGTTTGAATGCCACGACGCTACCAGCAAGGCACCCAAATACGTTCAGTTCAGCGATCACATTATTGCACCGCGTCGCTCCAGTCATTTCCATATGTTCATCGGAAATATTTCACAGCAGGCGCTTCTGGAAGAGATGGACAACTGGCCGACTTATTACCGCCTTAATTTGGATGCAGCACAGATTGTCGACGAAATGCTGCATCACTAAATAAGCAAAGGTAAGCAACATATCCGCTAAGGATAAATATTAATCTCCAGCAGTACCCGATATTGACTGCTGGAGATTAATTCGCCCCTGGTGAGGCAAGGTTATCTTTTCTTTCTGATTATCGTATTACCCTCAAAAAGAGTTATTGATTTGTACTGATGGCTAATTCAACGATTAGGTCATTTTTTTTATTTAATGGTAACCATAATTTATTACGGTAGCCGCTACCATTAATAATTTCAATATCACCACTTTCTTTCATTTCGCCTGCACGTAAATAGCTTGATTTCTTATTGTTAATTACCTCTGCCAGTTTACTGGGCCATCCATAACTGTTTAAATCAGCACCCTGATTTGTGAAGGTAAATTGCTCGACAACCTTGCCGGTTGACTTACTTTTAACTATCGCCGTTGCCGTTGAGTGAGCGGGAAGGCCATCACCACCGCTAATATTACTGGTGTCTGACCACTTCACACCATTATATAGAGCATATGTTTTGCGATTCACTTCAAGATGATAGGCATCTTTCTTACCAAGGTTCAACCATATGCTGTTTCGATAACCAGAACCAACAACAGGTGATATTCTCCCTTTGAGAAACTCTCCAGCCCTAATGATCTCTGCTGGGAAAAAGTCATTCACTGCGATAGAGACCTCATAAGGCCAGCTATATTCCCCCGGATTACTGATTACTTTATCAAGCACTAATTTTTCATTTTTGTTTATATCTTTCAGGACAACTTCAAAAAATTGACGAGGGGGTAAAATTCCTGTGTTAAGGGGATGTTTATTTTCCCAGTCAGGAAAGTTGTTAGCGACAATAAAGCGTCTTTCATTGATCAGGCGCACTGCATCATTACTGCTCACTGTACCTATAGGGTCGCCATTAAATTTCAACTGTGGGTTCGAGAAGAAATTGATTGCTGTACCACCCGTTGTACGTTTTGACATAATAGTACTAAATTTACCTGCAACACGATAACCATTAGCATAGGCAGTTATGCCTTGTTCTTTTTCACCATGATTAAGTCCAAAATTATGGCCGATTTCATGCGCTAGTGTATTATTGGATATTGCCTGATTAGCACTGACCACGCTATGCATTCCGGACCTATAAGCCAGCCCTCCGCCGAGTTCGGATATTAAAACAATCAGATCTGCCTGGGTTTCTTTTTGCTTTTGAGCTATTCCAGCACCCAAGGGCGTGTTTTTATTTTTCATATTAGAAAGCAGACTATTCATGTTAGTCTCAGTTACATTAGTGTCAAGCGTGCCTGCCACATCAAATCTAGCTAATGAATTACTTCTTACGTGACTTGAATTTAATGAGGTATTTAATGTGCTTGCATACAATTCAGGACTATTGCCAAATTTATAGCGC
This sequence comes from Rouxiella badensis, assembly GCF_002093665.1. Taxonomy (GTDB): domain Bacteria; phylum Pseudomonadota; class Gammaproteobacteria; order Enterobacterales; family Enterobacteriaceae; genus Rouxiella; species Rouxiella badensis. The sequence continues at coordinate 469 of NZ_MRWE01000015.1, read as the reverse complement.
GACTGATTGGTATAAGCATACAACACTCTTATTTTGGCGATCTCATTACTGGATTGCTCATCGTGCTCCCATAAACCGGGCTCAACGCTATCATCTTGGATATAGTCAAATTCATTTTCATCACCGCCCGCCGTCTCGATTCTTACCAGCGCATGTAACTCTTCTGATATCGGATGAATTTCATAAGCTGAATGATCACTTAATTTAACAAAACCACTTACTTTGTTATTTTTTATAGAAAAAACCGCAGTTCTTTTATCATCCACAGAATGACCTTGCCATACCTTGATGTCGTCACTCTCTTCTTTTAATGTGCTTCTATTAATTTCTATAGTCTGATGCTGATTATCGTTGTTGAACAAGAAGGATGTCGCGCCGTTAAGGAGAACGTCTTTATTTATTTTAATCAATTGAACGCTTTGGTCTTTGCCTTTAAATTCATGCAATAGATTATTACTATACGTAGGGT